>NZ_QUSX01000001.1:1872648-2184756 GCF_003933245.1 Maribacter algicola
GTAGATAACGGTTTTCTTCAACCAATCTGGAGATGGCATAAAGTCGGCATCAAAAATAGCGATGAACTCGCCTTTGGCGATCTTAAGCCCTTCCTTAAGTGCTCCGGCCTTAAAGCCCGTTCTATCCGTTCTGCGGATATGCTGTATGTCCAATCCGGTTTCCTGAAGTTCGGATATGCGTTGCGCGGTCACTGCCACGGAGTCATCCGTTGAGTCGTCCAACACCTGGATTTCCAACTTGCTTTTTGGGTATTCTATCTTGGCAATGTTTTCCAACAGACGCTCCATTACATATTCCTCGTTGTACACGGGAAGCTGAATGGTAACAAAAGGAATTTCCTTGGGATCCAATAAATTGAATTTTGGAGCCGTTTGGTTCTTCCTTTTTTGGGAAAGGTAATTGACCAAAAGGTTCAATTGGGCCAAACTGTAAAAGAAGATCAACAGCAGTGCAATACTATAGATCGCGATGATAATGTAAGAGATGGTAAGTGCCATATTATTTTAAACTGTATTTAAAGATCCAACCCAATATTTTTACTCCGGCAAAGATAGTACCTTTTACCGTACCGGACACTTTTGAAACACCAATTCTTTTTTTGTAACGCACTGGTACTTCGGTATATGCCATTTTTTTTCGCAAAATTTTCAACTGCATTTCTACCGTCCATCCGTACGTTTTGTCCTCCATTTTCAATTCTTTGAGACTTTCGTATTTTATCGCCCTAAAAGGTCCCAAATCCGTAAATTTAGAGCCAAAAAACAAACGCATTAAAAATGTGGCCAATTGGTTGCCAAAAACCTGTTGCGGGGTCATGGAACCTTCCTCCCGCAAACTTTTTTTTCTGGCGCCTACAACAAAATCAAGATCGTTTTCAATAATGGGAGCTACAAGCCTATCCAATTCCTCCGGATAGTCAGAATAGTCTCCGTCGATAAATACGATAATATCCGGTTGTTTGGATTGCTTGGCGATGTAATCCATACCACAAAGACAGGCATATCCATACCCTTTTTTGGTCTCCGTAAGCACGGTAGCCCCGGCTTTACGGGCATTTTCAACGGTGGCATCCGTAGATGCATTGTTAATAACTATTATTTCCGAAACCGATTTTGGAAGGTCGTGGATAACATGCGCAATGGAATCTGCTTCATTAAAGGCGGGAATAATAACCTTAATGTCTGTCATTATCTTAAAGGGAAATAGCGGTTAGCCATGTTAAAGTGAAATCAGTCGTAAAAGTACCAATAACTTACAAGCTTTTGGAATACTTCTTATTAATGAGGTTGAAGTTTTGGTTGTATAAGCTGCGACCAGCTCAGCGTGACAATTGGAAAGGAATTAATCTCCTTTTCCAAACTGCGTGTAATTTTTAGAAAACTTAATAAGGTCGCTCCAATTTTCATTTATCAAAGCCTGTTTCTTTCGGTGCGACCAACCCTTTATCTGTTTTTCGATTTTTATCGCTTCGGATGGATTTTCACATTGAATCTGCCACACCAATTTTACAGGTCTTCTTAAATAGGTATAACTATCTTTTCTGAAGCCATTTTGATGCTGAATTACTCTTTTGTCCAAGTCATTGGTCACGCCAGTGTACAACGTGCCGTCCGAACATTTTAAAATGTATACGTAGTAGAATTTCATTCAATTGAATTAATGCGCTTCGACAGGCTCAGCGTGACATTTCGTCTTTTATTTGTCGGTCTAGCCTCGACTGCTTCATGTTAGAGGTGTAAATACCCTTTTATCTCAATTATGCTTCGCAAAGTTCAGCATCACATTCGAGTCTCGTTTGTCAGTCCGAGCCTGTCGAGGACCCATATACATACTTATTAAGACCTACTTTCTATTCACCAACTCCATCAAATCAACATCATTGCCCAAAAGTACTTCGGTAGGATTGATGCGACCCTCTTGCGGTCCGTTCTCCAATTTGAGTACGCCGCGGGGACACACGGCCGAGCAGATTCCACAACCCACACAACTGGACCGGACAATGTTCTCGCCTTTTTGGGCATAGGCCCGCACATCGATGCCCATTTCGCAATAGGTGGAGCAATTGCCACAGGAAATGCACTGGCCTCCGTTGGTGGTTATCCTAAATTTTGAAAACAAGCGTTGCTGAAATCCTAGGATGGCCGCCATGGGACACCCAAATCTGCACCATACCCTGCTACCAAAAATGGGGTAGAAGCCCGTACCGATAACTCCTGAAAAGATGCTCCCGATCAAAAAGCTGTACGTAGTCCTAAGTGTATTCGATTTGAATATGAAAATGTTGCCATCACCGCTAAAGAAGTGCATACCGATCAACACCGCGATAATGGTAAAATAACCTATGGCCCCGTACTGGGCATCTTTTTGAAGTTGGTCTCTTTTAAAGATCATGACCCAAGCGAAAACTGCGGTCAGTATTACGGATACCCCAATGAGAAAGGTGCTTTTGGTCAACCAGTATTTGCTGGTGTCGTTCCCCAAATAGGAGTAGATAACGGCCGTAGTCATCAAGGTTACAAAGACTACCACGCTATGCACTACCCAGCGTTCTACCTTCCAGGCGAACTTGGATTTATCGCTCAATTGTCTGAAAGGATCACCCACGGTTTCCGCCAAGGCACCACAGCCACATACCCAAGAGCAGTACCATCGTTTCCCGAATTTATAGGTCAAAATAGGTGAAATCACAAAAATGGAAAGAATGCCAAAAAACAACATGGCCAACCCAATATCCCCTGCATCGATAAAACCGTTTATCCGGTAGCGCTCAAAATTATAGTAGTTCAGCGGCCACATATTCTTAAGGTCATAATAAGGCAGGTCACCGTTCAGACGTGCCATAATTTCGGGAATGATAAAGGCAAAGGCGGTTTGAAAGAACATGACACTAATGGTTCGCAGACGCTGGTAGCCATTATGCCTATATTTCCACATAAATTTTATCCCAAAGGCCAGTATGCCCAATGTATATAAGGCTCCATATACGAACCACTGACTCGCAGGATTCCCGCTCAAAGCCTTGCTCAAAGGGTCGAACAGGGCAATCACTCCCTTGTTGTCCCCGTCCTGTACCAGACCCAAATATTCCGGATAGAAATAAAGTACAATGTAAAATCCAGTAAGGGCAATCCCGGTCAACCAGCCCAAAACACCCCTGCTCGAAATGGATTTGAACCATACACCATCGTTTTTGATACCCTCGTGCTTATGTGCGTAGGCAGCTTGGGAGAATAGGAATACGCCCAAGAAAATCAACAGCAGGGAGATGCTTAGCCAAAGGGCACTGTTTCCCAATTGCAGATTGAACAATTGTAAAATGAGAATGCCCAGTCCGGTCATTCCTATCAATACGGATATTTTCTGGTTGGTGTTCAAGGCATTTGGTGGTTCCCCGGCCAATGACATACTTTTATCTAGAGTGCTCATATAAGTTATTTTTTAAAGGTTGGTTGGGTTAGGCAAGTTTTAAGATCCGCCTCCAACTTTTCTTTTTAGGTTGGATGTTTTGGTTAAAATCTTGATTGAACTTAGCTATGATAGCCTCTTCATAAGAGTCGTAGAGTTCCGGGTCAAAATTGGCGTCCTTAAGGTGTTCCAGTACATATTGGACACTTCTTTTTTCGTTTAGCCATCTATCGAACAGTTCGTGTCGTAGACGGATGCCGAAGTTATTGATTCCCAAAAATTCATGGGTATCCTTGTGGAAGGCTATGGTGATACAGAGTTTTTCCTTGGGATGCCGCCAGTGGAAATGTTCCTCGTACTCTTTTTTATTACGCTCGCTGAACACCCACCCATAGGTCTGATATTCTATGTCCAAGAATTTGGCCGAGTTGAACCAGTGTCCCGGATTGTATTCGGTGGGGTTGCCACAAAGGGTCTGCGCCAAGGTCTCGCCCATCATTCTGCCCGTATACCAAACGGCCTCTACGGGTCTTCGTAGCCCGATTCCTTCATGCTGTTCCGCACAGTCGCCAATGGCGTAGATGTCCTTTATGTTGGTTTCCAGCATTCGGTTTACCTTGACCCCTTTTCCAAGTTCTATGCCGGAATCCTTTAGAAAATCGATATTGGGCGTGACACCTGCCGTGAGTCCCACCACATCGCAGTCAATGGTTTCGCCTTTGTCCGTTACCACGGCTTTTGCTTTGCCGTTTTCATCGGATAGAATTTCTTTCAAATTGGTACCCAAGCGTAAATCAATATGGTGTTCCCTGATGTGCTCGTTGATCATTTCCGATTCCCCACTGGGCAACACCCCGTTCCAAAAGCTGGTCTCACGCACCAAAAAGGTCACCGGGATGTCCCTGCTTCGCAACATTTCGGCCATTTCGATACCAATAAGCCCGCCACCCACAATGACAGCCCGCTTGCAAACATTCTTGTTTGGAGCGTTCTTTTCCAATTGCTCCAGATCTTGTTTGGAGTATAGTCCCTGTACGCCTTTCAAATCCTGACCGGGCCAGCCAAATTTGTTGGGTTTGGAGCCCGTGGCGATGACCAGGGCATCGTATTTAATGAGGTCGCCATTGGAAAGGGACACCGTTTTTTGGTCCGGAAGCACCTTTTCAACATAGCCGTTTACTAATTCTATCCTGTTTTTCTTCCAAAAGTTGTTTTCGTAGGGCTGTGTGTGTTCAAATTTCATGTGGCCCATGTACACGTACATAAGGGCGGTTCGTGAAAAGAAATATTCGGATTCGGAAGAAATGATGGTGATTTTTTTGTCGGATAGTTTCCGAACATGTCTGGCTAAGGTCACACCTGAAATACCGTTGCCAATGATGACGATGTGTTGCATGGTGGGTTGTATTTTTTGTTTGGTCGCAAAGGTGAATTATAACTTATCGGTGGCAATGTAATTTAGAAAGATTACAAAAAGGTAACAAGAAAGGTTATACATACGTGATTTTTCTGTGATTCTTTTCCTTGAATTTTGCTCCGTTGATTGAATACTGCAAAGCTTTAAAAAAGAGTTAGGAAGTTTTTTTTGTAGGGTATATGCCGAATATTCGACATAACGCCAAGCCAAGTGCAACTATAAATTAATTAGATTATGAAATTAAATGTCCCAACCATACTCCTTTTTTTCTTGTTGGCATACAACCTTCCGGCACAGGAACTCACTACATTTTTTGACAAGTCCGATGCTTTTTTTAAGTTCTATGTTAAAAACGGACGTGTCGATTATTCGGCCATAAAGAAAAATCCTGAGGCTTTACGGTCGATACTTATGGAAGCCGAAAATAGCTCCGTACAAAAATCCGATGCAAGCAATTACCAAGCCTTCTGGATCAACGCTTACAACCTACTGGTACTTGACGGTATCGTCTCTGGGTATCCCTTAAAATCACCCTTGGACATTCCCGGATTCTTTGACAGGAATAAGCATAGTATTGGTGGAATGTCGTTGACTTTGAACGACATAGAAAACAAAATGTTACGAGCAGAATTCCCCAAGGAGGCCAGGTTTCACTTTGTGTTGGTATGCGCCGGACTGGGGTGTCCGCCCATTATCGATATGGCCTATGTACCCGAAAAACTGGAAAGCCAGTTACAGGCCCAGACGGTACTCGCCCTGAACAATCCACAATTTATACAAGTCAACAAAAACAAGGTGAAGATCTCACAGATTTTTGAGTGGTACAAGACCGATTTTGAACAAGCAGGCGACGTAGTTGATTTTATAAACAGGTATAGAGACGAGAAGCTCCCCAATAATTCAAAAGTTTCCTATTACCCATACGACTGGTCCTTGAACGACCTTAACTAATTCTAAACATTAAGAGACATGCAATTTTGGACTAAAAGAGTGGCTCTGGTAGCAGCCCTTTGTACCTTTTTTGGAATATCAGCGCAGGACAGCATCAGTAACCAAAGCAACATTCAGCAATACACCCCGTCCAAACTCATAGGAAAGGGACAGTATGATTTAAAATGGTTCAACAATCTGTATACGGAAACCGAAAGTACTTTTGCCGTGGGGAAGCAGCCTAGGCAAACCTTTTTTACCTCTACCTTGGAGGCGTATACCGGTATTGGAAACAATAAACGATGGAACGTAGGGGCGATTTTCGAATTCCGGTCCAATGTCATTGGGGGAAGGGACGCCTTGGAAGTATTCAAATTTGACGGAGATGAGACTACGGCCCGATCGGGCTTAACGTCCATAGCCCCTTCCATTAAGTTTGTTCCGATAGCATCGGTCAACAACTTTTCCATTCAAAGTTCATTTTTTATTCCCTTGGTCGACAACGAAACGGAAAACGGGATCTTTCTTGATCAAAAAGGATACATCTGGCAAAACCGCTTTTTTTATGATCATACCTTTCCAGGTGAAAAGTGGCAGCTTTTTAGCGAAATAAATTCTGAATTGAGTTTTGGGGACCAAAATGAAAGTTTTGCCAATAACAGTTTGAACCTAACCCCGGGGTTGTTCCTCAGTTATTTTCCTTCCAGTAAATTTACCGTGCTCGTACTTGCCCAACACTCCCAACGATTGGATTTGGGCAATAATTTCGCTCAGGATTTTACGGCACTGGGAGGCGGAGCCAAGTATCAATTGACAAAGGCCTTAAATCTGGAAGTATTGTATACCAATTTTGTGCGGGGAAACAATACGGGACTTGGGGAAACTTTTAATATCGGGTTAAGGGCCATATACTAATGATATCAGGTTGTATTTTTTGTCGATGCCCATAGAGGGTTGGGGAACCAAAAAAATGGAAGGATCGAACGTTTTTTTATCTTGTTTCAATCGGGTACAGAGTGTACCCATTTCCGTATTTTGGAAACTGAAATCGGTCCTGGTACTTGGAATACTGCTTTCTTCTTTTTTTATGAACGGACAAGGATCCCTAGTGGAAAAGCTGGAGTTTATCGATGCCAAGCGTACCAAAAAATCCTTCATTGAAAAATTCATAGGAATGAAGCAGGGCATGGCATTGGACTCCGCCCAAATGGAAAGGGATATCCTGCGACTAAAGCGATTGCCTTCCGTAGCGAACGCCTATTATCTGGTCGCTCAAACGGAAAACGGGAATTATGAGGTCCAGTATGTACTCAACGAAAACTTCACCCTCATACCTTTTGCCAATTTGTTCAGTTCTTCCAATGACGATTTTGCCTTTAGGGTGGGGCTGCAGGAATTCAATGCTTTTGGACGGAACATTACCTTGGGAGCATTTTATCAATTGGATGTCTATAATTCCTATGGATTTGCGATTAGGGCCCCATACCTTTTTACCAATAATTTTGGCATTGCCTTTAACTATAATAACTTCTCAACCTTGGAACCCGTGTTCCTTTCCAGTGGTACGGCAGAGTATAGGTATGGGAACACCGGAGTGGAACTTTTGGGACTTTATGAATTCGACCTAAAAAATAGGATGGAACTGGGATTCAGTTTCTTTGTGGAGGATTATGAATATCTGTCCGGCGCCACCAATCCCCAAGTGCCGTTGAACTTGAATGTGGACAAGCATTTGTTTAAACTTATTTTTGACCATGATGGGCTGGACTATTTCTATTATTATGTGGAAGGCTTTAGAAGCCTGTTGAATTTTCAATACGTGGGAAGTTCGGATGTCAACCTCCCCCAATTCTTTATCGGGTTTAACGATTTTACCTATTACAAAAGAATTGGGAACAGGGGCAACTGGGCCAACCGACTCCGTTTGGGTTTGGCAAGTAATGTAAACAGCCCCTTCGCGCCCTTTACAGTTGACAATAACCTGAACATTCGCGGGGTGGGGAATACCATCGACAGGGGAACGGGCGCCATCGTTCTCAATACGGAATATAGGCATACATTGCTCGAAAGGAACAGTTTTGTGTTGCAGGGGAATATATTTTTGGACGGAGGCACATGGCGAAATCCCGGAGGCGATTTTAATGATTTTTTGGATGCCGATAATCTTAGGATCTATCCTGGATTGGGTTTCAGGGTGATGCACAAGCGTATTTTCAATGCCATTTTTAGGGTGGATTACGGCTACGGAATAACACCCGATGCCGCCAACGGAATCGTCTTCGGTATCGGTCAATATTTTTAAGGCCCTTTCCCGAAAACCAACTTATACTATGGGTTGGATTAGGTTGCCCTTGGATAAATTCTCCAAGGATTTAACAAAATATTTAGGCCACACCATGGTGGGCCATGCCCGAAAATCTGCTAATTTAGTTTTCATAATCTTTAATTATGAGGAACTTAGGCCTGTTATTACTCTGTTTTCTTCAGTTTTGCTGTACCAGTAAGGCACAAAAAAAGTTTAATGGTGTCAGTTTTGTCGCCTCAAGAGAAGAGGCGGCCCAGCCCCACGTTGACGAGATAATAAAGATCCATGCAAATAGTGCGGCAGTAATGCCCTTTGGTTTTATACGTAATCTGGCTTCGCCCGAAATTATTTTTGATACGGAAAGACAGTGGTTCGGGGAAACCAGAAAAGGTGCCAAGCAATACATCGAAATGTTGAAAAAGAATGGCTTGCAGGTTATGGTAAAGCCACAGATTTGGATCGGGGGCGGACAGTTTACAGGCACCATCAACATGAAATCGCCTGAAGACTGGAAAATCTTGGAGGCTTCTTACGATAAATTTATCCTTAATTATGCGGAGCTGGCCGAGGAAACCAAAACACCTATTTTTTGCATCGGTACTGAACTGGAAACCTTTGTGAAGAATCGGCCGGAATACTGGAACGAGCTTATCGCGAAAATCCGGAAAATCTATTCCGGTAAATTGACCTATGCTGCCAATTGGGACGAATATGCCAGAACCCCCTTTTGGAAAGAATTGGATTTTATAGGTATCGATGCCTATTTCCCCCTTTCGGAATCCAAAACACCTTCAGTTGAGGAACTTAAATTAGGTTGGCAGCCTTGGAAACAGAAAATTTCAGACTTGGCTCTTCAGACCCAAAGACCTGTACTTTTCACGGAATACGGTTATCGAAGTATGGATTTTACGGCTAAGAAACCATGGCTGGTAGACCGTACCGAGGAAGGAGTGAACATGGAAGGTCAGTCCAATGCCAAAAAGGCCATTTTTGAGGAGTTTTGGGGAGAGGAATGGTTTGCGGGGGGCTTTGTTTGGAAATGGTTCATTCAGCATGAGAAATCCGGTGGGGAAAAGGACAACCGGTTTACGCCCCAAAACAAACCTTCCCAGGCCATCATCGCCAATTACTATAAGTTACATAAGGATTAGTATAATGCTAATGCCTATTTTAATGGGTTATCCGTCCAAAACCACCTGTTTTTGAAATAAGTTATGCCGCCGCTTTGTCAAGGCTATTATTTTTGATAATCTTTGTAGTAAGAACACTATCAACATGTACAGCCAAAAACCAACCTTCCTTTTAAGGATTTTATTCATTTGCTTTCTGTTTCTGACCAACCATACCACCTCGGCCCAAGCATCGGCAAATACCATCGTAGCCAAAACGGGCGATGGCATTTTTTCGGTTTTGAGGCAATCAGGAATCCATCCCATTAAATATTATGAGCAGTTTCTAAAATTGAATGCCGATAACATCAAGAACGGAAGCGAGCTGATCGTGGGAAAGGATTACATTCTTCCCGATGCCCCCGATTCGTTCAAGCTGACCGGAGTCCGAATTGACACGGGCGAAGGTTCTGAAGCGCCCATTTTCAACGAAACGCAGTTGTCCTTGATGGGCCAAAAGGATACCACCTTACAAAATATGGTCTATTACTTTTTACATTCTGGTGGAAGGGAGTCTAAAAAACGATTTGATCAACTGACCCTGCAGTTGGCGAATGACCTCATGGTAAGAGGGGCAAGGGTGTATCTTCTGGAAGACTCCAAAATAGGAAGTATGGCATTGGATTCGCTTCCCAAGTTGGAAAAAAAGGAGCTATACGGTAATTATTCCAGCGCAATCAATAAAAAGTATTTAAGGCATAACGGTGCTTACCAACGGGTGATTTTGATGGAAGACTCCTTTGGAACCCTTGAAAATTCGGTCGTTAGTATAAGTCACAACGCCAAAAGTAGGGAAGGCCGACAGCTGGCTTCAGTTTTGGAGAACGTACTTCAAAAAAATGGCGCAGCGCCATTGAAGGGCAATAAGGAGCCAAATCCCTTTAAGGATGATGCCAGTCTGTACTTGGCCAACAACTTGATTCCGCCCATAGTCATTTTAAATTTCAACGATGGCTCCAAAGCCCTGCAAGGTGGGTTCAGCCTAAAAGCGGGAAAGAAACCTTTGGTGGGTTTGTTGAACGATAGTATTTTAGAGGATTACTCCAATTTGGATCTTGAAAACTAAGAGGTTTTTTACGGATTCTTCGGCACGGACTTTGATTTTGTGAAAGGTATGATGCGTAAGTCTTTCTTGTTTGTATTTCTTTTTTTTGCACACTACTTTCTTATTTATGGACAGGATACCCTGGCCACCGTTACCGCAGAAAAGGGCGATGGTATTTATTCCCTATTGAGAAAACATGGGGTAAATCCGTATGAGTACTACCATGAATTCATAGACATCAATATGGATAACCTGCGGGACAGCCTGCATCTTTTGGAGGGTAGAACCTATATTATTCCCAAAGTGGAGCTTGACACGGTGCCCGTTGTGGATTCTATTCAAAAACAAGCCAAGAAAGTGAAGGAAATAGCTTCTAAGACCTACGATATTTTTGGTGAGGACCATAAAACGGTACTTTCTAAAAGTGAACGGTTGAAAGGGGCCATCTACTACTTGGTTTCCGGTCATGGTGGACCAGACCCCGGTGCGATGGCCGTATATAAGGGCAAATCCATATCTGAGGATGAGTATGCCTATGACATCACCTTGCGTTTGGCCAAGGAACTTCTGGCCCATGGAGCCATGGTCTATATTATCATCCGGGATGAAAACGATGGTATACGGGAAGAGCGTATTTTGGAAATGGACCGTGATGAGGTCGCATACCCAGACAAGGTCATTCCATTGAACCAACTGGATAGGCTGCAACAGCGCGTGGATATTGTGAACGATCTGTACAAGCAGAACAAAGGCGCCTACCAGCGACTCATCGTCACCCATGTGGATAGCAGGAGCGAGGGGCAGAATATCGATGTTTTCTTTTACCATCACGAAAAGAGCCAAAATGGGAAGCGCTTGGCAGAGAGTATCCATAAGACTTTCGAGGCAAAATACAGGCAGTACCAGCCCAACAGAAACTATTCCGGGACTTTTGAGGACCGTACCTCGCTGTTTTTGGTAAAAAAGACGCACCCAGCCATGACCTTTATCGAGATCGGGAACATTCGCAATGAGAAGGACCAGCGCCGTATTCTGGATCCTGATAATAGACAGGCATTGGCCAAATGGATTTCCGAAGGCGTTATTTTGGATTTTGAGGAACGATAGTTACAAGGCGATATTCCTTCTGTAATAATCGTACAAGGTGTCAGGACCCTTTCCCAAATAGTGTTTTAAGTGAATAACGGCAAAGTGGTATTGTAACCTTACCATACCTTTCTGCATGTACCTACGGGCCGAGGTTACCACATAATCATTGATGATTTTGAAAGAGGTCCTTTTATACAGGCGCCCTATGAATTCGTTGTCCTCGTAAACCTTATAGCTTTGATCAAATCCGCCCAGGGTTTCAAAAAGTTCCTTTCCAACATAAAGGGATTGGTCCCCACCGCGACAAATAGGCCGATTGATTTTAGTCCACCACGCGAAAAACCCAAGAAAAAGACTGGGTGTATCAAAACGGAGCCTAAAGCATCCTGCCTTTTTTCCATTGGTATAGGAATCGATGATCTTTTGGTCAAAACCAAAAGGAGGCAAGCTATCCACATGAATAAAATATAGAACTTTCCCTTGGGCCTTTTTGGCCCCCAAGTTCATTTGCCGAGCCCGTCCTTTGGGACTGGAAATAACAGGGACGCCCAATTTTTTGGCATAGGAAACAGTTTGGTCCGTACTGCCACCGTCTACGACCAAAATTTCCTTTATGCGGGTCGTGGTCGAATGATCAAAAATTTTCCCCAATACTCTTTGTATATAGTCTTCCTCGTTCAACACAGGGATGATGATACTGATATTGGGAACTTCTTTTTGCATTTCTAGTTCAACATAGGGAGACCCCCTATTAAAATTGTTTGATAAGTTCCCGGAAGAGTTTTACCATTTTAGGTTCGGTCTTTTCGGCAATGGCAATGATTTCCGATATATTGACAGGTTCTAAATGGTCCGGATCACATTCATCGGTCAAAACGGATACGGCCACAATGGGCAGTCCCAAGTGGTTGGCCACAATGACCTCCGGCACGGTGCTCATACCCACGGCATCGGCACCTAAAATTTTCAACATTCTGTATTCCGCCTTGGTCTCCAACTGCGGGCCCACGACGGAGGCATAGACCCCTGTTTTTAACGATATGCCATGTTCGTTGGCAATGGAGAGCAATTTTTGTCCCATGTCCCTGTCATAAGGCTGCGACATGTCCACAAAACGCTGTCCAAATTCTGCCACGTTCTTGAAAGCAAGGGGAGATCCGCCCTGTAGGTTGATGTGGTCCTCGATCAACATCATATCCCCCTTTTTAAAATCGAGGTTGATGGCCCCCGCCGCATTGGAAATAAAGAGTTTGGTGATACCGAGCATATGCATCACCCGGATGGGGTAGGTGATATCTAGGAAATCATACCCTTCATAGAGGTGAAAACGGCCTTGCATGACCACTACTTTCTTATCCTCGATGGTTCCAAAAACCAATTTTCCCGTATGGAATTCAACCGTGGCCAAGGGAAAGAAAGGTATATGGTTATAGTGGGCCTCAATGGGATCCTTGATTTCATCGACCAACCTTCCCAGTCCGGTACCCAGTACAATTCCTATTTCAGGGTTGTCAAAACCCTTTGATCTCAAGTGCGCTACGGATTCTTCCAATTGCTTTTTTTGCATACTTATCTATTTTTTAAAAATGGGGCAAAGGCCGGATGGTCCTTTATGTCCTCATAATGATCTACATCGTTTCTGATATCTAAAAGTACTTTTTTTTCGTTTTTCAAATCGGAAAGGGTCGATTCCAAAACGGTATCCTTTCCCCAATCCTTATCCGTAAAAAGTTCGGGTTTTAGCTTTTTCATCCCTAACAAATAATAACCTCCGTCCGCTGCCGGACCTATCACGAAATCGGTTTGGGATAAAACCCTAAAGGCACTTTCCAGGTCATCTTGGCTAAGGTCGTACATATCGCTCCCAATGATGACAATCTTTTCATAACCGCGGGAAAACCCGTCCTGAAAGGCATGGAGCATCCGAGCACCCAAATTGGTACCTATTTGTCGTTTTTTAGTATAAATCCTTTGGTCCCAAATGTCCTCTTCCCAGATTTCCTCTGAGTAGTAGACTATTTTTTCGGCATATAATCCAGAAGTGATCTTTACGGTATGGTCCAGGAGAAAGTTGTAGATGTCCAAGGCCGTTTGGTCGCCTACCGTGGCCGCCAAACGTCTTTTTCCCTTGCCAAGTTCAGGGTTTCTGGTAAAGATAAGTAGCAAATTCTTGCTGTTTGCCAAGGTAAAGTCTATGGTTTTTTCGTCCTTTTCGTTTTTATTGGTCTGTAGGATGCCCAAGGGTAAGAAGTGTTTAATGTTGTTAAGGAAAATAGCTTTTTCAGGTCTTTGGTCGTTCAAGGTTGATATACCTTAACACCTTTCTTCAATAATCTTCCCCATAAACGGTTGTAAGCGTGAACACTGTCCGTCGCAACGCCTTTTGGGTTATAGACGGTTCCATTTTGATTCTTCCATTCAAAGATGCCACCGTAGAGATTCTTTACATCGGTGTAGCCCAATTCCTGTAGCTTTTCACCAATATCCTCAGAACGTACGCCTATGGAACAATACACTACAATGGGTTGGTCCTTTTTAGGAATCGTTTGCAGCATGTTGGCAGGGTCGAAATCTGAATTTCCTACCCAAATGGCATTTTTTAAGTGGCTTACCTCAAATTCGCCTAGTTCCCGCGCATCCAATAAGACGATGGAATCATTCATTTCCAAGTTCTCCGGTTGGATGTAGGGTACGGATTGCTTATTCAACAATTTCAGGGTATTGTCCAAGCTACGTTGGGCTCTCATTGCATTGGATTGCAATAGAAATAGGAAAGGGTAAATCAGAAATGATAATATTTTTTGTGACATCTCTACAAAGGTAGTATTTTAGGTATGAAGGTCGCAAATGGCCAAATCATAAAATCTTGCAAATGCTAAAGTTCACCACCCCAATATTTTTGTTTTTTTTGTTGCTCAACTCTTGTAAGGAAGCCCCAAAAAATGAAGTCGAGGAAGACCCGGTAGATACTTCTTATTACAACGAAGACTATAGGCCCCAGTTTCATTTCTCTCCCGAGGAAAAATGGATGAACGACCCAAACGGTTTGGTATATCATAAGGGAATCTATCACTTGTTCTATCAATATTATCCAGATGATATCGTCTGGGGACCCATGCATTGGGGCCACGCCACAAGTAAGGACATGCTACATTGGGAGCATAAACCTATAGCATTGTTTCCGGATGACCATGGCTATATTTTTTCAGGGTCCGCCGTTGTGGACACCAACAATACATCTGGGTTTGGAACGGAAGAAAATCCGCCCTTAGTTGCCATTTTCACCTATCATGATATGGAGGGCGAGAAAGCAGGCAAGAACGATTATCAGACACAAGGAATCGCCTATAGTTTGGACAACGGGGATAGCTGGACCAAGTTCGATGGAAACCCAATAATTAAAAATGAAGGGATACGCGATTTTAGGGACCCCAAGGTTTTTTGGAACGCAATCCTAAACAATTGGACCATGCTATTGGTCGCTGGGGACCACCTGCAGATTTGGCAATCAGATAATTTAAAGGCATGGGAAAAGGTAAGCGAATTTGGGAAGGACAAAGGTGCCCATGGCGGTGTTTGGGAGTGTCCGGATATGTTCAAATTGAACGTTGAGGGAACCGATACGGAAAAATGGGTCCTCCTAATAAGCATCAATCCCGGTGCCCCAAATGGCGGCAGTGGCACACAATATTTTGTGGGCGATTTTGATGGAACCACTTTTACAACGGACCAGGAAGTTACAAAATGGGTCGATTGGGGAAGGGACAATTATGCCGGGGTCACCTATAATGATACACCAGACAACGAACGAATCTTCATTGGCTGGATGAGCAACTGGGACTATGCCCGTGACACGCCCACCGAAGTGTGGCGAAGTGCCAACACGATACCCCGAAACCTATCGCTCCATAAAAACAACGGAACCTTGGAACTGTATAGTTACCCCATTGCCAATTTTGATGAAATCGTGGAGCGTTCCTATGCGGAGAAACCTGTGGCCTTAAAACCGGGACAAAAGACCCAAATCCCCCTAAAATTCGGCAACCAATCTGAGATTCGTTTTCATTTGGAGGCTTTGGACAGCAAATGGATATTTAGCAATCCGGAGGGCGATAGTTTGGTACTTCAGGTAAATCAAAAGGATAAAATATTTTCGTTAGACCGTTCCAAATCCGGGAAGGTGGATTTTAAATCGGAATTTGTTAATGGTATTCAACTTATGCCCATTCCCAATGTACCTGAGGGCCCTATAGAGGTGCGGATGCTGTTGGACCAATCGTCCTTGGAAATCTTTTTGAATAAGGGCCAGTACGTGATGACGAACCAAATCTTTCCCAATGCCGATTATAAGGAACTCACCATGGAAAACACTTCGGACACCGAAATAAAAATCGACAGCCTTATGGAAAGTAAGGTGATGCGGATTTGGAATTAGGGGTATTTTAACACCGTGATTTCTTGGGCCATGGCCTCTAGGTCTATACCCAAATTGTCACGGTTTACCTTCAAGACTTCTTCTTTGATATCCTTTGGTAGTTTGTTGTATCCTGTCTTGGCACCCAAAACCATTCCTGCCACGGCGGCGACCGTGTCATTGTCCCGGCCATAGTTTACGATGTATTGTATCGTTTTTAAAAAATCACCTTCGCCAAAAGCCAGTCCGGTAATCAGGATTTGCCAGATTTCCCCGGCATGAAAGGGAATGGCTTTTTGCTCCCTTTCCAAAAAGGCATAGGACGTTTCTTGTTGTTCCCACTCCAAGGCCGATCCAGGATACTGTACGGGCATCGCAGTCCTATGGGACTTTTTTTCAGTCAGGGTATCGCTGGCTTTGACCATCTTTTTTATACCCCGAATTTGATTGATGGAAGCCATCCAAATATTGTAGGGTATACGGCCAACCAAACGGCTGTCCTGATAGCCCTCGATATCTGTAAAGGGAACCACGTTTAAAATGGAATCCATATCCTGTGTGCGCAGGGCCATATGCGTCATGGCCGATACACTGGCCGTAATATCCTTGGCATAGCCAATGTCAAAGATGGAAAGTTCATACCCCAGGGCATAGGCATCCTCGGTATTGTTGGCGATCAGCCCGAACATGGGCGCATACAACTGTCCGGCACAGGACATTTCACCACCATAAAAGCGGTTGAGGGCACGGGTATAATCGTTCATGCCATTTTGGTACGCCAGTGAGACCCGCGCCCACTCCTTGATCCAATCGATTTGTTCCATTTTTTCGTCCAGAAGGTCGGTTTGGGCGGCTATTCCGGTATCGGAAAGGTTTTTGGTAAGTTGCCGGTAATAGCCGTTGATGAATTCTGAAAAGGAAGTTGCATTTGGCTTCCCTTCGAACTGCGTAAAATATTCCGTCATAAGAAATTTCCAGCGGGTATCATCGGTTGTGGCGCCTTGAAGGAGGTTGTTTTCCCAAGTGCCCTCCGGAGACTGCACGCGTTCCGCCGGGGTAAGTCCTGTGATATAGCCGTATTTCAGTTGAATATCCTTTCGGTGCCACATTTCCGTACTTGCGCCCATGGCATCGCCAATGGCCGAACCCACCAAAGCACCCAAGACCCTATCATAATAGGCCTCTTTTGAGAGTTGCAGGGTATCCGAGGTATATGCTGCATTTTTCGGTGCCGGAATAAGCGGGGTTTCCTTCTCGTTTTGCTTACATGAAAACGTCAGTACCAACGAAAGGGCAACAATACATTTACTTAGGTTTGGATGATGATATTTCATAGGCTTATACTCTTTTAGGGTCAACTAATTTCCGACTGTCATCTCGAATCGAGAGAATACACTTCTTACTATTCAATTAAGATCGATTTACAATTACACCTCAAAAGCCCAATGTATCGTCAATTCGAGTGATTTTGAGGCGCGAAAAATCGTATCGAGAACTAAACGCTGAAAAAATGCTGCTTCTCGATAAAAATTTTTCTCAATTCGAATCGAAAAATCTACTCGAAGTGATGCATTTTTTTAAAATGCAACATAGATTGTCTTGATTTTTTAATACCATGTTTGAACTTTAAATACTAAGTATTGATTGTTTTATATTGTTTGCTATTTAGACATCATCAGTTTTTCGGCCATGGCCAAAAGTGATTCCTTTTCTTTTAAACTGCGTTCCAAGGGAAGCTGTGCCAGGCCGATAATCCGACGCGTGATTTCCACACCGGCTATTTGTGCCATCAACCTTTTGTCATGTTTACCGGGATACGTTTTGGATAAACTATCCACGAAGGTCGCATCATGTGTTGCCATGATGAGGTGGGCGGACATGACGCCCAAATCGAATTCGGGGAAACCCAAAAAACCAAATTCGGGATCCAGGACATAGATTTCCTCGTTTTTGGACATCCAACTTCCCGGATAATAATCCCCATGCAGCAAGGTGTTGCCCTTGCTGAGATAACGATTTCCAAGCCCGGCAATGATCCCTTTTAATTTTGAATGCCGTTTATAGGGCGCTGCCAAATCCTGTAATCCTTTTTGAATGGTATCCAACGAGAACCCGTTGTTTTCCATAAACGGAAACACAAAAATGTGTTGGTGGTTGAGTTGACGCATTTCCATATTGTCTGGAAAATCCTTGGGAGCCTTGCTGCTATGTATTTTGTAAAGTACCTCGACCAAGGTATTCAATTGACGTTGGTCAACATTCCGTTGGTGGTACAAAAAGGTCATGTCCTTGCAATCACCCAAATCTTCCATATAAAGTAAATGGGCGTCTTTGTCATAACCTAAAATTCTTGGAAAATGCGCTTGCAGTTCTTTATTGCTTACCGCTATATAAAAGGCCTGTTCCACGGCAATCCTTTCAATGGGAGCAGGAATATCCTGATACTTTTGTACGTACTCCCGGGATTGCTTTAGAATGAAGGAACGTTGATTGGTATTGATTTTTACGACCACGTTCATATTTCCCTCACCCGCTTTTGACAATTTTTCGATTTTTTCCTCGGGTTGCAGCCATTGACGCTCGGCCAAAAAGCTTTCCAGCGTTTCAACGGGAATTTCATCATGTATCAGCATCAAAATAAATAGTGTGTTTAATGCATACAAGATACGGTTAATGTGGGGATGGTGGTAATATAGGGGTTGAATCCTTGGGAAACTTAACGTGATTTGAGTTTTTATTTCCCTTTTTTTTTGATTAATCAAGCTTGCCAAAAATCAGGAAAATAAAAAACCCGCTCTTGAAGGAGCGGGTTCGCTGCGTTAAGTGGTACCTCCAGGAATCGAACCAGGGACACACGGATTTTCAGTCCGTTGCTCTACCAACTGAGCTAAGGTACCTTTACGCCCCTATAGCTATAGGGAATGCGGCTGCAAATATAATTTCAAATTTCACATATACCAACTAAAAAACAAAAAAAGCACCCTTTTGTCTTTTGGCCTTTTTCAATTTTCTGGTTCTGAGGTCGTTTTGCCCAGATTCAGGGTGCCAAAAGCCACGACCAACCATTTTTCATATTCCCATTAAATTTTAGATTATGATAGGAATTTCATAAAATGTTCTTAATAAAATCTAAATGGGAATCGCACTTATATCTTTAATTCCCTATTTTTAAAGCTATTCCTAAAGTAAGGTAAAATCGAAATCACTATGTGATCATGGTGACTTATGGAATTCTGACTAAGTAAAAAATTAACTCAAACAGATGAAACGAAGAAACTTTGTACAATTGTCCGGCATGGGTGCAGCCTCCTTATTAGTGCCTGCAAGCATGATGGGCAATGTAATTGAAACAGAAGCGCTTTTGGAACCGGGGATGGACGTCCTCCTAAAAAAGAAAATGGCGGATGTTGCCTTGAACACCGCTAAATCCTTAGGTGCCACGTATGCGGATGCCCGTATTGGCAGGTACCTGAACCAATATGTGTTCACTAGGGAGGACAAGGTGCAAAATGTTGTAAATACGGAATCCTTTGGTATAGGTATACGTGTAATCGCCAATGGAACGTGGGGATTTGCCTCTACCAATAATGTGACGGAGGACGGAATCCAAAAAGCGACCCAGCAGGCCGTAGCCATTGCCAAGGCGAATTCCAAAATTCAAAAGGAACCCGTAAAATTGGCTCCGGTCCAGGCACACGGGGAGGTGTCTTGGAAAACTCCATTGACAAAGGATTTTAAGGATGTACCCGTTTCGGAAAAAGTCGACTTGTTGTTAAGTGCCAATGCCGCGGCCATGGAAAATGGTGCCAACTTTGTGAACTCTGCCTTGTTTATGGTAAATGAGCAAAAATATTTTGCTTCGACGGACGGATCTTATATAGACCAGGACGTACATCGTATTTGGCCCACATTTAGCGTTACGGCCGTAGATAGGGAGGCAGGGAAATTCAAGACTCGCCAGGCCATGAGCGCACCCATGGGTATGGGCTATGAATATATGGACGGACTTGCTTCGGAAAAACTAGAGGGTCCCGCCGGAATTACGCTGTATAGTAAAAGTTATGATATTGTTGAGGATGCCGTACAGGCGGCTAAACAGGCCAAGGAAATGCTTTCGGCCAAATCTGTGGATCCAGGAAAATACGACCTGGTATTGGAGCCCAATCATTTGGGACTAACCATACATGAATCCGTAGGGCATCCCTTGGAGCTTGACCGCGTTCTTGGCTACGAGGCCAACTATGCGGGTACCAGTTTTGCCACGCTGGATAAATGGAAGTCTGGCGACTTCAAATACGGTAGCGATATCGTCAACCTGGTTGCGGATAAGACTCAGGAGGGCAGTTTGGGTGCCGTAGGGTATGACGATGAAGGTGTGAAGACCAAAAAATGGGATTTGGTCCGTAATGGAATCCTCGTCAATTATCAGGCCATTCGTGATCAGGTGAACATCATCGACCAAAACGAATCGCACGGATGTTGCTACGCCCAAAGTTGGAACGATGTACAGTTTCAGCGTATGCCAAACGTTTCCTTGGAGGCCGGAAAGGAAAAATATTCTATTAAGGATATGATCAAGGATGTAGAAAAGGGAATTTATATAGCCGGGCGTGGTTCGTATTCCATTGACCAGCAACGATACAACTTCCAGTTTGGGGGTACGGTATTCTACGAAATTAAAAATGGTGAAATCGTAGGCATGTTGAACGATGTGGCCTATCAATCCAATACCCAGGAATTTTGGAATTCCTGTTCCAAGATTTGTGATGAGGGGGATTACCGTATGTTCGGGTCCTTCTTTGATGGAAAAGGGCAACCTTCACAGGTGAGTGCCGTATCCCATGGTAGTTCTACTACAAGGTTTGACGATATCAATGTAATCAACACGGGTCGTACCATTTAAACCAGACCTAATACAAAATTTCGAAAATGGCAATATATACAGAAGAAGAGGCTAGACAAATAATGGAAAAAGCGTTGAGCTTTTCCACGGCCGATACATGTGAAATAAATTTAAGTGGAGAGGAGAGCGGAAATATTCGCTACGCCAGGAATACGGTTTCCACCGCAGGTCATAGATCCAATCAATCATTGGTGGTACAATCCAGTTTTGGTAAGAAATCTGGAACGGCGACCATCGATGAGTTTGATGATGCCTCCTTGGAAAAGGTGGTGAAAAGAGCTGAGGAATTGGCAAAACTTTCCCCGGAGAATCCTGAGTTTATGGAGCCCTTGGAGCAACAAACGTACGACAAGGCCATAAATTTTGTGGAAGCAACGGCAAACATCACCCCAGAATACAGGGCATCAGTAGCAAATGACAGTATTGAACCCGCCGCAGCAAAGGATGTTACCGCTGCTGGATTTTTGGACGATTCCTATGGTTTTAACGCCATGTTGAATTCCAAGGGGCTTTTTGCCTACAACAAATCGTCCAATGTAGATTTTACGGTCACCATGCGTACCAATGACGGAACAGGCTCCGGTTGGGTATCCAGGGATTACAACGATATTGGTAAGTTCGATGCGTCCGAAGCATCCAAGGTAGCTATCGACAAGGCGGTCATGTCCAGGGAAGCAAAGGCCATAGAACCTGGAAAGTACACGGTTATCTTGGAACCTGCCGCGGCAGAGGACCTTATCAGTAATATGGCCCGATCCCTAAATGCCCGTACAGCGGATGAAGGCCGAAGTTTCATGTCCAAGGAAGGTGGTGGGACCAAATTGGGCGATAAAATCGTGGACGAAAGAGTAAGTCTTTGGTCCGATCCGTTGCACCCTGAAGTTCCTACAAGTACTTGGAGCGAGGATGGCCAGGCGTTGAGAAAAACAGTATGGATTGAAAACGGTGTGGTCAAAAATTTGGCCTATGATCGTTTTTGGGCCAAGGAACAGGGTGTGGAACCAGTACCGTTTCCCAATAACATTATTATGGGCGGGGGCGATGCTTCCTTGGAGGATTTGATCAAAAGTACCAAGAAAGGCATTTTGGTTACCCGTTTGTGGTATATCCGTACCGTAGACCCCCAAACTTTATTGTATACCGGACTTACAAGGGATGGAACGTTCTATATTGAAAACGGTCAAATAAAGTATCCGGTGAAGAACTTTCGCTTTAATGAAAGCCCGATCATTATGTTGAATAATTTGGAAACCTTGGGAGAGCAGGTCCGTATCAATGGTAATTTGATTCCCTACATGAAAATCAGGGACTTTACCTTTACGAGCTTGTCAGATGCCGTATAAAGCTTACAAGTTAAAAAGCTGGTTGCCCTATTTTATCGGAAGGCAGCCAGTTTTTTCTTTTTGCGAGTACGGGAATGAACCTTGAGGTAGTTTTTTAAAAGTGGAACCAAAGTTGAGCAACGATTTTTTCTTTACCCGACTACAATATGAATCCGGCGATTGGGATGTGGACCAACGAATGCCCTCCAACCTGCTCAATTCCTTGGTCGAGTATACGACCCTGCAGGTTAATACCGCAGAGAATATAGTTCCCTTGGCCAGTGATGATATTTTCAAATGTCCCTTTTGTTATCTATCTGGCCATAAATTGGTGCAGTTCTCAAAAAAGGAAGGGGAAAACTTTAAAAAGTACGTTGATAATGGCGGTTTTGTCTTTGTGGACGATTGTAACCATGACATCGATGGGCTTTTTGCAAAATCCTTTGAGCGGCAAATGGGGGAGCTGTTCGGGAACGATGCTTTGGTGAAACTTCCCAACGATCATGAACTGTACACCATCTTTTTTGATTTTGAGGATGGGCCTCCTACTACTTCCCAAGAATTGAACGGTTGGGGAGACGATTTGGTTCATGAATACCTAAAGGCGATCGAGGTCAACGGAAGAATAGGGGTCTTGTATAGCAATAAGGATTATGGCTGTGAATGGGATTATGATTTTAGAAATAAAAGGTGGTACAAGAACGACAATACCCGGTTTGGGGTCAACATTGTAATGTATGCACTAACATCTTAAGAAAAGTACATGGATAAAAATTTAATGGCGGCGGAACAGGAAGTAAAGAAATTGACGGATAAACTACCGTTGCTGAAAAAGGAAATAGGAAAGGTCATAGTGGGGCAGGAGGAAACCATAGAGCATATGCTCATCACTTTTCTCGCAGGTGGCCATGCCCTTTTGGAAGGTGTGCCCGGACTTGCCAAGACCCTATTGATCAAAACAATCTCCCAGGCAATCGACTTAAAGTTCAACAGGATTCAGTTCACCCCAGACCTAATGCCTTCTGATATCGTGGGCACCGAAATATTAGAAGAAGACCACTCCACGGGCAAAAAATTCTTTAAGTTCAACAAGGGACCCATTTTTGCCAATATCGTTTTGGCCGATGAAATAAACAGGACCCCTCCAAAGACCCAGGCCGCTTTGTTGGAGGCCATGCAGGAATTTGAAGTGACGTACTCCGGGAAGACCTATGAAATGGACCGACCCTTTTTTATTTTGGCGACGCAGAATCCCATTGAACAATCGGGTACGTTTCCCCTACCCGAAGCGCAACAGGATCGTTTTCTTTTTTATATAAAGATTGGCTACCCGTCAGCAAAAGAAGAAGAGACGATCTTAAAAAATACCACGGGCACCCATCGGCCCAAAGTGGAAAAAATCATCAGTGGACCGGAAATCATCCGCTTGCAGGAACTGGTCCGTGAGGTATATATCAGCGATGATCTTATAGGTTACGTAAGCGATTTGGTGCGGGCCACACGCCCTGAAACCTCCAATTCCGATTTTGTAAAACAGTGGGTAGGTTGGGGCGCAGGACCCAGGGCAGGTCAGGCCATGATCTTGACAGCCAAGGCCAGAGCCTTGCAGGAAGGCCGCTTTTCGGTTACCATACAGGACCTAAAACATGTTGCCTACCCGGTTTTGAGACATAGGGTCATCGTGAACTTTAGGGCAGAGGCCGAAGGCATAGATTCGGACAAGGTCACCCAAGAATTATTGGAACAAATTAAACCTCAAATAGTTTCTCTTTGAAGACCGACTACAGGGAACTTTTTCAACCTCAAATAATCAACAGTGTATCTGGCTTAGCGTTGATCGCAAGGGTCATTGTTGATGGTTTTATGTCTGGTTCCCATCAGAGTAGACGTGTTGGTCCTGGGCAGGAATTCAGTCAGTATCGCGGGTATCAACCCGGCGATGATATGCGCCTTTTGGACTGGAAAATGTTGGCCCGGTCTGGACGCTATTATATAAAGGAGGCCGATATTGACACCCAGGTCAACGTAAAGTTCATTGTGGATACCAGCGCCTCCATGCTACACGAGGAAGCGGGCCTTAGGAAAATCGATTTTGTAAGGGTGCTCGTCGCATCGCTGGCCTATCTTTCCCATAACCAAGGCGATATGGTGGGGCTTTATGCGCTTAACAATTCCGGATTACAGAGTGTCTATCCGGCAGCGCACAAGAAACATTATAATCGGATTATATATGAATTGATCGAAATGAAGGTGGGGGGAGCGTGGCCCGCAAATCTTGAAGATCTGGAAAAAGTCCATCAAAGAACCCAAAAGGAATTATTGTTCGTTATTACTGACATGCATGAATCGGGTATCGAATTGACCCATTGGATCCAAAATCTGAAGACTTCCAGAAACGAAGTGGTGGTATTGCAAATACTTGGTGAAAACGAACTTGAATTCAAGTATGCCGGGGCATTGGTTTTTGAGGATTTGGAAACTGGAAAGAGAGTGAAGGTAGATGCTAAAAGTGCGAAAGATGCCTATCTAAAATCCTTGGAAGCAAATTTATCGGGAATTAAAAACGAATTCCTTTCCCGCAATATCAGTTATGAATTGTTCAGCTTGAACAGCCCAATAGCCCAGGCACTACAATTATTTTTAAAGAAAAGAATCGCTTTGAAATAAATGACGTTCCTGCAACCTACATATCTTTGGGCTCTTTTTTCCTTGGCAATTCCGTTGGTTATACATTTGTTGAACAGGGGGGACGTAAGGACCATAAAAGTAGGAAGTGTCAAATATCTTAAAGAGTTCGATACCAAGCAATCCAGAAAAATCAAACTCAATGAGCTGTTATTACTCCTTTTGAGAATGCTTTTATTGGCTCTGGTTACAATATCCATGGCAGAACCTAGATGGAAAATAAATACCCCAAAAGCACCAATTACCTATTTTATTGAACCTTCATTGGCAGATGAAGCAGGGTTTATGTCCTTTTTGGATTCCCTTCCCCAAAACAATGTGAAATGGTTTTCCCAAGGTTTTCCAGAATTTGGGGTTGAGGTGAACCCACAGGAAACGGTTCACTATTGGCAACTTGCCCAGAAATTACACGAAGTTCCTTCCGATAGTTTTGTGGTCTTTACAAAGGGACTTGTTAAAGGCATACAAGGCGCCAGACCCTTGTTGGCCCAGAAGGTTCGTTGGGTCGTTTTGGAAAATGAACATAGGATTGACGAAACCATAGCGGCCAGGAACGTTGGGGATTCTGTTCAATTGTATCAAGTCACTAGTAGTTCCCTTTTGACAGATTTGAAAATAGAGACCTTCACCAATACGGATAGCCGGATAGTTTCCATGGACAGGGATACCCTTGGGTGGAAGGAATCGGGAAGAATCTTTAAAATTCCGTTTGTAAAAAATGACACCCTCGACGTGCTCATAGCCTATGACGAGGCACATTCGAAGGAGATGCACTATTTTTCGGCTTCCCTAAAGGCCATTGGGCAATATGGTAAGCAAGCGATCCGTCAGCAAAAACTGGACAGCGCGGTGAAGTTTGAGGAACAAGAATCATTGGATCTATTGATTTGGTTGCGGAGCGATAAAGTGCCCAGTATCAAACAGCCCACGATAGCAATGGTAGAGGATTCCTTGGCCAGTTCATTATTGGAAAAAACGGAGTTCAAAAATAGGTACCACCTTACAAGAAAATTGAACATACAGAATAGCCTGGAAGGCAATCTGACCAATGCCTTGGCAAGCATACTGCTACCAAATGATACGGTATCCCAAAAAATGAACGCTTGGGATGGGCGTGTAGTGCAGGAGGCAGCAATGGCCACCAATTTTTCCAATGAAGAGATTGGACAACAACGCCCCAAAAACATGGATATTTCCCCTTGGATCTGGTTGCCCATTGTTCTGGTATTGGTAACGGAGAGAATACTTGCTAAACTAAGGAAGCAATGAGGGAGCCTAAGGAAATTTTACGTAGGGCATTGAATAAATGGCGGTTGATCAGGGGTGCCGAGGTGCTCGTAACGGGCTTTGCCGCCGGTATGTCCACGTATTTTCTCTTTTCAAATGCAATGGTGGCAATGGCCTGTTTTGTAGGAGTGCTTTTGGTTGCCATGCTCTATGTAAAACCTTGGAAATACACCCTTGAGCATATCTGTTCCCGTGTAGATGAAACCATTACACCTATGGAATATAGTACGGCACTGATATTGGCAAATGAAAGCGAATTGCCCCTCTTGTCCAAAATTCAACGGATACGGGCAGGTGAAACCCTTAAAAGGCATCAAAGGGAGATCCGCTTCAAAAATTCCCTCCTGCCTATAACCGGATTATCACTAATCGCTGTTTTGGGAGCTTGGTTACTCCATGTTTTGGGTGTTTTTCAAATAGATCATACTGCGACACAGATACCAGGGACCGATGTGGTGAATTTTAAGAGATTGGATGCTGTCAATAATGAAATGATACCCCCAAAAATTGGCAAACAGGAAATTCACATTGCCTATCCAAACTACACCCAAATGCCCGATGAATTTACGACCCAAATGAACTTGCGTGTCCTGGAGGGCTCTAGGGTATCTTGGAACATCGCCTTTGACCAACCTTTGAAAGGGGTACAAATACAGATCGGTGAAGATTCGCTCCGCATGGATTTTAGAAATAATTCCTATTCAAAAACCATGGTGGTCGATTATGCCAATTTTTATGCTATCAAATTTCAGGATTCACTGGGCAAGGCCTATCTATCCGATTTGTTCGCTTTGGAGGCCTATAAGGATGAACCGCCCGTAATAGAAATAGAGGGTTTGCCGCAGTTCAGCTCTTTTGACTTTGAAGGCCCCCAAAAATTGGCTTTTACTACACAATTAAAGGATGATTTTGGCCTGACCGATGTCGCCATTATCGCCACGGTGAGCAAAGGAAGTGGGGAATCCGTTAAGTTTAGGGAGGAGCGGTTGGGCTTTGATACAAAACTGAGTCATGGAACAAAACGTCAGGATTTCAGCAAGACCCTCAATTTAAGAGAGCTGAAAATGGAACCGGGAGATGAACTCTATTTTTATGTGGAGGCTATTGACAACAAACAGCCTAGACCAAATATTTCCAGGACGGAAACATTCTTTTCGGTCATAAAGGATACCGTAACAGATCAATTTGCCGTAGAAGGTACTTTGGGAGCCGATCTTATGCCCGATTATTTCAGGAGCCAACGCCAATTGATTATCGACACGGAAAAATTGATTGCGGACAAACCGGTCATTGAAACAAAGGAGTTCAACTTTAGGAGCAATGAGCTGGGCTTTGACCAAAAGGCCCTTCGTATAAAATATGGTGAGTTTATGGGCGATGAAAGCGAGGGTGGTCCGGTGGTTACTGAAGTTGAAACCGTGACGGCAGAAGACCCCTTAGCGGAGTATACCCATGACCATGATGGGTCCAATGAGCACAACCTAGTTGCCGAGGAACACGATCATGAAGATCATGCTAATGAAGGCGACGAAGAAAACCCCTTAGAAGCCTATGTGCACAATCATGAGGACCCAGAGGCATCCACCCTGTTCGCCCAGTCCTTAAAGAGCAAATTAAAGCAGGCTATGGCAGAGATGTGGGATGCCGAATTGTATCTGCGACTTTTTCAACCGGAAAAATCCCTGCCCTATCAGTACAAGGCCTTAAAACTGATACAGGAAATAAAGAACAGCGCGCGCATTTACGTGCATAGAATCGGGTTTGATCCGCCTCCTATAAAAGAGGACAAGCGCCTTACAGGTGACCTAAAGGAAATAGGGAATTTTTCCAAGGACGAAACGCTGGATAACGAAGATCTTTACGAAGGCATACGAAACGCGGTGGCACGTCTAGAAATTTTGTTGGATACGGATATGAAAATTACCAAAGCCGATCGGGAACTGTTCAATAAAGCGGGGAACGAACTGGCGCGAAAGGCCATAGAAGAGCCGGGCAGCTATTTGGAGACCCTTCAAATGGTCAAATGGTTGTCCCAATCTGAAAATAGTACTGAACAGCAATTGAAAAGTGCCCTAAAAGGTCTGTATCAAGTCCTACCTAAAAGGCAAAGATTGCCATACAAGGATGGGCGTTATGATAATCAATTGAACAATCTATTTATAGAAGCGTTGGATGTGGAGTAACCTGTCTTTTGAGAATATTGAATGGTTCACGGTCGTGGTTTTAACGGCTATTTTACTTTGGGGCATATTTGTTTGGAAGAGCTGGAACGGTAGGGCGGATAAGCGTTTCTATTTGAATAGTTTCATGGGTTTTGTAGCTGTTCTATGTTTATCACTGTTAGTTTTGAGACCCACCTACCTGCAAAAAGTTAAGGGCGAGGCCGTTTTGTTGACCGATGGATATCAAAAGGAAACCTTGGATAGTATAAAAAGAACCAACCGTAAGATTTCTGTTTTAGATTATACACCGGGAATGAACCTTTCATCATCATTGGATTCCATTGATCGATTACTGATAACAGGATACGGCGTTAGGGATTATGATCTTTGGCAGTTTAAGCAAAGTTCCGTTTCATTCTTGCCAGAGGATGTATCAGATGGAATTCTACAATTGAAGTATGATCAAGAGGTCATGGTCGGGGATGAATTGACCGTGGAGGGACTTTTTAAAAATCCTATTCCGCAAAGCAAGCTGATACTCCATGGGCCCGGTGGAAACCCATTGGATTCCATTGTATTCTTAAATAAGGAAGAACAAGGATTTACGCTAAAGACCAACTTAAAAGCAAGTGGAAAGTTTCTTTTCTTCCTACAAGAAAAGGACAGTAGCGATACTGTATACAATACCGAGCCATTACCTGTAGTCGTGAAAACGAAGGCCCCTTTGAAGATTTTAATGGTCAATGAATTTCCCTCCTTTGAAACCAAGTATTTAAAGAATTTTTTATCCGAAGAAGGGCATCGGGTCATCGCAAAAACAAAACTTACCAAACAGAAGTACAAATTTGAATATTTCAATACGGAAAGCCAACCTATTTATTCATTGAATTCGGATAACTTGGCGTCATTTGATCTGGTTATTTTTGATGATTTATCGTTAAACATGCTTAGCAATTCGGAAAGAACAGTTTTGACCGAAGCGATACAGCAGAACGGACTCGGTGTTTTTGTGCAACAAACGGAAAATCGGTTTCAGTCTAAAAATAATCTGGGAGCATTTGAAATCCAGCCCGATACTGAAAACACCCTTAAAGTAGGGGTTGTAGCAGAACCGTTGCTGGAAAAATATCCGGTAAGCTTCCCAGCCACAGGACTTATGGAAATGGCTATCGGAAATTATGGAAATTCCAAACGATTGGGCCTAGGCCAAATCGGAACAACTTCTTTAAAGAATACATATGAATTGCTGCTGGACGGTAAGCAGGCAGAATACAAAGAAATTTGGACTTCCTTGATCAACGGACTTCGGAAACAAACCCAGAATATGGGAGCATTTCGGTCGGAATACAATTGGGCATTTGTTAATGAACCCTACGATTTTTCGTTTTTTACTTCGGAAGAAAACCCTGCAGTGGTTTTGGACAATCATTACAGAGTACCTCTTCTAAAAAATACCATAGTGGCGGATGAATGGCAAGGAACTGTTTATCCTAAGGAAAAGGGATGGCATGAATTGGTATCGGATTTGGATACTACGGTTTCCAAAAATTTTTATGTGATGGAGGAAGGGAACTGGAGTTCGTTGACCAGCCAAAACACTTTAAAACGGAACAAACGATTCTTCGATACTTCCTTTACGGATTATAAAGAAAAATATCTTCCGTACAGGATACCGCCAATTTGGTTTTTTCTGATTTTTTTATCGGCCATGGCGTATTTATGGCTAGTGCCAAAATTAAGGTAGTTCCATGGGTGTTTTTATTCATAAAGCCATTCCGTTTTATAACTTTACAGCATGAATTTAGTCGTTGATATTGGGAATACCTTTGTAAAATTTGCAGTTTTCGACAATAAGACCCTTGTTTTTGATGAGCGCTTCAAGTTAGGGGAATTTGCCACTAGGGTGAAAAAACTTTTTAAGGCGTATTCTAGTATTGACAAGGCGATTTATGCATCGGTAGGTGCTACGGACAAAAAATACTGGAACGTTCTGACATTGTTCTGCAAGGTACATGTGCTATCCCACCAGTCCAAAGTACCCTTCAAAAACAGTTATGCAACGCCCCAGACCTTGGGTATAGATAGAATCGCCTTGGCTACGGGGGCATTTTATCATGCACCCCAAAGGAATACCTTGGTCATCGATGCCGGTACCTGTATAACGTATGATATGGTGAACGATTTTGGTGAGTATATTGGCGGGGCCATCTCACCGGGGTTGGAAATGCGATATAGGGCCATGCACCAACAGACTTCGGCCTTGCCACTTCTGCAAGTAGAGGCCCCTTTGGACTTGATTGGGAATACAACAAACAGCAGTATGCATAGCGGAGTCGTTAACGGCGTCTGTGCCGAATTGGACGGAATTATTGATCAATATGCAACCAGATTTAAAGATTTAACAGTTATTTTAACAGGGGGTGATACTCATTTTTTGTCTAAAAGACTAAAAAATACCATCTTTGCGGATTCCAAATTCCTGCTAAAGGGACTTAATTATTTGCTGGAATACAACAAGCACTAAATGATCAAGAAAATTGTAATTGCAATAGTGTGCATAGCCTCAGCGGGCATGTACGCTCAAAATGGTACTGTTTCTCCCTATTCGTTTTTCGGTATTGGTGACTTAAGGACTTCGGCAACGGTTGAAAACCAAATGATGGGTCATATAGGGGTGTATACGGATAGCATTCACCTGAACTTACAAAACCCGGCGGCCTATGGTGAGTTGGGCCTTGATGTCATGGACAAAGTAGGCTTGGTGGTCTACACGGCGGGCATTTCAAACAAACAGGTGCGACTTAAAAGTTTTACCGAAGAGCAAAGTAGCTCCTTGACCAATTTGGATTATTTATCCCTGGGTTTCAGTTTGGGCAAAGGGCTGGGAATGGGATTCGGGATTATGCCCTATTCTTCCGTAGGATATAATTTTGTAGATGAAGGTGCTGACAATGGCCAGACGTTGACCAATATTTTTAGTGGCGAAGGCGATGTGACCAGGGTATATTATTCCATTGGATATCAAATAATCAAGGATGTAAGTTTGGGTGTGACCATAAATTACAACTATGGAACCTTGTCCAATGAAAGGCTCCAACAAATAGAGGATGTTCAGTTTGGCACTTTTGATAGAAGATCTTCGCAAATAAATGGGTTTGATTTCAAATACGCCCTCTTGTATACCCCACAGATTAAAGAAGATTATACCTTACATACCTCTGTGCGTGTAAATACCCAAGGGAATCTTGTTTCGAGGAACAATCGGAACATAGGTTCTTTTTCAGTGGCCAACGGAGGCAACATAGAAAATATAGATGTTAATTTGGATGCCAATAACCTGAGGAATACTGAATTTAAAATTCCTACTACTACAACATTGGGAGTGGGTTATGGTAAGGATTTCAAATGGTTTTTGGGTGCGGAATACAGCTTTCAAGGATTGAGCTCTTTTGAAAATCCTTTTTTGGGGACAACCAACATACAATATAACGATGCCAGTTCATTAGCTTTGGGAGGCTTCCTTACACCGGATGCGAGGTCGTTCGATAGTTATCTTAAAAGGATTACGTATAGGGCTGGGGTGCGTTTGGATAGGACCGGAATGGTGGTCAATGACGTGGACATAAATAATTTTGGCATAACTTTTGGTTTAGGGTTACCACTGGGACGAAGTTTTTCCAATCTTAATGTTGGCTTTGAACTGGGAAGAAGGGGAACCACTAGGGCAGATTTGATAGAGGAGAGTTACTTTAAGGTCAACATAGGCCTATCCTTAAACGATCGATGGTTCCAAAAACGAAAGATTAATTGATATATTTTTAGTACATTAACCACTTTTAAAATTAGAAAGATGAAAACTAAACTTTACTTCACGGCAATTATGTTCCTTGGGATGATGGGAGTAAGTAATGCACAGGCGCAAAATCCTGAATGTATGACGAACTTGTCCATATTTTCAGAGCATGCAAAGGTAAAAAACTATGAAGCGGCCTATGAGCCATGGAAAAAGACATATGAAGCCTGTCCTCAATTGAATAATGCCATTTATGTTTATGGAGAGCGTATTCTGAATGATAAAATAGAAAAATCTTCAGGAGCGGAGAAAGAAGGCTATATCAATGAGCTTTTGGGGCTATACGACAATAAGTTGGTTCATTTTTCTTCCAAAACCAGTGAAGGGGAAACCATGGTGGACAAAGCTATGGTTAAGTATGATAACAAAATGGCCGGTGATTCGGAAATGTATGCAATGTTATCAGAGGCCTTTACCAAGGATAGGGACAATTTTACCAATCCGAAGGCTTTGTACCTTTATTTCTCAAGCTTGGTAGACTTACACGATGCAGGGAAAAAGGAATTACAGGAAGTTTTTGATGTTTACGATGAGGTAACCGCAAAAATCGACGAAGAAAATGATAAGTTGACGGATAATATTGCCAAATTACTTCCCAAGGAAGAAGCAGGTACTTTGACCTCGAAAGAGAAAAGGTCCTTAAAGGTGTATAATTCGTATTCTGAAAATTACGGTAAAATTGCCGGTAGTATAGATTCCAAATTAGGTAAGTTGGCGGATTGTGAGAATCTGATTCCATTGTACGAAAAAAGTTTTGAGGAAAAGAAGGGTGATGTAAAATGGGTAAAGGCAGCCGTAGGTAGAATGTACAGTAAAGAATGCACCGAAGACCCAATGTTCAAAAAGTTGGTTGAGGTTCAAGCACAACTCGATCCCTCTGCGGATACTTATGTTTACTTAGGTTCCTTAAAAAAATCCAGTGGCGATACCAATGGTGCTGTTGCGGATTACAACAAAGCATTGGAATTGGAAACGGATGCTAAAAAGAAGTCAAATATTGCGTATAAAATTGCCACTAGTTATACGAAATCGAGTAGGTCGACCGCAAGAAGCTATGCACAAAAAGCGATTGATGCCAACCCGGCAAACGGTAGGGCTTACTTGTTGATTGCTAGTTTATATGCCGGTAGTGCCAATGAATGTGGAAGCACTCCTTTTGAGAAGCGTGCCATTTATTGGAAAGCTGCGGACATGGCCAGACAGGCAGGTAGGGTAGACCCCGCCTTAAGTGGAAGGGCAAGCCAGGCTGCTACAAGTTACAATGCCAAGGCACCAACCAAGGAAATGATCTTTAGTTCTGGGATGGCCGGGCAAACCGTATCCTTCTCTTGTTGGGTGGGCGGCAGCATTAAGGTACCAGCATTATAAAATGACAATACATGCTGTGAAAATATGTACGGGCATTGCCATGGTTTCCATGGCAATGCTTTTTTTTTCATGTAAGGATAATTACAAACGGGTAGGGGAAGAAGCCAAAAAGGAGATTTTTCCACAGGGGGTCGCTGAAAATTTTGTCCTGACCTATACGGAGATGCAAGAGAACCTAAGCGCGGAGGATACGGGTGCTTCTAAGGTACTGGCCGTTATATCGGGGCCCTTGCGAAATGATTTTGAGAATTTGGCATTCCCCCATCAGACCTTTCCAGAAGGACTATTGGTTGAAATTTTTAATGAACGGAATGAAAGAACGACCATTGAGGCAGATTACGGAATTTACTACACGGCAACGGCTATAATCGACCTTCAGGGAAATGTGATAATCAAGGGACACGATGGTAAAAAATTGGAAGCTCCACAGTTGTATTACGACCAGGAAAACGAGTGGGCATTTACCCAAGAAAAGTTTAAGTTTACAAACCCGGAGGATGGGACCGTTATGGACGGTGAGGGAATGGATATAAAGAAGGACCTTACCTTTTTGAACGCCCATAAAACCTTTGGTCTAATGTTGATTAAAGAAGATAAAGATGATTAAAATTTTAAGATATACGGAGTATTTGTATATAATCGTGGCTGCCTTTTCAATCTATAGAATTTTTACGGATTGGAATACGGATCGCAGCATGGCCTATCTTTTTATTTTTTTCGCGGTAATATCCATAGGAATGTTCTTTTTCCGAAGGAACTATCGCAAAAAGTTTGAACAACGCGCTAAGGATAATAACAAGTAGTGGTGGAAACTAGTATTGTAATTATTGTACTTTCCTTGGTATTTTCCGCTTTTTTCTCAGGAATGGAAATCGCTTTCGTTTCCGCGAACAAGATTCATATTGAAATTGAGAAGAAACAGGCCGGTCTTCTTGCAAAAGTGCTAACCCGTCTTACAAAAAGGCCTTCCAAATTTATAGCCACAATGCTCATTGGCAATAACATAGCCTTGGTCGTGTATGGACTTTTTATGGGAGAGGTGCTCATGAATTGGTTTTTGGGCATGAATACTCAAAATAAGGTTCTCAGGATTTTTTTAACGGATTTTAGCCTGTTGTCCCAAACCATTATTTCCACCTTGGTAATACTCATCACAGCAGAGTTCTTGCCAAAGGTTTTGTTCCAGATTTATGCCAACAGTCTTTTGAAAATGTTGGCCATACCTGCCTATATATTTTATTTGATATTTAGTATCGTTTCTGATTTTGTCATTTATATTTCTGACATTATTCTAAAATATATTTTTCGTACATCTGGGGACGAAGTGCAATTGGCCTTTACCAAATTGGAATTGGGCGATTATATCACGGAGCAAATGGAAACCGTAGAGGCGGAAGACGAGGTAGATTCTGAAATCCAGATTTTTCAGAATGCCCTTGAGTTTGCCGAGGTCAAGGCCCGTGAGGTTATGGTTCCAAGGACGGAAATTACTGCCGTGGAAATTCATGAAACACCTAAAAATTTGGCCAAGTTGTTCACGGAGACGGGATATTCCAAAATTCTTATATTTAAGGATACCATTGATAATGTAATTGGTTATGTTCATTCTTATGAACTTTTTAAAAAACCAAAAACGATCAAAAGTATACTCCTGCCCGTAGAGTTCGTTCCGGAAACCATGCTTATTCAAGATATTCTAAATGTCCTTATCAAAAAGCGAAAGAGCATGGCCGTGGTTCTTGACGAATATGGCGGAACTTCCGGTTTGATGACTGTGGAGGATATCGTAGAGGAGCTTTTTGGTGAAATTGAGGATGAACATGATACCACCGATCTTAAGGAAGAACAGATAGATGAACGGAATTTTTTGTTTTCGGCACGATTGGAGGTTGATTATGTAAACGAGAACTATAAATTGGAACTGCCCATTGGGGACGAATTCGAAACACTGGGTGGACTTTTGGTCCATCAAATAGGGAAAATTCCGGAAAGTGCGGCAGAAATTGTAGTGCAAAACTATAAGTTTACCGTACTTGAGGTCTCGAACACCAAAATAGACTTGGTTTCCCTGGAAGTTTTAAAGGATGATTGATTGAATTTTGGGATGGGCAGAGTATAGACCCTATCAAATTATGGACTACCCACCCTACCGCATTTTACCCACTATTATAGTTTTTATTATTTCAATTAAAAATGGTAATTTCGCCAACTGATTTTAATTTTTTGATTCGATAGGATGGCAGTTTTAGAAAATATTAGAAAACGGACCACGGTATTAATACTGATTATTGGTCTGGCACTTTTTGCCTTTGTGATTTCAGGGGTATTTACAAGTAGCAATTTTGGAGCTGGGGGCAAAGTGGGATCTTCCGTAGCCGAAATTAATGGCAAGGAAATTTCCATCGATGAGTTCAGGCAAAGGGTAGAGACCGCCGCTCAAAGGATGGGGCCTACTGTTTCTTCCATGCAGACTATGAACCAAGTTTGGGATCAAGAAGTTAGAAGAAGTATCTTGGAAGAGCAATTTGAGAATTTGGGCATCGGTATAGAGCAAGATCAAATTGTCGATTTTCTAAGAACTACAGGCTATGCCCAAAACCCTGAATTTCAGAATGAAAATGGGGTATTCGACCCAAATAGGTTTCGGTCCACGGTTTTGGATTGGAAGAACAACAATCCTGCCCAATATGATTTTTGGTTGCAGACCGAAAATGAAATAGTTCAAATGGCCAAGGAACAGACCTATTTTGATTTGATCAAGGCCGGAGTGGGAGCTACATTGAAAGAAGGTGAGTTTGATTATAAACTGGCCAATGAGAAAATGGATATTAAGTATGTAAGGGTACCCTATGCTTCAATTCCGGATAGTACCATAACCGTCACCAAAAGTGAGATTTCCGACTATGTCAACAAACACAAGGATGATTTTAAACAGGATCCTGCACGTGATATCCAGTTCGTCTATTTTAGCGAGAAGCCCTCTGAGGCGGATGATATGGCCATAAATGACGAAATAACCAAATTGTTGGATGATACCATTGAATATAATTCACAGACCGATAGGAATGACACCATAGCCGGCTTCAGGAACACAGAGGATATGGAAGCTTTTCTTGATAGACATTCAGATGTTAAGTTCGATACCATATATAAGGCCAAAAAGAACCTGCCCTCTAGTGTTGCAGATACCTTAATGACTTTGAACGTTGGTGAAATTTATGGTCCTTATAAAGATGCAGGCTCTTATAAAGTTTCCAAAATGATGGGAAGAAGGCCTAATGGTTCCGTAAAGGCAAGTCATATATTGATTGCCTATGAAGGTGCCACCAGGGCCAATCCAGAGGTAACTAGAACGAAGGAAGAAGCAGAAAAGGAAGCAAGCAGATTATTGGCCGAAGCGAAGAAATCCGGTGTAGTATTTGCCGAATTGGCAAGGGATAACTCTGATGGTCCGTCCGCACCAAATGGAGGTGATTTGGGATATTTCCAACAGGGAACAATGGTGCCGGCTTTCAATGATTTTGCCTTTGGTAATGATGTTGGAACGATTGGGATGGTTGAGACCGATTTTGGTTTTCACGTTATCAAAGTAGATGACAAGGAAGATTTGGTGCAAATAGCCACTTTGGCAAGGGAAATCGTTGCTTCCGAAGAAACAACCAACAAGCTTTTTACGGATGCCACAAAATTTGAAATGGAAACCATTGAGGATGAAGGTTCCTTTACTGAAATCGCCCAAAAAAGCGAGTATCTGGTTAGGCCGGTCAATAAAATAAAACAATTGGACGAAAACCTTCCAGGGCTTGGATCACAGCGAGTAATAGTTCAATGGGCATTCAACGAGGATACAGAGGTTGGCGATATTAAGCGTTTTAATATAAACGATGGCTATGCCGTAGTGCAACTGACCGGAATCTATAGGGAAGGGCTTATGAGCGCGGAAGATGCTTCGGCCATCGTACTTCCAATTATTAGAAAAGAAAGAAAAGCAGCGCAAATCATGGCCGCTAACCAGGGTAAGGACATGAATGCCATTGCTTCGGACAACAATACCACGGTTTCAACGGCAAGTGCCCTAACCGTAAAGTCGCCTACCATTCCTGGTGCGGGTAGCGAACCGGTAATCGTGGGTACTGCCTACGGAATGAAAGAAGGCGAAACTTCAGGTCTTTTGGAAGGGAACACAGGTATTTTTAAAATTGAGGTAACCAAGAAAACCGAGGCCCCTAAATTGGACAATTATGCTACGTATGCGAACACCTTGAAGACCAACGCGGCCAACAGGGTGAATTCCGAAGTTTACAACGCGCTTAAGGAGTCTTCAGAAATTGAGGACAAAAGAGCTACTTTCTACTAAAACTTTTTAAAAATAATATCAATAGGCCCTCCCAACGGAGGGCCTTTTTTATAGGATTATTTTGAAATATGGAATTACAGTGGTATATCCCTTTTTGCTGAAGTAGTCCATTTCCTCTTGCCCTCCAGTTGCCAATATAAAGTCACCGCCCCAGGCTCCTAGACTTTTGATACAGCCTTGATAGTCGGGAAAAAGTTGGTTTTTAATCGTTTCGACTTTTAAGGTTTTGGAAAGTAAATGCTCATGCGTATTTATTACAGTTTCAAATGTTCCAAGATCTTTCGCTGCTATAAGTTGAGTGGTAAGACCGTTTATTTGGGCAATAAGCTCTTTTTTATCAATATTTAATTGACGATATGCCTTAATAGCCTCCCTGCTATTTTGTTTTTTGTTCAAGTAGATAAAGAAAAGTCGGTCTTTAAACAGTGGGTCAAAAGGCACCTTTTCTACCTGAGGATTGCCTTCCTTTTTTTGATAAACAATGGGAGTATCGTTTTGGGCACAGGCAATGTCATATCCACTGCCGCCAAAAGTGGCTCCTAAAAGTTCAAAGGGGTTCACTTTGGCCCAGTTTGCCATATTATTGACAAGCGTGGATGAAGATCCCAAGCCCCAATCTTTTGGGAAGGTCAATTTAGTGTCGACAAAAACGCCATCGCAAGCATCCAAAAAGGAAGGATTCAAAGCTTTGGCTTCCCTTAAAACGCTAACCAAGCGCTCTGCCGATTTCACATCGGAGGTGGCAAGGATTTGTAAATCTTTTAAGGATAGGTCTGCCGTAAACCAGGGGGTATTTTTTTCGGTAAGGCTTTGCCAATTGATTTGACCCGTAGTTGAATTTTTCACAGATAAATATTGCCCAAATTTGGTAGGTATAGCAAGTCCTTTAGCGCCATCCAAAATAGCATATTCGCCCGTAAGTAACAATTTTCCGTTGCTGTAAAACTCCTTGATCATCTATTTTCTAAGGTTTTCAAGTGCGTTCAAGACCCCCCTATGGGTAACCGTATGGGTCTTAAAGTGTTCAATGAGGGTTGCTTTCTCTTGTTCCGTAGCGGCATGTTGATTCAAAATATTCATTAGGTGCATTTTCATGTGCCCCTTTTGGATGCCCGTAGTAACCAAAGAGCTTACCGCCGCAAAGTTCTGTGCAAGACCCGCCACGGCCATTATTTGCATTAACTCAACGGCCGATGGATTCTGCAATATTTCTAGATTGAGTTTCACCAAAGGATGTAGCTTTGTGAGTCCGCCCACGGTGCCCACTGCAAGAGGAATCTCAATCCAAAATGTGAATATATCTCCATCGATTTTGGCATGTGTAAGACTGCTATATACACCATTTTTTGATGCATAGGCATGTGCCCCGGCCTCAATGGCCCTAAAATCGTTTCCTGTGGCCAGTACCACCGCATCGATACCGTTCATGATACCCTTGTTATGGGTAACAGCCCTGTAAGGCTCCACTGTGGCAATTTCTACGGCCCGTACCATTTTTTCGGCGAAATCCTTGGGTGCTATGTCGTTGGAAAGGTTCAATTGATCAATAGGACAGTTTACTTCGGCCTTGACCAGACAACTGGGAACATAGTTGGAAAGAATACTCATTACTACTTCCAATTGTTTTTCTTCATCGGAAAAATAAGGGTTTGCCAGTGCCTCTTTTTTAAGGGTTTCGGCTAACTGTTCCAAACAACTATTGATAAAGTTTGCGCCCATGGCATCTTTGGTCTCAAACGTACAATGCAGTTGATAGTAATTAGGAAGCTTGCTAGTTTTGTCCTTTAGAACAATGTCATTGATTCCACCTCCTCGCTTTTGCATGCTTTGGGTCAAATGTTCTGCTTCGGACAACAACGTTGTTTTTATATTGTTGAAGAAATCCAATAGTTTGGACGCACTCCCGTGGTACATGAAATGTACCTGGCCCACTTTTTCCGTACCCAGGACTGTTGTCCTAAAACCTCCACGGCCTTCCCAAAATTTGGCCGCTTTACTTGCAGCTGCAACTACGGAACTTTCCTCAATGGCCATTGGGATAGCATAAAGCCTATCATTGATCAAAAAATTAGGTGCTATTCCCATCGGCATATAAAAATTACTGATCGTATTTTCTATAAACTCGTCATGTAGCTGTTGCAATTGGGAATCCGTATTCCAGTACGATTCCAGGATTTTTTTTGATTGTTGGGGGTTTTGTGTGTAGTTGGTGGCGATCCATTCAATTTTTTCTGATTTGGATAGCTTGGAAAAACCGGCAATGGGCTTCATCATTTTTTAGGGTTTCTTGGGTAATACGGCTAACTTTCAAAATTTGAAAACAGCCTGAAAATAGTCGTTTCAAGGGTAAAGATAATGATATTGGCCCTAATGCAAACGAAAGTGAAAGCAGCGTTAAAAATGAGGTCTTTTTGAATGGAATCCGAGGTTTTTTAGATAATTAGTGGTAAACTTGGAGGATTTAACAAATTTCATCATTTCATGCGAAAATTTTACATTCTAGCACTATGCTTGATTGGTTTTCAAACGGCGATTCTTGCCCAACAAAAAAAGGTTACTGTAGAGGAGATTTATTCGGGAACATTCAGTACTCAGGGTCTTGATGTGCTTCGTTCCATGAACAATGGGAAACAATACACCGTTTTAAACTTTGACCGAAATACTGGAATATCTACCATAGACAAGTACGATTATAAGACCTTGGAAAAGGTGGAGACCATAGTTTCTTCGGCGGACTTGGAGGAAGTTGAAAACTTTTCCTCCTATGAATTTAGTAACGATGAGTCCAAGGTCTTGTTGGCAACTGAAGTAGAATCCATTTTTAGGAGGTCTACCCTGGGTGTTTTTTATGTGTTTGATCTCGCTTCCAAGAAGTTAACCAAAATTGGCAATGATAAAATTCAGGAACCTGCCTTGTCGCCCAACGGTGAAAAGGTGGCCTATGTGAGGGATAACAACCTTTATATGATGGAACTGATGACAGGGAACACCCAACAAATCACCAAGGACGGCAAAAAGAATGAAATTATCAATGGTATTACGGATTGGGTCTATGAGGAAGAATTCGCGTTCGTACGGGCCTTTGAATGGAACAGTAACGGAACCAAGATCGCATTTTTAAGATTCGATGAGACTAAGGTGCCGGAATTTTCAATGGATATGTACGGTACCGAAAAATATCCTTCCCAAAATGTATTCAAATATCCAAAGGCGGGAGAGGACAATGCCATTGTGAGCCTTCATTTGTTGGATGTTGCAAGCGGAACAATTTCCATGGTTGATTTGGGCAATCCTTATTATATCCCTCGGATAAAATGGATGAACAACCCAAATTATTTAAGTGTACAGACCATCAACAGACACCAAAACGATTTGCGATTGCAGGAGGTAAATGCCGATACAAAAACTGTTAGGTTATTGTTGCAGGAGACGGACGATGCATATGTGGATATTACGGACGACCTTACTTTTTTGGCGGACGATAGTTTTATTTGGACGAGCGAGAAGGACGGTTGGAACCATATATATCTTTACAATTCCGATGGGGAACTGATGAACCAAATCACCAAAGGGAATTGGGAGGTTACCCGCTATTATGGATATGATCAAAATGAGGATAAGGTGTATTATCAATCTACGGAAAATGGCTCAATAAATCGGGGTGTTTATAGTGTGGAGAGCAGTGGCAAAAATAAGAGGAATTTGGCAGTGGCCGATGGGACCAATAATGCTTCCTTCAGTGCGGACTTCAGTTACTTCATCAACACATTCTCCAACGCTACCACACCCCCCGTCTACACCCTGCATAAGGCTTTAACTGGTAAAAAGCTTAAGGATATAAAGGACAATACAGGGCTTTTGAAGAAATTGGAAGGATACATCATCAATCCAAAAGAGTTTTCCACCATCAATATCAACGGGAATGATTTAAATATGTATATCATAAAGCCCCAGGATTTTGACGCATCCAAAAAATATCCCTTGTTGATGTACCAATATAGTGGCCCGGGTTCCCAAAGTGTGAACAATACATGGTACAATGCCAGGGATTATTGGCATCAGGTCCTAGTTGCCGATGGTTATATAGTTGCCTGTGTAGACGGCAGGGGTACGGGTTACAAAGGCAGGGATTTTAAAAAATCCACGTATTTGAATTTGGTAAAGTATGAGACCGAAGATCAAATAGCAGCGGCCAAAAAATTAAGTGAGAGACCCTACATTGATGAAAACAGAACGGGCATTTGGGGATGGAGCTTTGGAGGCCATATGGCCACAAACTCGCTGCTTAAAGGAAACGATACCTTTGAGATGGCCATAGCCGTAGCACCGGTGACTTCTTGGCGATTTTATGATACAATCTATACAGAACGCTTTATGCGTACACCGAATGAGAATCCTAGCGGATATGATGACAACTCACCCTTTAATTATCCTGAATTGCTGAAAGGGGATTTCTTGTTGATCCATGGCTCAGGGGATGACAACGTTCATGTGCAGAACACCATGCGAATGATAGAAGCGCTGGTGCAGGCCAATAAGCAATTTGAGTGGGCCATTTATCCAGACAAGAACCACGGTATATACGGCGGAAATACCCGAATTCATCTATTCAACAAAATGACCAATTTTGTAAAGGAAAACTTATAAGAAACCAATAAACCAAACCAAGATTTATGGAAATTACTTCAAAACCTAGCGAGGGTAGCTTTAAACATCCAAAAGGATTGTACGTACTGTTCACCGCAGAAATGTGGGAACGTTTCAGCTATTATGGCATGCGTGCCATATTGATTCTTTTTATGACTACTGACGTGGCATTTGAAGGCTTGGGCTTGACCACCGAAACGGCGGGTGCTGTTTACGGTCTTTATACTGCCTCTGTGTATTTGATGACATTACCTGGTGGATGGTTGGCCGATAATATATTCGGACAAAAGAAAGCCGTGTTCTACGGAGGTGTCCTAATCATGATTGGCCATCTAGTTCTGGCCATTCCAGGTTCTCCAATAATATTTTTTACAGGATTGGCTTTTGTTGCCTTGGGAACCGGATTGTTGAAAGGAAATATAAGCACCCTAGTTGGAGAATTATATTCAAAGGACAGTGGTGCAAAAAGGGATGCAGGCTTCTCCATATTTTATATGGGAATAAATTTGGGATCCTTCTTGGGTCAAATTTTTGTGCCTTTATTGGCAGAATATAATTGGCATCTTGGCTTTGGTCTGGCAGCGGTTGGAATGCTTTTTGGTTTGATTGCCTTTAAGGTGTACTCCCCAAAATATCTCGCCGAAATTGGGGTAGAACCTAAAGTTAAAAGTGCCGGTGAAGAAAAAACGTCCTCCAATTCTTCAATAACGATTTTCATTATTGCAATTGTTTTGATTTCCCTTTTTCTGTTGCAGTTCTTAGGTTATATTGATGTGACAACAGCTACGGGCATTGCACAGGCACTTGGTCTAATCATCGTTTTGATAACCATGGGTTACTTCATAAACATTTTGTTCAATGGGGGTTTGAACATTATCGAGAAGAAACAGGTGGGGGTTATTTTTATACTTTTTGTAGGGATAGCTATATTTTGGTCCGGTTTTGAACAGGCGGCTTCTTCCTTGAATTTATTTGCAAGAGATTTTACAGATAGGTTTATAGGAGGTTGGGAAATGCCAGCGGGGATGTTGCAATCCGTGAACTCCGCCTTTATTATAATTTTTGCACCCATCATAGGGGCACTATGGGTAAAACTGGCAGCCAGAAATATAAATATAAGAACGCCCTTAAAGTTCGCTCTTGGACTTATTTTATTAGGTGCCGGTTTCTGGGTGATGGTAGGTGCCGCCAATGTTGCTGCAAGTGGTACAAAGGCGGGTATGTTCGCTTTGATTCTCACGTATTTTCTGCATTCCATTGGGGAGCTGACCATTAGTCCCGTTGGACTGAGTGCAACAAGCAAATTGTCCCCAGCCAAATACTTGGGCCAAATGATGGGAATTTGGTTTGTTGGGGCGGCCCTGGGCAATTTAATTGCCGGATTGATAGGCGGTAATTTTGATCCTGAAAATGTCCTTGAAATGCCGAATATTTTCTTGAACGTCGTTTGGGTTTCCGTTGGGGCCGGAATTATTTTCTTGGTTGCCGGACCCTTTATCAAAAAATGGATGGGCGATGTAAATTAAACCTATTCAATATCAAAAGCGTAATATCCCATTTCACCTGTATAGTGGAATGGGATATCGTATTTTTCACAGGTCGCTTTCCAGGATTCGATAAAACTTGGGAAATTGCTTCCATCTGCAATGATTTCATGTGGTTTGGTTTCAAGAATGAACCGTTCCAGATTTATCTTCGGGGATTCCACAATTAGAAATATGGTTTGGGAATCCTTAGGCATATAAATTCCAGAACTATCGACAACTTGAAAAGTCCTCCCTTTCAACATATAGCTGTTTTTCAGGAGAAGGTATTTCGTTTGTTCGATGCGTTCTTGTACGCCATAACTATCTACCCAGCTTTTCGCACTTGTTGTATCCGGAGTCAGTACATCCAGTTTATTGCCATTTCTATCAAACACTACAGAGTTTTTTATTTGATGCAATATGATAGTTTCCTTCTTTCCACGCGATTCAAATTCTTGATACACCGTGTACAATTGGAACATCAGAAGAAGACCCAAAAAGAGCATAACACGCTTAAAGTTCGTTTTGGAGAACCCATAAATAAGGGAACCAATAAGAAGGTAACCAAGGAGCAATTGCACGTCATCGAAGGAAATGGATTTAAAAACAAAAGCCTCCTGGCGGGCTATCCAACCTATTATTTGGTTCATAAACCCGATAATTTTATTGTAAAGCGAAATCAATGGCGTTGGAGCAATGTCCAATAGGGATAATAGAATAATGCCTATGCCCATTCCCAAAATCAGTCCCAAAAAAGGAACGATCAATAAATTTGAAATAAAGAATAATCCAGGAAATTGATGAAAATAAAACAAGCTTATCGGCAAAACGCCTAGTTGTGCAGCAATACTAACGGATAACAGTTGCCAAACATAACGTAAAACCTTATTCTTTGGATACCACCAGCGCTGTAATAGGGGATAGATCCAAACAATGGCGAAGACGGCTGCATAGCTCATTTGAAAGCCAACCTGGAACAATAAATTTGGATTGATTACCAATAATATAAAGAACATGGATAAAGCCAAAATATTAAAACTGTTCGAAGGTCTGTTTAGGTACATGGCGTATGCTACAAAGGTAAACATGGCACAGGCCCGGATGATGGAAGGTGAAAGTCCCGCAATAAATGCGAACGCCCAAAGTAAAAACACCGTTAGGAACAAACCTATTTTTTTACCGAAAGGGATGCGATGCAATGGTTTTAACAGAAATTGTATTAAAAGCAATAGGATTCCTATATGGAGTCCGGAGACCGCCAAAATGTGTACGGCTCCGGCATCGATATAATTGGAATATGTTTCCTCGGAAATATTGGTACGTTCGCCCAAAAGCAAGGCCTGTATGATGGAAAGTTGCTCGGCTCCAAATTCCTTTTGCTCCAAGGTTTCTATGATATTGGTTCGTATTTGTTGGGCATAACCGAGGAAGGTCCTTGATGGATTTGGCAAGCTGATAAAGTTATCGCCCGACAACTTCATGGAATGATGCACCCCTAAATGCCCCATGTATCCTTTAAAGTCAAACTGATGCGGATTTACGGGCGGTTTTATTTCCGATACCCTTGTTTGTACAAACAGTTCTTGGTCAACCATAAGAGTATTGGAAGCACTATCTCTAGGCTGATTTACAAGGATTTTACCAACGGTCTTCTTGTCATCTACCGTTAAAACCGATGCCAGGTAGTTTTGGGAAAAGGCATTGGGCTTAAGCACATCCCGTATTTTAATTCGAATTAAGGCAGACTCTGATTTGGCAATTTTACTAAAATGATGATCGTACTGAATAGGCTGATTTTGGAGGTAGGTAAATATCCCTAAGATAATGACAGTAGCACCTGCCGTACTATCAAACTTTTGGCTTTTGTAGTCCTTACGAATGAATACATACCCCAAGGTTGCCAAGCTTGCTAATAATAGACCTAGGCAAAGACCAATGGGTATTTTAAAAAAGTATCCCAATAAAATGCCCAATGTAAGCAATAGCGTACCCTTAATTGGGACAAACGCCAATAATTTCACATGTTCCCTTTTAATTAACTTATTGAAAGTTAAACATTTATTTTTGTTGGACACTTCGCACTGTCCAAGAATAACCTCATTGAAGGCTACCCACTATAATATTCTGGTGGCTTTTACAAAGGCCTGGTTCCAAAAACCGTCCCGTAATGAGGAAATGGTTACGCCCCTTGAGGTAGAAGCATGAATGAATTTAATTTCATCCTCCTCTACCGTTACTACCATACCTACATGGTTGATACGTTTAGAACCTCTGGTTGTCTTAAAAAAGAGAAGGTCTCCTTTTTCAATGTCCTTGACCCGGATTCTTTTTCCTCTCTCTGCCATGCGACTGGAGGTTCTAGGAAGCTCCACGTCATGTTCGCTGAAGGACACATATAAAAGTCCGGAGCAATCCATTCCCTTTCTGGTGGTACCGCCATATTTGTAGCGCACGCCTGAAAATGTCAATGCGGTATTTATAATATTATCGGCCTTTGAAGCATTGCTTTTTGGTACTTCAATAGGGTAGGAATCATTGGGGGAATCATTTAGATCAATCCGGCTGGCGCCCCTTCGGACCTTATCAGCTGCGGCAACTGATATGGTACGTTCTGTTAGGGTTCCCTTTTTTTTGGAACTACCACAACTGGTCAATAAAAAAACGAGTAGAAATATGGAAAAATAGCGCATGGATTTCAAGTAGCCTCTTTTACTTGAACATCAAAATTATAGAATTATTTTGTAATGGTCCGGTTTGTACTAGGAATTGGTCATAGCCACTATTGACAGTGCCGTATTTTTACTGGCACCTATTCCCCCCAATTGTTGTCTTAGTAGCCTATAATCCTTTTGGATTTCTTCCCTTTTCGTTCCGGCTAGGATGGCCTGCAATTCCTTTTTCAGTCGATTGGTGTTTAAATCGTTCTGTATCAACTCGGTAACAACTTCCTTCTTCATGATGAGGTTCACCAAGGAAATATATTTCAAGGTAATGATCCTTTTTGCAATTTGGTAGGAAATCCAATTGGCTTTATAGCAAACAACCTGTGGGACTCCAAAAAGAGCTGTTTCCAATGTAGCCGTCCCACTTGTAACCAAGGCGGCATGGGAGATGGACAAGAGGTTGTATGTCTGGTTTTTGACCATTTTTACATTGTTGCCTTTTAAATAGGGTTCATAAAATTGGGATTCTAAACTGGGTGCCCCGGCAATTACGAATTCATAGTCGGGAAAGTCCTTTGTAATGGATAACATTAGAGAAAGCATTTTTTGTACTTCCTGTTTCCTGCTGCCCGGTAGTAAGGCTATAATGGGTTTATGTGGATCGATTTTAAATTTTTCCCTAAAAACAGGTTCTTTTACCTCTGGGCGATTGGAAATGGCATCGATCAATGGGTGGCCTACAAAATTTACGGGGTAGTGATGTTTCTTTTCATAAAACTCCTTCTCAAAGGGAAGTATGACGTGCATGGTATCAATATCCCTTTTTATCTTTTTGATTCTTCCTTCCCTAGAGGCCCATATTTGTGGTGAAATATAGTAATTTGTTTTGTAACCTTTTTCCTTGGCCCATTTGGCAATCCGTAGGTTAAAACCGGAATAATCAATAAAAACGATACTATCCGGATTAAAACTTTCAATGTCTTTTTTGCAAAAAGCAATGTTTCTGAAAATGGTATGTAGGTTCATTAACACTTCAAGAAAACCCATAAAGGCCATTTCTTTGTAGTGTTTTACAAGTGTACCACCGGCCTGCTTCATTAAGTCCCCGCCCCAACATCGCACCTGGGCACTTGGATCTACCTCCCTAAGTGCTTTTATCAAATTGGAGCCGTGCAAGTCTCCTGAGGCCTCCCCTGCAATGATGTAATATTTCATTCTAAAAAACTTTGTAGTATAGAATCACCAAAGCAGTTAGAATGGTGGCAATTAGAACCCCCTTGGCCCTATTGTCCCTCTTTATCCGCAAAAATCCAAAAAAAGCGATCAGGTTTAAAATGGCACCTAGTGCCAACAGACTGCCTACATGACCTTGTGTAACAGCGGCAGTATAGGTCTCCATAATACTTAGGTCTGAGAATAATACGATATAGGCCAAAGTTCCAATGGTATTGGCAATGATGCCCACTAAAAACCCTATTAAAAGTTCCTTTTTAACGTTCATTTTAAGTTCCAATTATTGATGTCCTGTATGGCATGATGTGCCGTAAGGTCAAACTGGGTGGGCACTATTGAAATATAACCGTTTGCCAAGGCCCATTCGTCCGTATCTTCCCCTTTGTCCAAGAGCTCGAATTCGCCCGTCAACCAATAGTAATCCTTACCCATAGGGTTTGTCCTTTTATCAAACTTCTCCTTCCAATTCGCTTTGGCCTGCCTACAGACCTTAATTCCCTTCAGGTCTTTTTTTGGCAGTTTGGGAATGTTGACGTTGAGGACCACACCTTTTGGGATGCCAAACTTTAAAGCCTCACGGACAATGTTTTTTACAAAATCTTCAGAAGGTGCGAAATCCGCTTCCCAATTATAGTCGCATAGTGAAAATCCTATGGCCGGTACTCCCTCGATCCCAGCTTCAATGGCAGCACTCATAGTACCGGAATAGATTACGTTGATGGAGGAATTTGATCCATGGTTGATACCACTCACGCAAATATCCGGCTTCCTGTCCAAAAGTTCTTGAAGACCTAATTTCACACAGTCGGCGGGGGTGCCACTACAACTATATTCCTCTGTACCCGTATGACTGAGATCTACCTGCATTTTTTTTGAATAGAGTGTACTGTCCAAGGTTATGGCGTGCCCCATTCCAGATTGTGGGCTATCCGGGGCTACCACTACAACATCCCCAATTTCCTTCATGTAAGAGACCAATGCACGAAGCCCAGGGGCCGTGATTCCATCATCATTGGTTACCAATATCAAAGGTTTTCCCATGGTATATACTTTCTGTGGTAAAAATACGTTTTTAAATAGGATTTGTCATTTGGCTCGTTTAACAAAAAATTAATTCCAAGCCCCCAAATTGGCATGGTTTTTTCTTTATCTTAGAGGATTTCGACAAAAAAGTTGCTCGTATAATCTATAAATTCCTAGGTTTTGAAAATTAGATTTAAAAATATATTTATGAAAAGAAATTTAGCTTATGTTCTTACGATAATGCTGGTTGCGGTGGCATCCTGCAGTTTCACAAATAAGTCTTTTGATAATGACGATAAGGATAAATTGTTATTGGACCTGATTACCTATGTTTTGGAAAAGGGACATTACGAGCCCAAGGAAATCGACGATGATTTTTCGGTCAGCGTTTTTGAAGACTTTATAGATGTTCTCGATCCCACAAAACGCTATTTTTTAGCTACAGATATAGCTGATTTTGAGCAATATAAGTTCCAAATCGACGATCAAATAAAAAATACTGACATCACTTTTTTCAATTTGGTGTATGAAAGGCTGATGCAACGAATGGGCGATGCGAAGGAAATCTACAAGGAAGTCCTTAAGAAACCTTTCGATTATTCGGAGAATGAAATTATAAGTATAAAATACGAGGATGAGCCATTCGCTTCCAACAGGCAGGAATTAATGGAACGCTGGAGGAAACAACTCAAATATGCTACTTTGGGTACTTATGACTCCAAAATCGCACATGCTGAGAAGCCAGCTGACGAGGCTATTTCAGATGACCATGACCATAGTGCCCATTCCCCGGAAGAGGCTGAAATAGAATCAAGGGAATCAACCGAAGCCACGTTGGATGAATTTTTTGATTTTGTGGATGATTTGGAGCGAAAGGATTGGTTCGTACAGTATATCAACACCATAGTTGACGAGTTTGATCCGCACACATTTTATTTTGCTCCGGACGACAAGGAAAAATTTGACATGAATATGTCCGGCAAATTTGAAGGTATAGGTGCTAGGCTACAGAAAAAACCGGAAGGTGCCAAAATTGTTGAAATCATTTCAGGGGGTCCGGTGTGGAGAGACCAACGGTTGGAAGTTGGCGATGAAATAATTAAAGTGGGCCAAAATGGCGAGGAACCTATCAACATAGTTGGCATGCGTTTGGATGATGCCATAAAGTTGATTAAGGGCCCACAGGGAACGGTTGTTGACCTAACAGTACGAAAGGTAGATGGTTCTTTGGAGGAGATATCGTTGACTAGAGATGTTGTGGAATTGGAAGAGTCCTATGCAAAATCTGCCAATATTATAAGAGGTGATGAAAAATTCGGGATTATAAATCTTCCAAAATTCTATGTGGATTTTGAGGATTACAACGAAAGAAATGCTGCCACAGATGTGGCCAAGGAAGTTGAGCGCCTAAAAGAAGAAGGTGTCGAAGGATTGATTTTGGACCTAAGGGACAATGGGGGAGGTTCCTTAAAGACAGTTGTTGAAATGGCCGGTCTATTCATTAAAGATGGGCCCATCGTTCAAGTTAGGTCAGGAAACAAGCAAAAAGAAGTTTATGATGATAAGGACGAAAGAATACAGTGGGACGGACCTTTGGTGATACTCGTGAACGAACTTTCTGCATCCGCATCCGAAATTTTGGCCGCTGCCATGCAGGATTATAAAAGGGCCATCGTGATAGGAAGCAAGCAAACCTTTGGAAAGGGAACCGTACAAAACGTAATACCTTTGGACAACATCGTTAGAAGCAATGAACATGGAGATTTGGGTGCCATTAAATTGACTACCCAAAAATTCTATAGAATCAATGGAGGTTCAACCCAATTGGAAGGTGTTAAAAGTGATGTTGTGGTACCGGATAAATACAGTTATATCGATTTAGGAGAGCGAGATCAGGCAAATCCTTTAAAATGGGATAAAATTACACCTGCCGACTATGAAATCTGGGATGGCTATCTTGATTATGAGCAAACGGTGGCCAAGAGTAAAAAGAGAATGGAAAGCAACCCACAGATAAAACTTATTGAGGAAAATGCAAAATGGTTGAAGTCTGAACAGGACGAAACCGAGATTTCCCTAAATTACAATACGTATAAAGAGGAGAAGGAAAAGGATAAGGAACAGTCCAATTATTTCAAAAGTCTAATGGACTATGATTCTAAATTGACTTTTAAGTCCTTGAAATATGAACAGGAATTATTTGCCCAAGATTCTGTGTTAAGGGAAAAAAGGGATAGATGGCATAAGAGTTTGGCTAAGGATGTATATGTAGAAGAAGCCGTCAATGTTCTTGAGGATTTAAAAATGAACAATCTTAAGAACCTTAAACTCGCCAGTAGCGTAAAAAATTAACTACTGATATAATGTATGTAGTAAAAAAAAGCCCCGTTTATACGGGGCTTTTTTATTATTTGATTTTAGTGGCATACAACTTTTTTAGCTTGGCAAGTTTAGGATTAATGACGACTTGGCAATACCCTTGTGAGCCATTATTTTTATAGTAGTCTTGATGATAGTCCTCAGCCTCATAAAAAATGCCAAGCGGGGATACTTCCGTAACAATGGGATTTTCATAGAGTGGTGCTACATCCGCCAGTATATTTTCCGCAATTTTTTTCTGATAATCGTCTCTATAGTATATTACGGAGCGGTATTGTGTTCCTACGTCCGCACCCTGCCTGTTCAAGGTGGTAGGGTCATGCGTTGTCATAAAGATTTGTAAAAGGTCGTACACGGTAATCATGGTAGGGTCATAGGATATTTTTACAACTTCGGCATGACCGGTCAGACCGGAACAAATCTCCCTATACGTGGGTTTACCGGGTGCATTTCCACCCGTATATCCTGATATAACGGATTGTACTCCTTTGATTTCCTGAAATATGGCTTCAGTACACCAAAAACAGCCTCCGCCCACTGTGATGGAATCTAAATTTGATTTATTCATTGATCGCCTCCTTAATCATTTTCATGGATTCCGAATTGATACAATATCGTAATCCGCTTGGAGGAGGACCATCAGGAAAAACATGGCCTAGGTGGGCATCACATGTATTGCAAAGAACTTCTACCCGTACCATTCCAAAAGAGGAGTCCTTTATATACTTTATGGCATTTTCTTTTATGGGCTGCGTAAAGCTTGGCCATCCTGTTCCAGACTCAAACTTAATGCTCGAGTCAAATAAAAGGGTACCACAACAAATACAACCATATTTTCCGGCATCGTGAACACTACATAAGGCGCCTGAATGGGGAGCTTCCGTTCCCTTCTTTCTGGTAATCCTAAATTGCTCTGGGGTCAATAGTTGTTTCCATTCACTTTCCGATTTTTCTACGCGCGTGTCCGGAGTGGGATTTCCTTTAACAGAAAAATGAATTATATCTTTCCAAGTAAGTGCCATAAATTTCCTTTCGTCTTATGATTATTAGATACTCTATCCGTCGTAACAATACTATACATCTTACAGAATTGTGACTAACTTTGAAAAATGTCCGTATATCGTAAAAATAGTACTATTTACTCCATTTTAATAGTGATTTGTATCGTTGGGTTTTGGGTATTTGAGAACTTTTACACCCCGGATACCTATTCAAAAAAGAATGATGAAAATAACGCAAGTTCTTTTCCTTTGGAGTATTTGCCCAGTTCCACTACCGGGGATATCGTGCATCATTCCTATTTTTCATTATCGTATAATGAGCCGTTTGAACAAGCGGAATGGGTCGCCTATGAATTGGAAAAAAAACATTTGACTTACGATGATCGCAATAGGCCCTATTTCATTGAAGATCCTTGGGTAAAATCCAAGTCGGCAGACTGGCGAAACTATAAGGGTTCAGGTTATGACAGGGGACATTTATGTCCAGCTGGGGACCGTAGGTTTTCGGAACAAGCTTATAATGAAACATTTTATACGAGTAATATCAGTCCGCAGGACAAGGACTTTAATGCCGGTGTTTGGAATAGGTTGGAGATGCAAGTGCGCCAATGGGCAAAACGTTATGGAAAAGTGATCGTTATAACGGGTGGTGTTCTGGAACAGGGATTACAAGAAATAGGGGAGGAGGATGTGGATGTTCCCAAGAAATTTTATAAGATAGTTGCTCGTAAGGAAGGGAAAAAATTCAAGGTTTTGGGCTTTTTACTTCCCGGAGCGGAACAGCAAAGACCCCTACAAGACTTTTGCATTCCTATAGATAGTATAGAAGCCCTAACCGGAATCGACTTTTTTGGACAAATGGATGTTGGACTTCAGAAAGAATTGGAAGGCAAGGTGGATACGGAAGATTGGAGGTTCTAAAAATTTTCCTTCAATCGATTTGTGTCCAATTTCAAAAAAATAAAAAGCAATAGGGTAAAGAAAAGTAGCCCGGAGCCGCCGTAGCTAAAAAAAGGTAATGGGATTCCAATGGTAGGTAAAATTCCTATTACCATACCTATATTTATAAAATAGTGGATCAGGAGGACAGATATGACACCATAGCCATACATTCTTGAAAACGCATTTTTTTGCCGTTCCGCCAGGTAAATCAATCTCAAAAAAAGAATGGAAAAAAGGATAATTACCGTAGCCGTTCCTATAAAACCCCACTCTTCACCTATCGTTGTAAAAATATAGTCAGTATCCTGTTCAGGTACAAAATCGCCTTTGGTCCTTGTACCCTCTAAAAATCCCTTTCCTGAAATCCCACCTGATTCTATAGCTTTTTCGGACTGATAGGTGTTATATCCGATAGTTTTTCTAATCTGTTCCAATTTTTCAGGGTCTTTTTCCAAACGAAGCCACAAGCTGAACCGATCCCGATGTCGTTGTTCAAAAAGATTGTTAAATACAAAATTCACTGATAGCGAGAAGAGAATTATTGCAATTGAGCCAATAACGATAGGAAGTATGGAAACCTTTAAGGACTTACGTTTTAGAAGAAAAAACAGGGCTATCAAAAGTAATAATCCAATTGTCAGCCAAATAGTTCCGAACATTAAGGTTGTTATAAAGATTAAAATCAAGGTAAAAACAATACCTAAGTAATAGAGAGGCAATCCTTCCCTAAAAATCACGAATATCAAGGAAAAGAACACCAGAGCGCTTCCAGGATCCGGTTGGGGTATGATAAGCAGGGCTGGAATTAGTATAATCAAGAGTGCGTACAATTGGTCCTTTACGCGCCTTAGGTCGGTTTGGATGTCACTCAGGTATTTCGCAAGGGCCAGAGCAGTGGCTACCTTTGCCAATTCAGACGGTTGAAAGTTAAAAAAACCTAAGTCGTACCAAGATGTTGCTCCTGCGATAGTCTTACCAAACAGGAACAATCCTATCAGAGAAAGTATGGTAAGGAGGTAAAATAGGCTTGCAAAGCGTTCATAAAAGTTGGCTTCCAGGGCAAGAATCACAATTATCGTTACAAAACTTACAATGATAAAAAAGAGCTGTTTCCCCGATCGCGTAGTTAAATCCAGTAGCGAGGTTTGTTCATCAGTAAACGTACTTGAATAAATATTGGTCCAACCTATGAGGACCAGTGCCATGTAAATAAGAATCGTAAGCCAATCTATGCGTCTTAGAACTTTACCAAACACGTTCGTTTATTTTAAATTCCTCACCACTAAATGGTTTGGCGTATTCGTGTTCCAGTGTTTTTTCCAACATTTTCTTCTCCAAATCCTTTCTGGTGATATCACCTTTTAAGTATTTTTCGATCATCAAAGACGCTATATGACCGGCATATCTGGACCCAAAATACCCATTCTCGATGTATACGGCTATGGCAATTTTTGGATTCTCAACCGGTGCAAAGGCTATGAACACGGAGTGGTCCGTTAATTGGGTGCGTACACCGTTGATTTTGGTGAAATTTTCGGCAGTACCTGTTTTCCCAGCTACCTCAATACCTGGTATTTGCAACCATCTTGCGGTTCCCTTTCTGTAAACATCTGCCATTCCTTGAACGACGGGCTCAAAATGTTCCTTGTCTATTGTGGTGCGCTTGGGTTCGGTGAACTTGGGGTCCGTAATTTCCTTACCTTCGATTTTTTTTAGGATATGGGGTGTATAATAAAATCCCCTATTCGCTATAGCAGCCGTCATATTCGCCAATTGCACGGGAGTTGCCAATACTTCACCTTGCCCTATGGAATTGGATATGATGAAAGAGGAGCTCCATCTGTTGTCACCGTACCATTTGTCATAGTATTCTTTACTTGGTATTCTCCCTTTTTGACCAAACGGCAAGTCATAGCCTAGATAATCGCCAAGGCCAAAACTTTTCATATGTTTCTCCCAGACATCCATGGCCTCGTCCGTAGTATCAAATTTTTCAAAGATTTTTCTGAAAGTGCCTGCAAAATAAGCATTGCAGGATTGGTAGATGCCACTATTTAGATTTCGGAGACCTCCACCACAGTGGCATCCCCGTTTCTTTTTTCCTACATAAAAACCGTTAAAACATCTAATGGTTGTTGATTCGTCCAACACACCTTCCTGCAAGGCGATAAGGGCATTTAAGGTTTTAAAGGGTGATCCTGGTGGTTGTTGGGCATGAATAGATCGATCCCATGTAGGATTTGCAATGGTGTCATTGTAAAGTTCTGTATAGTTTTTGGAACGTTCCCTGCCTACAAGGAGTGAGGGGTCATAGGTGGGCCCTGAAATCATACTTAAAATTTCACCAGTGGCGGGTTCCAGCGCCACGATACCCCCTCTTTTACCCACCATCAAGCGCTCTCCATATTCCTGAAGGGTCTTGTCCAAGGTTATACTAATCTGTTTTCCTTGTTCTGGAAGTGTATCCAAGGAACCATTTTTATAGGGACCTATATCTCTGTTAAATCTGTCTTTCTGAATATACTGAACACCCTTTCTTCCCCTTAAGAGTTCCTCATAGTATCTTTCAACCCCTGTTCTTCCCCTTAGTTCCCCTTGAATGTAATACTTATTTTTTGCCAGATCCCCTTCATTTACCTCGCTTATATAGCCCAATACATTTGCAGCACTTGGGGTGTCATAATATCTTAGGGATCTCTTTTGTATGTAGAATCCTTTATATTTCCTCATCTTCTCCTGCAACTTGGCATAGTCCTCTTTCGAGAGCTGCGGAACTAGTACCGATGGTAACCTAGGGGAATATACCCTAGCCTTAGTGAGCTTTTCAACAAATTTCTCCTTGTCTATACCTAACATTCCACAAAACTCCAAGGTATCCAAAGGTTGGACTTCCCTTGGTATTACCATTACATCATAGGCAGGATCATTGCCTACCAAGAGATTTCCGTTTCTATCATAGATATAACCCCTTTCAGGATAGGTGTACACCCTTTTTATACTGGGATCTTCAATAACTTGATCGGGCGAGAAGCTGAATATCTGCAAATAGGACAACCTACCCAAAAAGGTAATTCCTATTATTATGATAATCAATGAAAGTAATATTCTTCTCATTCCTTCCTAGTACTGAACAATGAACTAAACAATAAACATAATAGTATGGATGCTGCCCCAATAGTGATACTTTTTTTGAAGATCAGAAGTACATTCGCAAAACTAAAAATCTCCAGCGTAAAATATATAACGTGATGGGTTACAATTAATAACGCTAAAAATGTGAATTGTTGTGCCTTGGTGGAGCTATTTAACTTAAAGCTTTGAAACTCATAATTCACCCCAAAAACGAACCGCATGATGGATGGCCTTAAGTAAGCGATAGTAACTGTAGCTGCTGCATTTAGGGCTAAGGTATCCGAGAAAATATCGATCAAAAGCCCAAGTAGGAAGCAAATCAAAATAAAGGTTGTTCTATTCTTCTTTATAGGGTACCAATAAAGAAACAAAACATATACCATGGGATTTATATAGCCAAAGAAGTTTAACCTGTTGAATACAAGTACCTGAACCAGGATCAATAGGACAAACCTTAGTACGTTTATAAAAAAGGTGTTATTGATCATTTGTTTCCGTTGATTCCTGTAGTTCCAAGATTTCCTGCCTATTCAGGTTTTTTATTATGTAGACATTGTTGATGTTCGTCATATCATTAAAAAGGGAAACATCTATACGGTAAAAACTTTTGGAGGTATCCAAATCGAATTTTTTAATGGTCCCAATGGGAATATTTTCGGGGAAAATACTGCTCATGGCTCCCGTAACTATAGTGTCTCCTATGGTAAGTTGCACCAATCTGGGAATGTCCATCAGTTGCACGGTCTTGTAATCCTTGGTATCCCAAATCAAAGAACCAAAATGATTGGAATTCTTGATTTTGGCATTTATGTTGGATTTTTCGTTGAGTATGCTTTGTACCGTTGCGAAACCATTGGAGGTGTTTTCTACAATACCCAGAATACCTTTTGACGTAATTACGCCCATATCTTGTTCAACACTATCTTTTTTGCCTTTGTTTATGGTAATATAGTTACGTTGGTCTGAGTAACTGTTTTTGATTACCTTGCCCCTTACCACCAAATAATTGCTCTCTAATGAATCCAAGGCTTGTGCCCCGTTATTTGTCTTGTTATATAGTTGATACCGTAACCTTTGGTTTTCCTGTACCAGTTTTTCGTTTTCCTCCCTCAGGTCAAAATAGGAGGTAGTATTGTCGAAAAAAGAATAAATGCTTCCCGAAACATAATTGGCAGAGTTTAGGAATCTGGATTGATGGTAGGAGTGCGATTGAAAAGTAAAAATTAACGAAATGAATAGTAGCAGAAGGTATAATAGGAAGATTTTATACCGAATCAGAAAATTTATTATCTGTTGCATTCACTTCTAAATTTTCATTACAGGAATCTATGTGTGGTATTACTTGATAAGTATGCTCTTATATCTTTCCAAGTTTTTAAGGGCAATACCCGTTCCACGAACGACCGCTCTCAAAGGATCTTCCGCTATGTAAACCGGCAAATCCGTTTTTTGCGAAAGTCTTCTGTCCAATCCCCGTAGCATGGATCCTCCACCAGCCAGGTAAATTCCCGTATTGTAAATATCCGCGGCTAATTCCGGTGGTGTTTGCGACAACGTTTCCATAACCGCGTCCTCAACCCTTAAGATAGATTTATCGAGGGCCTTTGCGATTTCCCTATATGAAATTTGTACCTGCTTCGGTTTTCCCGTTAAAAGGTCCCTACCTTGAACCGACTTTTCCTCAGGAGGGGATTGTAAATCCTCAGTGGCTGACCCTATTTCAATTTTTATGGCTTCGGCAGTACTTTCGCCCACATAGAGATTGTGTTGTGTGCGCATGTAATAAATAATATCGTTGGTAAAAACATCCCCCCCAATTTTTACGGATTTGTCACAAACAATACCTCCCAATGCTATAACTGCAATTTCAGTCGTACCCCCGCCTATATCAACGATCATATTACCCTTGGGCTGCATGATGTCCAATCCTATACCGATAGCGGCGGCCATTGGTTCGTGTATTAAATAAACCTCCTTGCCGTTCACCCTTTCTGCAGACTCCTTTACGGCCCGCATTTCCACTTCAGTAATACCTGATGGAATACAGATAACCATTCTCAATGCCGGTGGGAACCATTTTTTCTTTAGGGCTGGAATGTTCTTTATGAACATGTTGATCATCTTTTCCGATGCATCAAAATCCGCAATTACACCATCCTTCAATGGTCTAATGGTCTTAATGTTTTCATGGGTTTTTCCTTGCATCATGTTGGCTTCCTTTCCAACCGCGATGATTTTTCCACTAACCCGATCCCGTGCTACGATCGATGGACTGTCTACAACGACTTTGTCATTGTGGATTATTAAGGTGTTAGCAGTACCTAAATCAATTGCTATTTCCTCGGTCAAGAAGTCAAAAAATCCCATATGATAATGTTTGGTTATGGATTAGGGGGTGCAATACATCGACAAAAGTAGTAAAATTAATGCTTAAAATGACGCGTGCCTGTCATCACCATAGAAATTCCATTTTCGTTGCAATAATCTATACTTAATTGGTCTTTGATGGAGCCACCGGGTTGTATGACGCTGGTTATTCCGGCGTTGGCCGCGATTTCAACGCAATCCGGGAATGGGAAGAAGGCATCGCTGGCCATTACGGCACCCTTTAAATCGAAATTGAAGGAGTTCGCCTTGTGAACGGCTTGGTTTAATGCATCTACCCTAGAAGTCTGGCCCGTGCCACTCGCACAAAGCTGTTTGTTCTTGGCCAAGACTATGGTGTTCGATTTTGTATGTTTACAAATCTTGGATGCAAACAACAAATCTTGCAACTCTAGTTCACTTGGTTTGGTGGAAGTGGCATGGCTCAAATCCTCGAAAACATCGGTCTTATAATCTTTTTCCTGTAGCAGGATACCGTTAAGGCAGGTACGTACTTGCATTTCGGGCATAGCCACGTCATTTTGCACCAAAATGATACGGTTCTTTTTTCCTTTTAATATGTCCAAGGCATCGTCAGAATAACTTGGGGCAATGACTACCTCACAAAAGAGTTCATGGATCTCTGTGGCGGTAGCCTTATCAATTTCCTTGTTACTGATCAAAACACCTCCAAAAGCGGAAACAGGATCGCCAGCCAATGCATCAATATAAGCCTTATGCAGCGTATCCCTTTGTGCCAATCCACAGGCATTGTTATGTTTTAAAATAGCGAAGGTAGGAGCCTCGTTTTTAAATTCGAGCATTAAGTTCACGGCCGCATCTACATCTAGCAAGTTATTGTAGGAGAGTTCCTTACCATGCAACTGTGAAAACATGGCATCAAAATCTCCAAAGAAAAACCCTTTTTGATGTGGGTTTTCCCCGTATCTTAAAACTTTTCCTTTGGTCTCGCTCACTTTTAAGGCGGCGATATCATGGTTTTTATTGAAGTAATTGAAAATGGCGGAATCATAATGAGAGGAAACATTGAAGGATTTGGCGGCAAATTTCTTTCGCTCCTCTAAAGTAGTCTCACCAGCGTTTTTAGAAATAATATCCAAGAATTCCGCATAATCCTCCATAGAGGATACGCACATTACATCATTATAATTTTTGGCTGCGGCCCTGATCAGGGAAATCCCTCCAATATCTATTTTTTCAATAATATCCTGTTCCGATGCCCCACTGGCCACTGTTTTTTCAAAAGGGTATAAATCAACGATGACAATATCCAATTGAGGGATGTCAAATTCTTCCAATTGGGCAACATCGCTTTCATTGTCTTGTCTATTAAGGATACCACCAAAAACCTTGGGATGTAAGGTTTTTACCCTTCCGCCCAATATCGATGGATAGCTTGTAACGTCCTCAACCGGTATGACGTCGATTCCCAAATCCTTAATGAATTTCTCGGTTCCTCCCGTGGAATAGATAGTAATACCGAGTTCTTGAAATTTTTTTACGATGGGTTCCAGACCATCTTTGTGGAATACGGAGATTAAGGCCGAGGAGGCTTTTTTTGAGCTACTCATTATAGGATTCTTATGGGTTCGATTAAGGCAACAAAAGTACTTTTTTAGCAGTAAACTAAGGCCGACTTTATCAACAAAAACATCAAAGTTTTAAAGAATTTTGGCAACTTCCCCGTTTACGAATTCCAAAAACCTTTCATCTTCTTCCGTGAATGGATCCAAAGTATTCGAGTCAATATCGATTTGCCCAATGTTTTCCCCGTTTACGAACAGCGGCACAACAATTTCAGATTTGACAGTAATGCTACAGGCGATGTAATTGTCCTGCGCCTTCACGTCGGGAACCACAAAGTTTTGGTTGCTTACCGCCACCTGTCCGCAGATACCCTTGCCAAAGGGAATAATGGTATGGTCTGTGGGAGCTCCTGCATAGGGCCCTAGCTTTAGTTCTTCCTTTTGACCGTTTTTAAAATAAAAACCAACCCAATCGTAGTGGTCCACTTTCTCTTTTAGAAGATCACAAAGTTCCTGTAGTTTTGAATCCAAATCCTTTTTAGATTCTAATATTGAGATTATTTGGGGTTTTAAAGTAGTTAACATAATGGGTCTTTTTAGGCAATAAAATTGGGGTTAAACAATTTAAAATACAATGGTTTTCCATTAAATTTTACCATAAGATTTAAGGCACGTAAGTATCTATATTTTAATACCTTAACTCTTAATTTGTTTCTGCTGATATCAATTTTAGTTAATATTTTCTTAACAAAAATATCATGGATCACTATCTGAAATACATTCGTGTAAATTTCTATAAATTAGATTTCAATGGCACAAGCAAAATCAGCTGGTAAACCTGCTGCGAAACCTTCTCCTGCAAAGGCAGGTAAGAAGGCTGCTCCAAAAGCTGCTCCTAGAAAGAAGTAGTCTTGTTGGGACCTATGGGATAGGTCCTTACCTTTGGAAAAAGAAACCACCTTTTGTAAAGAAAGAAGGTGGTTTTTTTATGAGCTAAAATAAAAAAGCTGCCCAATTTTTTAGACAGCTTTTCACTTTAGTTATCTAAGTCCCCTCTTGTGATTTGGGGGATTATTACATCATACCGGGCATGCCACCGCCACCCATTGCTGGGCCTGCAGGAGCATCTTCCTTAATATCGGTCAATGCACATTCTGTGGTCAAAATCATTCCAGAAACAGAAGCGGCATTTTCCAAGGCTACCCTGGTTACTTTCTTAGGGTCGATTATACCGGCCTTCATCATCTCAACATACTTATCTGATTTGGCATCATAACCATAATCTCCTTTTCCTTCAAGAATTTTGGCAACAACTACGGAACCTTCACCACCGGCATTTTCAACGATGGTCCTAAGTGGTGCTTCTATAGCCCTGGCAACAATTTGTAGACCGGTTGCTTCATCCTCGTTTTCGGTAGTCACTTTTGAAAGAACCGACTTGGCCCTTACCAAAGCTACACCACCACCTGCTACGATACCTTCCTCAACAGCGGCCCTTGTAGCGTGCAATGCATCGTCTACACGGTCTTTTTTCTCTTTCATTTCAACTTCAGATGCAGCACCAACATAAAGAACGGCCACACCACCGGCCAATTTGGCCAAACGCTCCTGTAACTTTTCTTTGTCGTAGTCAGAAGTCGTTGTCTCAATTTGAGACTTTATTTGGTTTACTCTTGCCTTTATATCCTTGGCAACCCCGCCTCCGTTTACGATGGTCGTGTTGTCCTTATCGATTTGTACTTTTTCACAAGTACCTAGCATATCAATTGTTGCATTGTCCAAGGAGAAACCTCTTTCCTCGGAGATAACGGTACCTTTTGTCAAGATTGCGATATCCTCCAACATGGCCTTTCTTCTATCTCCAAAACCTGGTGCCTTAACAGCGGCAATTTTTAGGGAACCTCTTAATTTGTTTACGACCAAAGTAGCCAAAGCCTCACCATCCACATCTTCTGCAATGATCAATAATGGCTTGCCTGATTGTGCTACTGGTTCCAATACGGGAAGCAGGTCCTTCATGGAAGAAATTTTCTTGTCGAACAACAAGATGTATGGGTTGTCCAATTCAGTCACCATTTTTTCCGAATCGGTTACAAAGTATGGTGAAAGATAACCTCTATCAAACTGCATACCTTCCACAACATCCACATAAGTGTCCGTTCCTTTGGCCTCCTCAACGGTAATAACTCCTTCTTTACCAACTTTATCAAAGGCTTGAGCGATCAAATCTCCAATTGCCTCATCGTTATTTGCGGATATAGAGGCAACTTGTTTGATTTTTTCGGATGAATCCCCAACTTTTTTGGCTTGCTTGGCCAAATTTTCCACGATGGCCTCTACCGCTTTATCGATACCTCTTTTAAGGTCCATTGGGTTTGCGCCTGCCGCAACATTCTTTAGACCTTCCTTAACGATAGCTTGGGCAAGAACGGTAGCTGTAGTAGTACCATCACCTGCCAAATCATTGGTCTTGGAGGCAACTTCCTTTACCATTTGCGCACCCATGTTCTCAAGTGCATTTTCAAGCTCTATTTCCTTTGCTACGGTAACACCGTCTTTCGTTACTTGCGGTGCTCCAAATGATTTGCTGATGATTACGTTTCTACCTTTTGGTCCTAAGGTTACTTTTACAGCATTTGCCAATGCATCCACGCCTCTCTTGAGTCCGTCTCTTGCATCAATGTCAAATTTTATGTCTTTTGCCATGTTTTAATTTTTTAGTTTTTTCGGCCTTTCGCTCTACGCATATGGCCATAATTAATTTTCTTATAAATCTTTTTGGATTGGGCTATAGGCCAATGGCCTGCAGCTAAACGATTTTTAAATGATCGCTAAAATGTCACTCTCACGCATCATTAGGTAATCAGAACCATCCAACTTTAATTCTGTACCGGCATATTTTCCATAAAGAACGGTATCACCAACCTTAACAGTAACTTTTTCGTCCTTGGTTCCAGGTCCTACGGCAACCACTTTACCTCTTTGAGGTTTTTCCTTTGCCGTATCTGGAATATAAATCCCCGACGCAGTTTTTGTTTCAGCTGCCATTGGCTCAATAAGTACTCGGTCTGCCAATGGTTTGATATTAACTTTAGCCATAATATTAAAATTTTAAATTGATTTTTTAAGTTTCACACTTTAAAGGCAGAAATTATGCCATTACCTAAAAACTGACACATTGTGAAAGCAAAAATGCCAGCTTGTCATTAAGCTGGCATTTTATATAGACTTTTAAGTTCTTAAACTACAGACTGTCGTTCGTTGAACTATCATTTGTGACAGGTGGGGTCACTTCCTCGGGTAAAGTTTCCGGAACCGTGGTCTCGAAATCATCGCCCTGTAAAAGTTTGGAATCCGCATCTCCAAAGTTTCCTTTTAGAGCAATATTGGAAGCTAAAATCAGTATGACCAAAAGTCCGGCCAATGTCCAAGTGCTTTTGTCCAAAAAGTCACCGGTCTTCTTGACGCCTCCTACGACCTGATTTCCTCCGCCGCCAAAAGAAGATGATAATCCTCCGCCCTTTGGATTCTGTACCATGATTACCAATACCAATAAAAAGCAGACAATGATAATTAGTATCAGAAAAATTGAAAATGTACTCATTTTACCTACTTGTTTTCTTGTTGAATTTTATGTACCGATTTTATTCGGTCTGCAAAGAAACTACTTTTTTCCGGATATTTCAAACTTAAAATTTTGTAGGCCTGTATGGCCTTTTTGTATTTTTTTTGCTCCAGATAGACCCTTGCCAAGGTTTCCGTCATTAACTCGTTTTTGTCGATTTTAACCGAGTCTTTTGGATTGAAGGTGACCTTGATATTTTCCTTGGGAACTATTTTTGGGTTCTCAGCAATGAACTTATCTATGCGGTCGAACTTCTGTTTCTTGCGGTCGGGATTTCTGGATTGTTTTTTTTGTGCCGTTCCCTTCGTTTTTTCATTTAAAGAATCCCCGTTTTCTTCCCGTTCTATTTTTTTCTTTGAAGCGAGTTGAAGCCATTCTGTAAAAGAATATTTTTCTTTTTTGTCAAAATCCAAAGGCTTTCCCAAATCCAAGGTATCAACCTCTTTTTTTATTTCCTCTGATGGTTTTTTGGAGGTGAAAATATCAGGATCCAGAATATGTTCGGCATCGTGGATGTCCTGTGGCAAAGGTTTGTCTTCTGATTCCTCGATGAGTTTTATCTCCTTTTGGGTCAAGCTGGGCGCTTCGTCCGTAACAGGGTTTTCATCAACTTCTGGCGATGTGGGCAAATCGTATTGTAGAAAATCCTTGGAGGTAATAAAATCGAAAAGAACATCACGGTCCGTGGTACAGGCCGCGGTAAGTTTCAACGCCTTATTGTACTTATAGCTATTGAGGTTTTTAAGTCCCTTTAAATGTAGGGCCCTTGCCGCTTGAAAATATGGATATTCCTTAATGATATCTTCCAATTGCTTCGTTTGCAAAGGATCTACAACTTTGTTGGGGTGTTCAAGGAAGTATGTAAAATCCGAAATAGTCATGGGTTACCAATCTGCTAAGGAAGCATTAAAAATATCTTGGGTTATACGTTCAAAAATGACTTCATGGGCCTCGTCCTTAATTGCCGACAATTGCACGTTTGCAGGATAGTCATAAAAAAAGGAAAAACTTTGATCAAAATCCGCATCGGGATCGTTACGGTTGTAGAAGCGGGCCTTTACCCTAATGGAAAGTCGGTTTTGGGCCGCTGTTTGTTGGGCTGTTGCGGCCATAGGTGAAATTCTATATTCTGTTATTTCCCCTTCATACAACAAATCGGCATTCCCATTGTTTACCAAATCCAAACTGGTCTGGTTCAGTATCCTGTTTTGCAAGGCCTGGGTAAAATCCCTGTCCATACCCGGTTCAAAGGTAGAACCTGGACTCTGGGTTGCATAGTTTTGAAAGTAATTTACCTGAAAAGTATCTGCGTTTATGGGCCCGGCCCCCGTAAAATTGTATATGCCGCAGCTGATTGTCAAAAGCAGGGGCATGAGAATCAAGATTATTTTTTTTAGTGTGTTCAAGGGTTCAAAATGTTTCAGGTTTCGGGTTTTTTGTTGCAGGTTTCAAGTTTCGGGTTTTCGTTTCTTCAGTCGGCTTTCCTTGCTTTCTCAAATCAAAGATCGTATTGCTTTATTTTTCTATATAACGTTCTTTCCGATATTCCAAGCTCAGAAGCTGCGGCCTTTCTTTTGCCCCTATTTCTATCCAGGGATTTCTTGATCAATTCAATTTCCTTTTCCTGTAAAGATAGGGTTTCCTCTTCTTCGATTTCCTCTGCAAAATGATATTTGTCCTCCTGGGGAGTAGGAGTGTAGGTCCTTTCTACCTTGGGCTCCGGAAGACTTAGCACTTCCAGGGAAGAGACTTCCTGTTCCTCTATTTCCTCCTCTTGTTTATCGCCATAGATCTTGCGTATGAGGTTTTCATTTTCCTTTTGCACTTTTTGGCTGTCATTGTTCTTCAAGAGTTCCATGGTCAACTTTTTAAGGTCGTTGAGATCGCCCTTCATGTCGAACAACACTTTGTACAAAATTTCACGTTCATTGCTGAAATCGCTTTCGGACTTTTTATTACTGACAACGGCCGGAAGGTTATTGCCCACATTTTGTGGCAGGTAACCATGGAGCGTTGCCGCATCTATGGAGCGGTTTTCTTCCAATACGGAGACCTGTTCCGCTATGTTTCTCAGTTGTCGGATGTTTCCCGGCCATCGGTATTTTAACAACAAATCTACGGCACTGTCCTCCAAACGGATGGTGGGCATCTTGTATTTTTGTCCAAAATCCGAAGCAAATTTTCGGAACAACAGATGGATATCCTCCTGCCGTTCCCGCAAGGGAGGAATATTGATTTCCACCGTACTTAACCTGTAGTATAGATCTTCCCTGAATTTTTCCTTTTTTATGGCCTCGAACATGTTCACATTGGTCGCGGCCACAATACGAACGTTGGTTTTCTGGACTTGGGAGGAACCTACCTTCAAAAATTCGCCATTTTCCAAAACCCGAAGCAGTCTTACTTGTGTCGTTAAGGGGAGTTCACCAACTTCATCTAGGAAAATGGTACCTCCGTCCGCCACTTCAAAGTAACCGCTCCGGGTTTGTGTGGCTCCGGTAAATGCCCCTTTTTCGTGTCCAAAAAGTTCACTGTCAATCGTCCCCTCTGGAATGGCCCCACAGTTTACGGCTATATATTTGGCATGTTTCCTGTGTGACAGGGAATGTATGATTTTTGGTATTGACTCCTTCCCAACACCACTTTCTCCCGTAACTAAAACCGAGATATCGGTTGGTGCTACCTGTATGGCCTTTTCAATGGCCCTGTTCAGTTTGGGGTCCTGGCCTATGATTTCAAATCGTTGTTTTATACTTTGTATGCTTTCCATGTACTCGATCATCGAGATTAAAAATACTCCGATTACTTATTTCGGAATAAAATTTGAATTTTTTATATGTGCCTCTAGGGCTCGCGACAGTTTGGGTTATTGTCCCGCAGGTACTCAGTTATTATGGGAATACCCCACGGCCTTGCCCAACAAGGTGGCAGAGGTACAGTCCTGCATTTCTACCATCACAAAATCTCCAACATTATAATCCTCTTTTGGAAAAACGGCCACCGTATTCTGGGAGGTACGTCCCATCCAGTGGGTATCTGATTTTTTGGAAACGCCCTCTATCAATACTTCTTGGGTTTTTCCAAGATTGGCTTTTATACGTTCCAAGGAGTGTTGTCTCTGTAAGTCGATAATTTCAGTTAGCCTTCGTTTTTTTGTCTCTTCGGGTACATCGTCCCTTAGCTTACGTTCTGCCAAGGTTCCCGGTCTTTCAGAATAGGCGAACATGAATCCGTAGTCATATTTCACATATTCCATCAGAGTTAGGGTATCTTGGTGGTCTTCCTCGTTTTCCGTGGGGAATCCCGCGATCATGTCCTGTGAAATCCCACAATCGGGAATTATGTTCCTAATGTTATCGATGAGTGCAAAATACTCTTCCCGCGTATGCAGACGATTCATCGCTTTTAAAATCCGGTTGCTTCCGCTTTGTACGGGCAGGTGGATGTAATTGCAAATATTCTCATACTTCGCCATGGTGTGGATAACATCCAAAGTCATGTCCTGCGGATTGGAAGTGGAGAATCTAATTCTCATTTTTGGCTGGGACAATGCCACTTTTTCCAATAGCTGGGAAAAGTTAACGGCCATGGCCTGCTCCATTTCGGAAGCTTTTCCAAAATCTTTTTTTAATCCCCCGCCGTACCAAAGATAACTGTCCACATTTTGACCCAATAAGGTCACTTCCCTGAACCCTTTGTTCCAAAGGTCGTTTACCTCGTTTATGATGGATTGGGGGTCCCGGCTTCTTTCCCTTCCACGGGTAAAGGGGACCACACAGAACGTACACATATTGTCACAACCCCTTGTAATCGATACAAAAGCGGTAACTCCGTTCGAATTAAGCCTAACCGGGGCAACATCCCCATAGGTCTCATCTTTAGAGAGAATGACATTTACCGCGTTTCTACCTTCATCTATTTCTTGGATGAGGTTGGGCAGGTCTTTGTAGGCATCTGGACCTACGACCATGTCCACAATTTTTTCCTCTTCCAGAAATTGGTGTTTCAATCGTTCTGCCATACACCCCAATACCCCCACTTTTAGATGGGGCCTGTCTTTTTTTATGGCATTGAATTTTTCTAATCTTTTCCGAACCGTTAATTCGGCCTTTTCCCTAATGGAGCAGGTATTTACCAAGACCAAATCCGCGTCCTCCAAATTTTGCGTAGTGTTGAACCCTTCCTCAGCCAGGATAGAGGCCACGATTTCACTATCGGAAAAATTCATTTGACACCCGTAACTCTCTATATATAGGTTTCGCTGGTTTTGAATCTTACCTTCGGTCCTTAGTGCTGATCCCTGTATGCCTTCATCAATTGTTTTCTCCATAAAGCCTTCAATTGCCATTAAATATTGGGTGCGCAAAGATAACATTATATTCAAAAATATGACAAGATGACAGTTTATTTTAGCTTTATTTTATAGTTTGAATTGCCCAATAAAATTCTGTCATACTTAGGTAATACAAATAAAGCGGAGCAAAATATTTTTTCCAAGTTTACGCAACTTGGTTCACCATTTTTCATCTTAGGAAAGTAACTGATTTAACACTAACATCATGAAAAAGAATGTACTATTGTTTTTTTTGTGCTTCGTGATTCCTTTCGTCTCCTGTGATGACGACGGACCCTACGAGGACTATTTGGTGGCACGCCCCATTTTGGAGGATGCAGTTTCATTCAAGGCCGAAGCTATAGATATTATCGACCCAATTCCCATACAGACATCGGGAAAAATTTATGCATACAAGAATTATATTTTTATAAATGATGTGGGAAGTGGATTCCATGTAATCGACAATCAGAATCCTTCGAACCCTCAAAATATCGCCTTTTTCAAATTGGAAGGAAACAACGATATTTCAATCAAGGACGAGAAGTTATTCGCTGATAGTTATGGGGATTTGGTGATTTTTGATATTTCCGATATCAATAACATTCAATTGACCAGCCGTATGGTAAACGCCATCTACAAGAACTATGATGTTTGGGTCCAAAATATAGAATTTCCCCAAGCAGATATTTATGATTATGGCGATATCGATTACGATAGGTATGTTGTGGTTGGTTGGGAAGTAAATATGGAACGCAGACCAGTATCTGAATATGAAGAACAATTCAGGTGCGATAACTGTGAGTTTAGGAATTTCGATAACGTTATAAACACTGCAGAAAGTAATGTGGGTCAAGGCGGCTCCATGGCCAGGTTCAAGATAGTGGGCGATTATCTTTATGTAGTAGATTACAGTGACCTAAATATTTTTGATATTTCAAATTTGGAAACCCCCACCACTTTGGACGATGTATCCGTGGCTTGGGATATAGAGACGATTTTTAACCAAGGTGATATTTTGTTCATAGGGGGAAGACAGGGTATGTACATCTATGATATTAAAGACCCTGCCAAACCTGAATTCGTTTCTGAATTCAGACATGGAACGGCTTGTGATCCCGTGGTGGTAGATGGAAACTTCGCCTATGTGACCTTAAAAGGCGGGGATTTTTGTGGCAATACGGAGAGCGGTCTCTATGTGGTGGACATTTCTAATTTAAAAAATCCTGAGTTGAAGGTTATCTACCCAATGTTCGGTCCAAATGGGCTAGGTATTAAAGGGGACAAACTCTTTATTTGTGATGGAAGCGATGGGCTGAAGGTCTTTGACAAGAGTAATGCCCCCAACATTACCCAACTCAACCATTTCCCTAATATCGAAGCCTATGATGTGATTCCTTTGGAAAATACCCTGTTGATGATTGGTGGAGGCACGTTACGGCAATATGAATATTTGGAAAATGATATCCAGTTGATAAGTACTTTTGAGTTGTAATCACCTTACAATTAAAATAAAAAGGGAAGCCAATAAAGCTTCCCTTTTTATTTAAAATAGTATGTAACGATTATTCTAAGGAAATCATTTTGATTTTGCTTTCCTGCACCTTGTTATTTAGGTTTTCTACGTATTCCTTCATCAATTTATTCAGGTTTTCGATTTCAACATTCAATTCTTTTGTAGCTACCTCAAAGAATTCTTTGGCCTGCTTTGTAGGAGGTTGATCACCTCTTTGGGAATCGGCCAACAAAAATGCAAGCCGATTGTTTATACGAATGCCATAGTTCAAAGGGTCTTGTCGGCTTTGGTTTTTGGTCATATGTATGTTGTTCTCAATAACCGATAATTTCGACTCAAATTCGGTTATGAGTTCCTGCATTGCTGTATCCTCTTTGGTTTTTTCCTTCAAATAATCCAAATCGTTTTTCACCTTTCTGATGGAAATAATGGCATTGTTCGCACGGCTAACCTGATCCCGTACCTTGATTAGAAAATCGAACTGATCTTGTAATTCCTGTTGCGTGATATCCAGCCTAGGGTCTTTCAAGATCGTAAAGTCCTTTTCCTGTACTTGCCCATTAAAAGTTAACCTTACCCTGTAATCCCCAGGCACCGCTTTTGGGCCAATATTGGGCGATGAATAAAACACCATGCCTTTAAAAGCATCAAAACCGGGATATCTCATGTTCCAAACGAGTCGGTTTCCGCCGGGTTTTACTTTTAAAGTTTTAGTGGCCGAAGGATTCAAATTATCGGCAACGGCCTTGTTCGAAAAACGTTGTATAACCTTTCCATTGGTCTCCAGAATATCGATTTGTACGGAATCTGTTTCCTTAAGGTCTTTGAGGAAATAATTGATAATGGTACCATCTGGATGGTTTTCCCCTTCAAATTTGGCATCTCTATCGTCTGAATCGCCGGATTGATACATCCTATAGGATACATCGGGTTTGAATACATAAAAGTCACTAGTGGCAATTTCTTGGGATAATTGATGCAGTGGAGTGAGGTCGTCTATCATCCAAAAACTTCTGCCGTGCGTTGCGGCGATCAGGTCGTTATCCCTTACATGAAGATCGCGTATGGAAGTAATGGGTAAATTAAGTTGAAAAGGGGACCAAGATTTGCCATCGTCAAAGGAAATGTACATGCCCCATTCCGTTCCGGCATACAGCAGACCTTCCCTCACTTTATCAGATCGAATGGCCCTAGTGTAATATTCTGCGGGGATACCGTTGGTGATGAGCTCCCAGGTTTTTCCATAATCCGTTGTTTTATAGAGATAGGGGGTGTAGTCGCCAAACTTATAGTAAGAGGCGGCTACATATGCAGTTCCTTTTTTGAACGGACTCGCATCGATACAATTGATCATGTTCAGTTTTGGGGATATTTCTAAAGGAGGGGTTACGTTCTCCCAATTTTTTCCGTTATCCCTTGTTACATGGATAAGCCCGTCATCACTACCGGTCCATATTACCCCTTCTTCCAACGCCGATTCCGATATAACAAAAATGTTCGAATAGAATTCCGCACCTGTATTGTCTTGGGTAATGGGACCACCACTTGATTGTATGGTTTCAGGGAGACCTCTGGTCAAATCCGGCGATATGGTCTCCCAGGATTGTCCTCCATCCGTAGTCATGTGTAAATAGTTGGATCCCGCATAAAGTTTGTTTGAATCGTGCATACTGAAAGTCACGGGATAGTTCCAATTGAAGCGGTATTTCATGACTTCGGCCCCGGATCCCGCAGGGTTGTCCGGCCATACGTTTGTAGACCTGGCTTGACCTGTGCTATGGTCCAATCTGTTCATGTAACCTTTGTAGGTCCCGCCGTAAACAATATTATTGTTCTTTGGGTCCGGTGCCAAATGAGCGCTTTCACCTCCCGCAGTAGGTTCCCAATCTCTTTCCGTAATGGCACTACCTACTGTTCTATGAGCTATACGTAAGGCGGTATTGTCCTGTTGGGCCCCGTATAGGCGATAGGGAAAAACACTATCCGTCACTACCCTGTAGAATTGGGCGGTTGGTTGGTTATGGTAGGTGGTCCAATTATTCCCGCCATCATTTGAGATTTGTGCTCCCCCATCATCGGCAATGGCCATTCTCATATTGTTATTGGGATCTATCCATAGGTCATGGTGGTCCCCGTGCGGTGCATTTTTTAAGGTGAAAGTTTTTCCGCCATCCGTGGAAACCCCATAGCTTACGTTCATTACATATAGTTTATCCACATTTTGCGTATCCGCATATATTCGGGTGTAGTACCAGGCGCGTTGTCTAAGGGCACGGTTCTCGTTTATCTTGGCCCAAGTTTTTCCACCATCGTCCGATCGAAAAAGACCGCCCTCCTTAGCTTCAATAAGGGCCCAAATCCTTTTGGAATCTATTGGGGATACCGTTATTCCAACAATGCCCCAAGGAAATCCAGGTAAACCGGAATTTGTTGAGATGTCCGTCCAAGTATCCCCGCCATCGATACTTTTGTACATTTTGCTATCTGGCCCCCCACTGTCCATACGGTAGCCGTTTCGTTTCATTTCCCAAGTAGTGGCATACAAAATTCTTGGGTTATTGGGGTCTATGATAAGATCGCCTGCACCTGCCTTGTCGCTTATATAAAGTATTTTTTCCCAGTTAGCGCCAGCGTCCAATGTGCGGTAAACACCCCTTGTTTCGTTTGGTTTCCACAAGTTTCCTAGAGCAGCCACATAAACAATGTCTGGATTTGTTGGATGTATCCTGATTCTCGCTATGTGTTCAGACCCTTCCAATCCTATAAATTTCCATGTTTCTCCAGCATCCAAACTTTTCCACATACCATGACCCGAGGAAACGTTCCCCCGCAAAGTCTGTTCCCCTTCTCCTACATATATAATATTAGGATCGGACTCGGCTACGGCAACGGTCCCAATGGAACCTCCAAAAAAGCCATCGGAAATACATTCCCATGAATTGCCCGCATCGGAGGTTTTCCACACGCCACCACCTGCAGTACCCATATAATATAGGTTTGGGTCATTAATAACGCCGGTTACGGTGCCTGCCCTTCCGCCACGAAATGGACCAACCAAACGCCATTCCATTCCCTCGTAAAGCGATTGGTCAAATTGCACGCCCTTGGCCTTATTGTTTTTTCGTTGGCCAAATACTTTGTTGGAAGGCAAGTAAATAAGCAAGCACAATGCCACTAGGAAGTAGTTTTTTTTCATCTTTGGTCGGTTCATTAATTATTTCTTCTAAAAATAAGAAAACAAATCTTTCAAATTCATAGCTAAGTATGAATTCTTTGATATCAGGAAATTCTTTGATATTACCCTGAAATAATAGAACTCAAATTTTAAAGTATAAATTTTAGTATACATTTGTATCCATAAAAACCATTGCATGGCCAAGAATTTAGTTATCGTCGAATCCCCGGCAAAAGCAAAAACCATTGAAAAGTTTCTAGGAAAGGATTTTAAGGTGGAATCCAGTTTTGGGCATATTGCAGATTTGCCGTCCAAGGAACTGGGAGTGGATGTGGAGAATGATTTTGCGCCAAAATATGTAGTTGACAAGGAGAAAAAGGCCTTGGTCAAAAAACTAAAGGATTTGGCCAACAAAGCGGAGACCATTTGGTTGGCAAGTGATGAGGACCGTGAGGGAGAGGCTATTTCCTGGCATTTGGCGGAGGAATTGGGCTTGGACAAAAAGAAGACCAAAAGAATTGTTTTTAACTCCGTTACCAAAGCGGCCATACAACGTGCCATTGAAAACCCCAGGGATATCAACTATAACTTGGTAAACGCCCAACAGGCAAGAAGGGTACTGGACCGTTTGGTAGGGTATGAGCTATCGCCCGTACTTTGGAAGAAGATAAAACCTGGATTGTCCGCCGGTCGAGTACAATCCGTAGCGGTCAGGTTGATCGTTGAACGGGAGCGCGATATCGAGGCTTTTACACCGGAAGCCTCGTTCAAGATTTCTGCGGAATTCAAAACTGAATCTGGCAGTGTCTTCCTAGCCAAGTTGGGTAAGGCCTTTGACTCCAAGGAAGAGGCGAATGCCTTTTTGAAACAAAATATTTCGGCTAAATTTTCGGTTGCCAAACTGGACAAAAAACCGGCCAAGAAATCTCCTTCGGCACCCTTTACAACCTCTACCTTGCAACAGGAAGCTTCGCGAAAACTTTATTTTTCAGTAGGAAGAACCATGCAGGTTGCACAAAGGCTCTATGAGGCTGGACTTATAACCTACATGAGGACAGATAGCGTGAATCTTTCCGGGGAGGCCATAAATTCGGCAAAAGAGGCCATAATCAACAATTACGGCGAGAAATATAGTAAGGTTAGAAACTTTACTGGAAAATCCAAAGGTGCCCAAGAAGCCCATGAGGCCATCCGACCAACCGATATGTCAAATCAATCACCTTCCCTTGAACGGGATCAGTCAAAATTGTATGACCTTATTTGGAAAAGAACGATAGCATCACAAATGAGCGATGCCGAGCTTGAGCGAACAAATGTTCGTATACAGGCCGATAAACATTCCGAGGAATTCACCGCCAATGGTGAGGTCATCAAATTCGATGGTTTCTTAAAAGTTTACTTAGAGGGTGTTGATGATGAGGATTTGGCCGAAGAACAGGACGGTATGCTACCGGCCATGAAGGTAAACGAGGTCCTTTACAATAACTATATTACCGCAACGGAACGATTTACCAGACCCCCCTATAGATTTACCGAAGCTTCTTTGGTAAAAAAGTTGGAGGAATTGGGCATAGGAAGACCTTCTACCTATGCGCCAACAATTTCTACAATTTTAAATAGGGGTTATGTTGAAAAGGGAACCATAGAGGGTACGGAAAGAAAATATGCCCAATTGGTTCTCGAGGCGAATACTATAAAGGAAAAGAACCTAACAGAAAATGTAGGATCTGATAAAGGTAAAATGGTTCCAACCGATATCGGTACAATTGTAACCGATTTCTTGGTAAGCAATTTTGGAAATATCCTGGATTACAATTTTACGGCCCAAGTGGAAGAGGATTTTGATGAGATTGCCACCGGAGAGGAAGATTGGAAAAAAATGATGAAAAACTTTTATAAGGATTTTCATCCCAATGTCCTGGACGTAGAGGAAAATGCAGATAGGGCCAGCGGTGAGCGTGTTCTGGGCAAAGACCCTAAAACGGGAAGGCAAGTTTCCGTTCGCCTGGGCAGATTTGGCCCCATGGTCCAAATTGGAACGGTTGAGGAGGAGGAGAAACCGCTCTTTGCAAGTCTTTTACCGGATCAGTCCTTGAACACCATTACCTATGAGGAAGCCATGGATTTATTTAAATTACCCAGAAAATTGGGTGTTTATGAAGGCGAGGAGGTGGAAGCAAACGTAGGAAGGTTTGGACCTTATGTCCGTTTTGGCAAGACATTTATTTCATTGCCCTCGGATGAGAACGCCTTGGAAGTGGAAATGGAACGTGCCATTGAGCTTATAAAAGAGAAGCAAAAGGCCGATGCCCCTATAACCAGTTATGAAGGTGAGGATGTAACAAAAGGAGTAGGGCGATTTGGTCCGTATATAAAATGGAACGGTATGTTTATCAATGTCAATAAAAAGTATGACTTTGATAATTTGTCCCAAGACGATATCGTAGCCCTTATTGAGGACAAAAAGCAAAAGGAACGGGAAAAAGTTGTGCAGAACTGGCCGGACCAAGGAATCAGGATCGAAAAGGCAAGGTGGGACGCCACCATATCATAAAAGGGAAGACTAAGGTCGAATTGGCAAAAACGGTGGACGTTTCCAAAATATCATTGGAAGAAGCTACAGAACTGATAGAAAAAAAGACCCCCAAAAAAAAGACAAAAGGGAAACCCAAATCAAAAAAGTAGTATAATTTTGAAAGAAAGTGTAGGAGACCTCACTTTTAAACAATCAAAATCAATACTTAAAAACCAACATGGCCTTTGATTTTTTAGTTCCTGTAGAGGATAGGGTGCTTGCCCACTGCGAACTATTGCCAGCCCAGGCAATAGGTAGAAATACCCATATACATACAGTAAAGGATGGCTTGCCCGTCTTGGCGAACGCTACCGTTGCGATCTTTGGCGTTAAGGAATCCAGAAATGCCTATGAGAAGAAACTGGAAATTTTGGACGTTTCTGCCATAAGGTTACAATTATACAAACTCATGTTGGGAAACTGGGACACTACTATCGTAGATCTTGGTGATTTGGAAGAGGGTGAAACGGTCGAGGACACCTATTTTGTAGTGAAGGAGGTTACAGCGGGCTTGTTGGAAGAAAATGTAATTCCTATCATCTTGGGAGCTACTCAGGATATTACCTACCCCATTTACAGGGCGTTCGACAGTATCAAGGATATGATAAATCTGGTCGCCGTGGACAGTAGGTTCGACTTTGGCATCGATGACGAACTTATATCCTCCCACTCCTATATGAGCAAGATCATTACGGATAAGCCCAACAATCTTTTTAACTTTTCCAACATTGGCTATCAGAGTTATTTTAACGCCCAGGAAGAGGTGGATCTTATGGAACGCCTCTTTTTTGATTCCTACAGGTTGGGAGAAATTGCCAGCGATTTATCGCTGGCGGAGCCCGTGCTCCGAAACGCCCATATGGTCAGCTTGGATGCTAGGGCCATTAAGGCCAGTGAGATTGGATTTTCCGGAAATTTTTCCCCTAACGGATTTACCGGAAGGGAGATTTGTGCCATTTCAAGATATGCAGGTATCAGTGAGCGGGTCATGGCCTTTGGTATTTTCGAAATGGAAAATAACATTCAGTGCCAACAATTGTTGGCACAAATAATATGGTACTTCATAGAGGGTATCAATTACAGGATCAAGGAGTCCCCTTATACTAAAACAGAGGACTTTACCAAATATAATGTTCCTAACGATGAAGAGGAACTCGTTTTCTACAAGAGTCTTCTGACCGAAAGATGGTGGGTAGAGGTGCCATCAATTTTTACTTCACATACTAAAGAAGGTACGCCAGCGTTATTACCTTGCACCGAGCAGGATTATTTGGACGCATGTGACCAAAAAATTCCCGAAAGGTGGTTTAAGGCCTATAAAAAGGGCTTTAATTAATTGAAAAATTAGTATTACATAAAATTTATAATACAATAATTTATTCAAAACATAGTTTTAAGAGTTAGAATAACCTTATAGTATTTGCATTTTAACCATAATCGAAATTTAACCTAAAGTATGAAGAAGCTATTGTTATCATCTATAGCGTTTGTTTTTTTGCTCACAAGTTGTGGGTCAAAGACTAAAGGAGAGCTAGTCGGCGTCCAGGGCAAAAAATGGTATCCGGAAAAACCATATGGAATGGAACTTATCCCAAGGGGTTCTTTCATTATGGGTAAAAGTGAAGAAGATCAAGCCAAAGTATTAAACGCTCCTACCAAGACCGTTACAGTGCGTTCCTTTTATATGGACGATACTGAAATTACCAACAGCGAGTACCGTCAATTCGTGGAATGGGTAAAGGATTCAATTACAAGAACCCGTTTGGCCATTTTAGCGGATGAATTAGGATTAGGTCCAGAGGACGGGGGTATTGGCGATTATGCATTTAAGGATGCGGATACCACTAGAGCTTCGGTGTACGATAAGTATATGTTGGACAACTATTCCGGTATGGGAGAGACCGGTTATGAAGGAAGGGCCTTAAACAAGGATGAAGACCTTATTTGGGACACTTCAGACTATCCTGATGAATATTATGCCGAGGTTATGGATTCATTATACATACCAGAAGAGGAATCCTATAATGGTCAGCGAAGTATCGATGTTACAAAATTAAAGTACAAGTATAGCTGGATGGATATTGAAGCTGCAGCCCGTGCCGCCAAAAAAGGAAAGGGTAGTAGAAAGGATTTTATCCGCACGGAGGAGTTGGAAATTTATCCTGACACTACGGTTTGGATTAGGGATTTTGAATACTCCTACAACGAGCCCATGCATAACGATTACTTTTGGCACGATGCCTATAGCGAGTACCCTGTAGTTGGAATCTCTTGGCAACAGGCAAAGGCTTTCTGTAATTGGAGAACAAAGTTCAAGAACGATGATCAAAAGAGTCGTGGGAAACAATTTGTAAACCAGTTTAGGTTACCAACCGAGGCAGAGTGGGAATATGCTGCCAGAGGTGGAATCGAAGGAGGAACTTATCCATGGGGAGGACCTTATGTAATAAGTGATACAGGTTGTTTTATGGCCAACTTTAAACCGCAGCGAGGTGATTATGCTGCAGATGCTGCGCTGTACACCGTAGAGGCAAAATCCTATGAACCAAACGATTTCAACCTATATAATATGGCAGGTAACGTTGCGGAATGGACAAATTCCAGTTACGACCCAAGTGCATACGATTACGTATCCACTATGAACCCTAACGGAGGAGATCAATCCAATACACGAAAAGTAATACGGGGAGGATCTTGGAAAGATGTCGCCTACTTCTTGCAAGTAAGTACAAGGGATTACGAATATGCAGATTCTGCACGTAGCTACATTGGCTTTAGAACAGTACAGGATTACATGGGCGAGGAAGACTCAACACAGTAAACAAGTAAACTATTCATATTAATTAATTATTAACCAAATCTTTAGTATTAAACCTTAAATTAAAATTAAATCATGGCACAGTCAAAATCAACAAAAAAATTATTCAACATGGCCTACGGGCTTGGAGCATCGGTAGTAATCATTGGTGCATTGTTTAAAATTCTTCACTGGGAGTTTGGACCTCTAACAGGTGGTCTTTTATTGGCCATAGGTCTTATTACAGAAGCCCTTATCTTCGCTATTAGTGCATTTGAACCAGTAGATGACGAAGTGGATTGGTCTTTGGTATATCCGGAATTAGCGGGTGGAGAATCCAAAGGAAGAAAGAATGAAGTAGCCGAAGTTAAGGAGGCAGAGACTTCTTTGTCCAAAAAATTGGATGATTTATTGAAAGAGGCAGGTGTTGACGCCAGCCTAATGGAGAGCTTGGGATCTAGCATCAGAAACTTTGAAGGTGCTGCAAAAGGTATTGCTCCTACTGTAGACGCAATGGAATCTACAAGAAAGTATTCCGAAGAAATGGTACAAGCAGCCGCGCAAATGGAATCTTTGAACAGTCTTTATAAAGTACAATTGGAAAGTGCTAGCAGACAAGCTTCCGTAAACGAGGAAGTAGTACAAAATGCAAGTGCACTTAAGGAGCAAATGGCTTCCCTTTCTACTAACCTTTCTTCTTTGAATGGTGTTTACGGTGGAATGTTGTCCGCAATGAACAGAAACTAAATTGGATTTTAATAAAACCAAACCAAATCAGTATTAATTAAAATCTAATTAGAAAACCATGGCAGGAGGAAAAGCAACACCACGTCAGAAGATGATCAACCTTATGTATTTGATCTTCATCGCAATGCTGGCGTTAAATATGAGTAAAGAGGTGCTAGCGGCATTCGGTATTATGAATGAAAAGCTGGAGACTTCTAACGAAAAGACAACCGCAAGTAACGAAGCGTTCTTGGGAAGTCTTGAAACGAAGGCATCAGAGGATGCGGCTAAATATGAAAAGCTGTACCAAGATGCGCAGAAGATTAAAACAATGTCCCAAGAGTACTTCGACTATTTGGAATCTCTAAAGGATGGTATGACAGAAGGATTGGAAGATCCAAAGGATTATGCCCGTATGGATAATTCAGATTATTTGGATCAGAAATTCTTTCAAGGTGACAATCTTTCAGAAGGTGGTCAAGAGTTTATGAAAAGACTGACTGACTACAGAGACCAAGTTGCCGCTATCGTACCAGCTACCCTAAAACAATCGGTAATCGATCGTTTTAAAACAGGTGATGAAAACGGTAAAGTGGAGAAAAGGGACGGTACAAAGCAAGATTGGATCAACTATCATTATGAAGGGTATCCATTGGTCGCTTCTTTGGCCAAGTTGACTTCTTTGCAAGCTGATGTAAAGGCTACCGAAGAAGCTGCCTTAAAGTCAATGTTGGAAGGTGAGCTGACAAGTCAAGTGTCTCTTAAGAACTTTGCTACATCACTATCAGCAACAAAGTCTGCTTTTTACGCTGGTGAAAAGTACGATGGTAAGATCATCATCAGTAAAACTGACAACACCTCAACACCGGTAAGGGCTGAATTAACTTTAGATGGTAGAAAACTTTCTGAAGGTACGGACTATAAATTGGAAGCCGGAGGCGTTAAAATGCTTATTGGTGCTGGTAATGCAGGTGATCATAAAGTAGAAGGAGCTATTTATTTTAAGCAGGATGGTGAGGAAATCGAGGTACCGGTAAGTAACTCTTTTGCTACTATCTCCAAGCCGAACGCGGCTTTGATCGCTGCGGATAAAATGAACGTGGTATATCGTGGAGTTGCTAACCCAATGTCTATCTCCATACCTGGTATCCCAAATAACAAAGTAAGTGCATCCGCACCTGGTTTGAAGTCATTAGGGGGTAGCAATTATGTAATGAACCCAGGAACAGGTAGAACGGTAACGATTTCTGCTTCGGGTACTTTGCCCGATGGGCAAACAGTTTCCTCTAAATCGGAATTTAGAATTAAGGACATTCCAAGACCTGAAGGTACGATTAGCAAACAGTCCGGTAGTCTTAAATTACCAAGGGCCAACGTTGAGATCGCAACTATTGGTGCTATGTTGGATGAGTTTGATTTTGACTTGAATCTTGCCGTAAGTGGATTTAAATTCAAAGTACCAGGACAACCAACGGTTAGCGTAAACGGTAACAAGTTGGATGCTAAAGCCAAAGCGGCATTGAGACGAGCCGGAAGAGGTGATGTGGTACAGATCTTCGATATCGAGGCGTACATTACAAATAACAAAAGTTACAAGTTGAAGAAAGTTTCTCCGGTAGTTGTGGAGATAACAAACTAAAATAGTGAATATTACCGGGTAGCCTTATAAGGTTGCCCGGTTAATTTTAAAGTTAACAAGAATGAATTGGAAAAATGTATTAATAATGGGTGCGGTTACTTTATTGCCCGCCTCCATGATGGCCCAGGCCAATATCTTGAACGCTAAAAAACCACAGGAAATAGGTGTTCGTACGGAAGAGCAAAAGGCCGTAGATAACGACGCTCCCTTGGAATATGGTTACGTGGATGATAGGGACATTCTTTGGTCCAAAACACTTTGGGAAACCATAGATTTGGATGAAAGGGTAAATTTTCCACTATATTATCCTACGGATACTATGGACATTGGTAAAAACAGAAGGTCCCTATACCATGTTTTGATAAAAAGCCTTAAGGAAGGTAAGTTGGAAGCCTATGCGGATTCCTATTTTACAGAAAAAAGGACCTACAATGATCTTGCCGGTGCGTTACAATCCGTAGATACATTGGATTACGGATATGAACAAATGAATGCCGGTGAGCAGGTTTCTGCCGAATATATTACCCGTAGGAATATCACCGCCGGGGAAATTGAGGAATACCATATCAAAGGTATGTGGTACTTTGACAAAAGGCAGGGAGAGTTAAAATATCGTTTATTGGGGATAGCCCCGGTTGCTCCGGACGTAAACTTCATCGACGATGAAAACCCTGATATGGTTGAACTTTTCTGGATATGGTACCCAGATGCCCGTGAAATATTGCATGAGGCCAAGGTCTTTAACCAGCAAAATTCCGCACAACCCATCTCTTTTGATATGTTGTTGAACGCAAGAAGGTTTAATGCTGTCATCTATAAAGAAGATAATGTGCATGGTGACCGTAAGGTCAGTGATTACATTGCGGACAATGCGCTTTTCCAATTATTGGAAGCAAAACGTATCAAAGAAACCATTAGGGACAGGGAACAAGATATGTGGGCCTACTAAGGCAAAAGAAAATTCCAATTCAATAATATAAGCTCCGATATATGTCGGAGCTTTTTGTTTATGGCTATTTTTGCCAAATGATGGATTATATTGTTGTGGGCCTTGGATTGGCGGGTGCCGCTTTTTGCGAAACCCTTAGGCGTAATCATAAAAGATTTTGTGTCATAAGCGACCAATCCCAGACATCCTCCAAAGTAGCTGCAGGATTGTCCAATCCCGTAATTTTAAAACGGTTCAACCTGGCTTGGAAGGCCAACGAACTAGTGCCCTTATCCAAAAGTTTTTATGAGGAAATGGAGGAAGAATTGGGTGAAAAATTACTGATTGATCTACCTATTTTGCGAAAATTTAGTTCCATAGAAGAACAAAACCTATGGTTTGAAGCTTCGGATAAGGACTATTTAAATCGATTTTTATACCCACGACTTATTAGAAACACAAACGAGGCATTGAATGCGCCCTATGATTTTGGAAGTTTACAAGGAGCCTATCGACTAAAAACCGAGGCATACTTGAATGGGTTTCAAAAGAAAGTACTTTCGCCGTCTACCTTTCTGCAAGAGTCATTTGATCACGTCTCTTTGAAGGTGATGAACGATGGTGTGGAGTATAAGGGAATCAGGGCCAAGAATGTTGTTTTCGCCGAAGGATATGGTATTAAGCATAACCCATTTTTCAACTATCTTCCTATGCAAGGGTCCAAAGGGGAATATTTAATCGTTGAAAGCCATCAACTACAGGAACAGCGTGCCATTAAGTCCTCCATTTTTGTTATACCCATTGGAAAAAACCTTTATTTGGTTGGGGCGAACTATAATTCCGTTGATAAGGACAATATACCTTCAGAAAGTACCAAGCGGGAGTTGCTATCAAAATTGGAAAGGATAATTAAATGTCCGTATCAAGTGGTTGGACACATTGCAGGTGTTAGACCAACTGTAAAGGACAGAAGACCCTTAATTGGAACGCATCCCATTTATAAGTGCCTTCACGTTTTAAATGGTTTTGGATCCCATGGCGTAATGATCGCACCTTGGGCGGCTACGGAATTGTTCGCATCTTTGGAAACGGGGGCTTCTTTGGAGGATGAGGTATCCGTAGCTAGATATCAAAAATTGTATTACAGTTAAAACTACTGCGCATAAAAGTATCTACAATTTAGGTTATCAGATCTTCTTAGAAATACCGTCGACTTCTTGTCCTTTTTTTTGAACTTTGCAAATCCAAAAAGGGAAACGGTCAATTAGTTAATTTCATTGGTTTCCTGTAGGTTTAAAAACAAAAAAATAGCATGCTAAACATTCATAATTTATCCGTTTCATTTGGCGGGGAATATTTATTTGAGGAAATATCTTTTCGGTTGAATGCCGGTAATAGGGTAGGGCTCGTTGGCAAGAATGGAGCTGGAAAATCCACATTGCTTAAGTTGTTGGCCAAGGATATGTCCATAGATTCCGGGACTATTGCCGTTGAAAAGGACATTAAAATCGGTTTTCTCCGTCAGGATATCGATTTTGAATTGGGCAGGACGGTTTTAGAAGAAGCTTATCAAGCATTTAAGGAGCTAAAGCACTTAGAGGCAAAGATGGATGAAATAAATCATCAATTGGCGGAAAGAACGGATTACGAGAGCGAGGCATACAATCAGCTTATAATCGATTTGAGCGATGTCACTTCCCACTATGAAATATTGGGTGGGTATAACTATCAAGGTGAAACGGAGAAAATTTTACAGGGTTTAGGCTTTAAGAGAGAAGATTTTGACAAGAAGACCGAAACCTTTTCCGGGGGTTGGCGTATGCGCATTGAACTGGCCAAATTATTGTTGCAAAGTAACGATGTACTGCTTTTGGATGAGCCTACCAACCATTTGGATATCGAGTCCATTATTTGGTTCGAACAATTTTTAAACAATTATACAGGAGCGGTCATGATTGTTTCACACGATAAAATGTTCTTGGATAATGTTACCAATAGAACCATTGAAATATCATTGGGTAGGATATATGATTACAATAAACCATATTCCAAGTATTTGGTATTACGCGATGAAATAAGGCAGCAGCAATTAAGTGCACAAAAAAACCAAGATCGTGAAATACAACAAGCGGAACGTTTGATAGAGAAATTCAGGGCCAAATCCACCAAGGCCTCCATGGCCCAATCCCTTATAAAAAAACTCGATAAGATCGAGCGCATTGAAGTGGATGAGGATGACAATAGTGTAATGAGCCTTCGTTTTCCGGTATCCGTTACACCGGGTAAGGTTGTGGTGGAAATGGAGAACCTTACCAAGGCCTATGGGGAAAAAAAGGTCTTGGAAGGCATTAATTTATTGGTTGAGCGCGACAGTAAAACCGCTTTTGTTGGACAAAACGGACAAGGAAAATCCACCTTGGCCAAAATAATTGTAGGGGAACTCGAGCATAAAGGCCATCTTAAGCTAGGGCACAATGTGCAAATTGGCTATTTTGCCCAAAACCAAGCGGAGTACTTGGATGGCGACAAAACCATTTTGGATACGATGATAGATGCCGCCAATGAATCCAACCGAAGCAAGGTTCGAGATATATTGGGCTCCTTTTTGTTTCGGGGAGATGATGTTGAAAAATACGTAAAGGTGCTTTCAGGAGGGGAGCGTAACCGTCTTGCCCTGGCCAAAATGCTATTACAGCCCTTCAATGTACTGGTGATGGATGAGCCAACGAATCATTTGGACATAAAGTCCAAAAACGTGCTGAAACAGGCCTGTTTGAATTTTGAGGGAACACTAATCCTAGTCTCCCATGATAGGGATTTTCTGCAAGGTTTGACAAATAAAGTATATGAGTTTAAGGATAAAAAGATCAAGGAATATTTAGGGGACATCGATTTTTATCTAGAACAGCGAAAAGTCAATGATTTTAGAAGTATAGAAAAACGGGAGGAAAAAAAGCAGGAGAAACCTGTTGAAAAAAAGAATGCCTCCTTTGAAGACCAAAAGCAATTGAAGAGTCTGAAAAATCAGCTCAGCGGATTGGAAAGTGAAATAGCGACACTTGAAAGGGAAATTAAAAAAATAGATCATGATTTATTGATGAATTATGATGCCACGATCGCCAAGCCAAATTTCTTTGATGACTATCAAAATAAAAAGGCAAGATTGGAAAAACATATGGAAAAATGGGAGGCCCTTACATTGGAAATTGAGAGTATCCAATGAATTAAAACATACAGTTTTTGCTGTTTCACAACAACTTAGGGCATTTTCACAACAATAGCTTTCCTTTAAACGATAATTTTTGGTGGTTTATCGTTCTTATAGGAAATTTGTAGGATAATTCTTAGTTTTATAGTATCAACTAACTTCACGGTATATGAAAAAGCTTCACCTAATTCTTTCGGTATTTATGTTGATTTCGAGCCTTGGTATAGCCAAAGTTTCCAAAACCGAAAAAAAGGCTTTGATGGCGCTTTACAATAGTACAAACGGTGCTCACTGGATAAGAAAGTGGGATTTGAAAAAACCAGTTTCAGAATGGTACGGGGTAAAGGTAGTAGAGGATAAGGTAGTTGAAATCAATTTATTCCATAACAATTTAATGGGTCCTTTGCCGTTGGGAATGTCAAAATTGGAAAATCTCAAGGTTCTGAACTTGGCCTTTAATTCCATTACCGGGGAATTACCAGAGGACTTGGCCCTCTTAACAGGCCTAAAGACACTAAAGTTGGAGATGAACAGGCTAAAGGGAGAGTTGCCACACAACATAGGCGGACTTTCAAGTTTGGAGGAACTCACTGCATTTAACAACTTTTTATCAGGAGGTATTCCAGAAAGTATTGGGGATATAAAGAATTTAAAGGTTTTAAACCTATCAAGTAATTCCTTAAAGGGGGCTATTCCAAGTTCACTCGGTCAGTTGACCCAACTAGAGACGCTTGGACTTTTTGAAAATACGTTGGAAGGGTCTATACCTGGAGAATTAGGCCACTTGACAAAATTAAAGGAATTGGTATTGGCCAATAATAGCCTCAACGGGGAAATTCCAGAGGAATTCAATCAATTGGCGAGCCTACAAATTTTTCAAATACAGAACAATAATTTTTCCTCATTTAAGAATCTTGAAAAACTTAAGACAAGGGAATATTTGGTTTTTGATCATGACGGATTTGACAAAAAGTACGAGTTCAAGGAGCTAAAACTTGAAAGAACCAGAATGGCCGATACAAAATACGAAGACATAGAAAATTAAGAGTAGTTTACACTTTTAGTTAGTTTGGTTAAGAAAGGGGCGTTGGTAGCGTCCCTTTTTTGGTTTTTGAAATAAAATAAATATACATTCTTCTCGTTATTTACAGGTGCTTTGTAGTTATAAAAGTATACGGGTATATATTTACTACCATGCGCCTAAAAAACAATTGAATGAACAAAATCTTGTTTAAGGTTGGTTTAGTAATTAGCCTCATAGTCTCAAACAATTTTATCGTTGCCCAAGTTCCTTTGAAGGAACGACAAGCCTTGGAGGAGCTACATGCCCTTACTTCAGGTTCATCTTGGATTAATAAATGGGATTTAAACGAAACGGTGTCTTCCTGGTATGGGGTTCAGGTAAGGGAGGGCCATGTAGTGTCCATCAATTTGCACCATAACGGACTAGCGGGCGAATTACCTGATAATTTTAAGGATTTACCCTATCTGGAAGAATTGAATCTAGCTTTTAACCAACTGAAAGGTAAGCTTCCCCCGTCCCTTTTCAAAAATTCAAGGCTGCAAGTAGTAAGGCTTGAAATGAATTCCCTTTCAGGGACATTGCCCAAGGTGTATGCTTCAGAATCCCAATTGAGAAAATTAAGCTTGTTCAACAATCAATTGGAAGGAGAGATTCCTAGTGAAATCGCACACGCAAAAGCCTTAAAATCATTAAACCTTTCCAGTAATTTTCTAATAGGTTCCTTGCCGGAAAGTCTTTCCGGTCTTACACAATTGGAACATTTGGAGCTATTTGGCAACAAACTTTCCGGGGAAATCAAACTTGAATTAGGTAACATGGTAAACTTAAAGGAATTGGTTTTGTCCTATAATAGTTTTGAAGGAAAGCTTCCTAGTAGTACCGCAAATTTGGAGCACTTGGAATTGGTACAATTGCAAGGCAACAACTTTAGTTCTATAAGGGCTTTGAGATATTCAAAATCCGAAGGTCTGGCTACCTTTGACAGTGATGACTTGATAATGAACAGTCAATTTAAGGATAAGAGCGGGTTTCGCAACACACGCATGGCCGATACAAAATTTGAGGATTCAGAAAATTAATTTTCAAGATACATTTTATTCAAAAGAGGTGCATAAAGCACCTCTTTTTTGTTAATGGGTCAATTACTTTTAAACCACTTTACCCAGCATCAATGTTTGCAATTCAAGTTTTATGAAATTTTTAACCTCCTTCAGAGAATACATGGCAGGCGATTTTTTGTAGTTTCGTCCTCTTAAAGAGCTTAATTTTCATCTAATACATTGATTTTTATTCAGTTAACTTTTTTGATGAGTTTTCTTTTGATGTTTTGGATGGTAGAGTGCATCTCTTGGATTGTTACCTAAAAGTTAAGGAATACTTCAGGTCGTTTCAAGAATTAATTTGGACGTTTCACTTACATAATGGAAGTATTGGAAATATACAGGGCTATATTTGTAGCCGTTTTAAAAATCAATAGTTAAAACCAAAACCACAATGCGAAAAATCATCTTTACCGGACTAGGTATCGTATTAATATTGGCTTCATTTTTCTTGGCGAAAGTGATTATAGACAATAAAAAGGTCTTTAAACCAAGAGCCCAAAAAGTAGTGAAAACCGTTTTTACCGAAGTCGTTCAGAACAAGACCATTCCAATTGTTGTAACGGCCAATGGTAATTTAACGGCCAAACAGAGAATGGAGTTGTATGCAGAAGTACAGGGAGTTTTTAAAACCGGGAGTAAACTCTTTAAGGAAGGACAGTCGTACAGACAGGGTGAGACCATTATCAGTATTAATGACGATGAATATGCCGCCAGTGTTCAATCTGCCAAAAGTAATCTTTATAATGAGCTGACCTCTATTATGCCGGATTTGCGGTTGGATTATCCTGATTTCTATTCCAAATGGCAAAAGTATCTGAACGGATTTGATTTGTCAAAAAGTACCCCAAAGTTACCTGAAATGACCTCGGAAAGTGAGCGTTTCTTTATTACAGGCAGGGGTATTTTATCCAGTTATTACAACGTGAAAAATTTGGAACAACGGCTTTCAAAATATAGGATCATCGCGCCTTTCACCGGTGTATTGACCGAAGCACTTGTAACCGAGGGGACCTTGGTAAGATCTGGTCAAAAATTGGGAGAGTTCATTAATCCCGGTGTTTACGAATTGGAGGTTTCGGTGAGTAAATCATTTACTGATTTGCTAAAGGTAGGGGAGTCCGTGGAATTGACAAGTCTGGGTGGCGATGAAACATATACCGGAAAGGTTACTAGAATAAATGGTAGGGTTGACCAGGCTTCCCAAACTATCAAGGCCTATATTGAGGTGGACAATAATAAGTTGCGTGAGGGTATGTATCTAGAAGCGAAATTGGATGCCAGAAAAGAGGAGAACGCCATAGAAATAGATAGAAGCTTACTGTTGGAGGGCGATAAGATTTTTGTAGTTAGGGATTCTGTATTGGATCTTATTGATGTAAAGCCTGTTTATTTTTCAGAGAAAAGCGTGGTGTTAAAGGATGTTCCCAATGGAATGACGATTATGTCCAAACCTTTGATCGGTGCCTATACGGGTATGGCAGTCAAGGTATATGAAGACCAACCAGATAACTCTAAAGGATAATGCGAAAAATTATTGAATACTTTATAAGGTACCATGTTGCTGTCAATGTGGTGGTTATTGCCTTTGCCCTTTTTGGAATCGTGGGGTACAAATCCTTAAAATCCTCTTTCTTTCCATTATCGGATTCCAAGAACATATCTATATCCATAACATATCCAGGTGCTTCACCTCAGGAAGTTGAGGAAGGTATCGTTCTCAAGATCGAGGATAATTTAAAGGGCTTGGAAGGTGTTGATCGTGTCACTTCTACTTCAAGGGAAAACAGTGGTACCATCAATATAGAAATTGAGAAAGGAAGGGACATTGATTTTATGCTGCTTGAGGTTAAAAACGCAGTGGATAGGGTACCCACCTTCCCAACTGGTATGGAACCCTTGGTGGTTTCCAAATTGGAGGCGGTTCGTCAAACTATTTCCTTTGCCATTAGTGGCGAAAATATACCCTTGGCCACTTTAAAAAACGTTGGCAGGCAGATAGAGAACGACTTAAGGGCCATTCCAGGTATTTCCCAGATAGAAATTTCAGGGTTTCCACAGGAAGAAATTGAGATCGCGGTAAACGAAAATAGTCTATTGGCCTATGGTATTTCCTTTCAGGAAGTGGCCACTGCGGTTGGAAATGCCAACATTTTGGTCACCGGTGGTAATATAAAAACGGAGGCTGAGGAATACTTGATCCGTGCCAACAATCGGTCATATTACGGGGATGAACTTTCCAATCTTATTATAAAGGCGGACCCATCCGGGAGTACGGTGCGTTTAAAGGACGTAGCGGATATTAAGGACCGCTTTGCCGAAGATCCAAATGCCAGTTACTTTGACGGTAATTTGGCGGTAAACGTGTCCATAACCAGTACGAATACGGAGGATTTGATCCAATCTGCCAATGACGTAAAGTCCTATGTGGAGGAATTCAACCAAAAATATACCAATGTGGAATTGGATATTGTTTCGGATCAGTCGGAAACATTGGTGCAAAGAACCGAATTGTTGGCTGAAAACGCCATCATGGGGATGATTCTGGTATTGATATTTCTGTCACTTTTCTTGAATACCAGGCTAGCGTTTTGGGTAGCCTTTGGATTGCCGGTAGCCTTCCTTGGAATGTTCGTATTTGCCGGATTTTTCAATGTCACCATCAACGTACTATCCTTGTTCGGGATGATCATCGTAATCGGCATATTGGTGGATGATGGTATCGTGATTGCGGAAAACATCTACCAACATTACGAAAAGGGAAAATCGCCTGTGCAAGCTGCCGTAGATGGCACCATGGAAGTATTGCCCCCAATTATTTCGGCAATTATTACAACCATCTTGGCCTTCTCCATCTTTCTGTTCCTTGATAGCCGAATAGGGGAGTTTTTTGGCGAAGTTTCCGTTATCGTAATCCTTACGTTGGTAGTTTCCCTCGTTGAGGCACTGATTATCCTGCCTGCGCATTTGGCGCATTCCAAAGCTTTGCAGCCGCTGGATGAAAAACCCAAAAAGGGTTTGGCAAGTGCTTTTGCCAAACTAAGGATCATCAATGATTTTGGAGATAAGATTATGGTTTGGATGCGTGACAAATTGTACGCTCCATCCTTGCGTTTCGCCATGCGTTACAAAATTCTCACCTTCAGCTTTTTTGCCATGGCCTTGGTGCTCACTTTTGGTTCTTTGGGAGGAGGTATCATACGAACCGCTTTCTTTCCAAGAATAGCCAGTGACAGGGTAAGTATTGAACTTCAAATGCCCAATGGTACCAACGAAAAAGTTACGGATTCTATCATAAGCCTTATAGAGGAAAAGGCCGAAATCGTAAATCAGGAACTTACCAAGGAATACTTATCCAACTCGGATAAAATGATGTACGAGAACATGATTCGTAGACTTGGCCCTGGATCTTCAACGGCGCAATTGACTATTAACCTTTTACCAGGGGAAGAACGGCCGGATGAAGTGGTGGCCGATGTGGTAACGAGGAGAATCGAGGAGCTGGTTGGTCCTGTTATAGGTGTGGAAAGTCTCATTTACGGTTCCGGAGGAAATTTTGGAGGCTCACCCGTATCCGTTTCTTTGCTGGGTAACAATATTGAAGAGCTCAAGGCGGCCAAGAATGAACTTAAGGGAATTCTACAGAACAATACCCGTTTAAAGGATATTTCTGATAACGACCCCGCTGGTATCAAGGAAATCCGATTACAATTGAAGGAAAATGCCTATTTGTTGGGATTGGACCTACGAACGGTAATGAACCAAGTGCGGGCAGGATTCTTTGGTGTACAGGCCCAGCGTTTTCAAAGGTCACAGGACGAGATCAGGGTTTGGGTGCGATATGACCGGGAAAACAGGTCATCCATTACAAATTTGGACGAGATGCGTATTGTAACGCCCTCCGGAGACCGTGTGCCTCTAAAGGAAATTGCCGAGTATTCCATAGAGCGCGGTGACGTAGCAATCAACAGGTTGGAAGGCCGTAGGGAAATACAGGTATCTGCAGATATGAAGGATATTAAGGATAGCCCCACGGAAATCATGGCTGAAATCCAAAATGTGATCATGCCGGACATTCAGTCCAAATATCCTACGGTTTCCGCTTCCTACGAAGGTCAGAACAGGGAATTGGGCAAGTTGACCGGTTCACTTAAAGTTGTTGGTCTTTCCGTTTTACTTCTCATTTATATTACCATTGCTTTTACTTTTAGGAGTTTTAGTCAGCCCTTAATGTTGCTGCTATTGGTTCCCTTTAGTTTTACGGCGGTCGCTTGGGGACACTGGATCCACGATTTCCCCCTCAATGTACTTTCAATCTTGGGAATTATCGCCTTGATAGGCATCATGGTAAACGATGGCCTGGTACTGATTGGCAAGTTCAACACGAACTTAAGGGAAGGAATGACCTTCGATGCGGCCATTTATGAAGCTGGAAAATCGAGGTTCAGGGCTATTTTCCTCACCTCGGTAACTACCATTGCCGGTTTGGCGCCCCTTATGGCGGAAACTAGTAGGCAAGCGCAGTTTTTAAAGCCTATGGCCATTTCAATCGCCTATGGTATTGGTATCGCAACCATTTTAACACTTTTGATGCTGCCTTTGTTTCTATCCTTTGGAAATAAATTGAAATCCAAAAACAAAATGTTGGCCAGCGGTCACAAGATTACCAAGGAAGAGGTGGAAAGGGCCATCTTGGAGCAAAGGGAAAAAGAACATTTGGAAGGACAAAAGAATCATGGCCCCAACGGAAATCTATTGGAAGAAAAACCATATCATAAAGAATTAGAAGAAACCTTATAATGATAAGATTTAGATTAACAATTTTCCTAGTACTTGTCTCTTTTTTAAGTGGAGCACAGGAAAACCTACTTTCCAAGCAAGAAGCGATTGCGAAAGCATTGGAGAATAATTTTGGCATTTTGGTGGCCAACAACAATTTAAGGATTGCTGAGAATAACAAAAGCCTTATGAATTCAGGTTTTTTGCCTTCCTTAACAGGAAATGCCGGTGCATCCTATGATAAAAACAATCAAGAGGCCACTTTTCAGGATGGTAATGTTAGGGCCATTGATGGTGCAGAAACCACAAGGTACAATGCGTCCTTAAACATGAACTATACACTTTTCGACGGTCTGGGAAGAATGTATGATTTCAAAAGACTCAAGGAAGAATATAATTTGAGTGCCCTAGAGACAAGGGAAACTATTGAGACTACCATGCTCCAATTGTTTACGGTCTATTTTGAGGTAGCAAGACTTACCGAGAATATTAACGTATTGGAAGAAACTTTTTCCAATACCAAAAACAGATTGCAAAGGGCGGAATATAGCTTTGAATTCGGTCGTACAAATAAATTGGATGTCTTGAACGCAGAAGTTGACTTGGTCAACGATAGTATAAACCTTATGAACGAGCGGCAAACGCTCAGGAATACTAAAAGGGATTTGAACCTCTTGTTGAACCGTGAGCTACTTACCACTTTTGAGGTGGATACGGTCGTGACTTTTTCCAATCCTATTAGACTCGAGGAATTTCTTGGGCTTGGAGTTGAAAACAATGTGCGGATTCTCCAAATGAAACAGAATATTAAAATTAACGACTTCACCTTAAAATCCAGCAAATCGGTCTTTTTGCCTACCGTTGGGCTAACAGGATCATATGGTTGGAACCAAGGTAATTTCCCCGCAACCAATTTCTTGGCGTCAAATGTATCTACGGGGGTTTCCGCAGGTCTAAATTTAACTTGGAACTTGTTCAATGGAGGAACAAGTATCACCCAAGTAAAGAACGCCAAGATTTTATTGGATAACCAAGAGATATTGGAAAATCAGACCATTCAAGAAGTGAAACGGGATATCGAAAACGCCAAGGACGATTATAGAAACCGACTTGATATACTGGCACTGCAAGAGAAGAATGTAATAACGGCGCAAAATAATTTTGATCGATCTAACGAGCAATATAAACTAGGGCGAATTACCTCCGTAGAACTAAGACAGGCACAGATCAATTTATTAAACGCCCAAACCAATAAAAACTTCGCCAAATACGATGCTAAATTGGCGGAATTACAATTACTCCAACTCACTGGGCAGTTACTAAATGTTGAAATATAAACGGCACAGTTCAAATTATAAAATAGCGTACCATGTACAAGGATAAAACGGACAAAGAACTTTTGGAGGTGTTGGAACAGTATTCCCAATTGACATTCGAGTCCCAACTAATATTAAAGGACGAGATCAATAAGAGAGGACTTATTGCTGATACCTCGGAACTTGATGCCGCTATCGACGATAAAATTGCACGCATCAAAAATTTTGAATTTTTGAAGGATTTTGGTTTTAAGGCCGAAATGACCGACAATAAATTTTTGGTAACCAGGACCCAAAGCGCGACCTTGACCGATGTCTTTGCGGTCATTTTGGGGCTCATTATTTTCTTCTTGGGCGTCAACGGAGTCGTAAATCTTGTAATGACCTTTGTAAATGGTGAAGAAATCGATGTGTTTACCCTTGCCGTCAAGTTTGCCATGGCGGGACTCGTTTTTGTTGGCATCAAATTCTTTAGTGGCCTAAAACGATTGTTCGACTATAGTGGTTTTGAACTGGCGCGCACGGATGGCGATATTACCTTAAAAAAGCGCTTCGATATTAAACTTGAGGAAATCAGGGCAAAAGCTTCAGACCTGTTCTTGGATAGGGAGGAGGATGAATTGGAGCTTAAATTGGGGAATCAGGTTATTTTCAGTTCCAATGCGGAAAGTTTGGTGCAACGGATGACCTTGGAAGAATTGACCAAAAGACTTAAAGGGAATTAATCGTACCAAGTTATGTACGAGCACTTTTTTCAATGTCCGTATTGCTGGGAAGAGGTTTCCATGCTCATGGACCCTTCCATTTCCAAACAGACCTATATAGAAGATTGTGAAGTATGCTGCAACCCCATTGAAGTGACCCCCGAATTTCAAGGAGATGAATTGGTTGGTTTTGAAGCTAGGGAAATTGGACAATAACTAATCCATTTCTTGAATCTTACCCCCAAAGACTTTGTCCCTTTTCACATTCTTCGGTTTTCCATAGATGTAAATGGATCCACCGGCCTTCACTTTGGCATTTACTTCCTCCGTGGCTCTGACATCGGCCCTACCCCCTGCCATCACGGTTACTTCTGTAACCTCCGTATTCAAATCCTTGCAATAGGCCTTTCCGCCCGTATTCACGGAAACCTCCTGTTTTTTACTGCTTCCCGTTAGGTTTATTTCACTTCCGGATACGGAGCGTACGTAGACTTCCTCCAAATCGACCTTTAGGTCAATGATTCCACCTTCCTGTCCTTTAATTTCGACTTTGGAACCCTTGAAGGTTTCTTCGGAAATAATTTTTGCATTTTCATTGACATCCAACAAGGTCAAGTCTTCTGAATAGTATAAGGTGCCCTTGGCCTCATCGCCGTCCATGAAATTGCCAAACTCCATCTTGATTTTTAGAAGTCCGTTTTTATTGGATATTTCCACTTCGTCACGGTCGTCTCCCGTAATGACCAATTTGTTCTCATTGCTTTTTACCAAGGAAACTACAATTCGGTCGTAGACCTTCAGTTCCGTAAACTTTTCAAGGGTTTTGGTATTTGCCTTTTGGGCGAATGTTAACGAGCCGATACATAAAGTGATGGCGAAAGTATATAACTGTTTCATTTCTAAGATGTTCATTAGCTGAGTTTTTCAAAGGGTAATTTAAGACTATTTACGCAAAGTTAATAACGTGTTTTTTACAACGGAAAACTGCTATTCAAAACTCTTTTTGTAGGAAGATGGGGATATGCCTTTTAGGGCCTTGAATTGTCTATTGAAATTGGACTGATTTTGAAAACCATAGGTCTCTTCGATTTTACTAATTGATAGGCTGTTTGACAACACCAATTGCTGGCACGCATGGGACACCCTATATTCGATTAAAAAGTCCATAAAACTTTTGTTGGTATGTTTTTTAAAGAACCGACAAAAGGAATTTTTGGTCATATGGCTTAAAGAAGCTACTTCTTCCAGTGGTAAGGGCCTATGAAAATTTTGGATTACCAGATCAAAAATGCGCTGCAACCGTTCCCCTTTGTCCAGACTTCGCATCTTTGCGGTGGCCGATAGCGAGAGCGTCTGGCTAGGAAGGCCACATAACTTGCTCAGTAGCTGCAACAATCCTAGAAATCGGTCGAATCTATTTTTATGTTCCATCCCCTTTATAAATTGACCGAGTTCTTTTTGTTGTTCCAACACCCTAAACCCATGTTGCGCCTTGTCAAAAAACATCCGTACATCTTGAAGTTCCAATAAATGGAAGAAATTTTCACCAAAGGAATCCTTGGTAAAAAACAGCGTGTACCTTTTAGATGGTATCTTGCCGGTATCCTCACTTTTAAACAGGTGGGGAATGGTACTTCCTATAACAAAAAGCTCATCGGAGCTGTATGGATGAATTCCGTCTATAAAGATCAGTTTTCCGGTACCCCGCTCAATATAACTTATCTGTATTTCCTCATGTTAATGGAGCTTGTCATAGAACCGGATTTCCTCATCAACCTGGAATACCAAATTCTCCGAGGGCGATTTTGGGATTACGAAGGGCAGTACTTTCATTTTTTAAGATTAGTTCAAAATATCCGTAAAATGCTAATTATTTTCAAATATAAGGGTAATATAATACTGAAACTGGATAAGATGCAATTAGGGCTTTTTACATTGTCTATGTAATTTTATGAAAACAAAATTATTGAGTTATGGTATTTTCATGGCGTGGGGTAATGCCTGCGGTTACTACAAAATTTACAAAGGACGGAGCATTGGATTTGAATATGTTCCAAGTGAACATCGAGGCACAGGTAGCTGCCGGGGTAAACGGCATTATCCTAGGGGGCACCTTGGGTGAGGCGAGTACCTTGACCGGACCCGAAAAGGAGACCTTGTTAAAAAGGACGATCGATATCGTGGATGGAAAAGTCCCGGTAATTTTAAATATTGCGGAACAGACGACCCAAGGAGCTATAGATGCCGTGAAAGCGGCTGAAAAGAATGGCGCATCAGGTCTTATGATGCTACCGCCCATGCGTTACAAGGCCAATGATTTTGAGACGGTGACCTATTTTCAGGAGGTGGCACGTAGTACAGATCTGCCTATCATGATCTACAACAACCCAATCGATTATGGGATTATGGTGACCCTGGATATGTTCGAGATCTTGTTGGATGAAAAAAACATCACCGCCGTTAAGGAAAGTACGCGTGACATTTCAAACGTTACCCGGATAAAGAATCGGTTTGGTGACCGACTCAAAGTATTGACCGGGGTGGATACCCTTGGTCTTGAAAGTTTGTTGATGGGTGCCGAAGGATGGGTTGCCGGACTGGTTTGTGCTTTTCCCGCGGAAACGGTTGCCATTTACAAATTGGCAAAAGCCGGAAGGATCAAGGAGGCCCTCGAAATCTACCGATGGTTCCTACCCTTACTGGAATTGGACATCAACCCACAGTTGGTACAGAATATTAAGTTGGCCGAAGTTGCCACGGGCATAGGCACAGAAAACGTTAGGGCTCCCCGACTGCCTTTACAGGGAGCGGAGCGGGAAAGAGTACTGAAGATTATCGAGATCGGAATGGCAAACAGGCCCCAATTGCCGGATTATTTGCATTTGGAAGAAGCAATTTTTTAAATACAGGGATGATGGCAATACAAACTGTTAGGAGAATTTTAATCTTGGTTTTTGGCATTGTATTGTATGCAAGTCCGATGTTTGCCCAAAAGCAAGCCTTGGAAAAAATCATCGGGGAGGTGGAGGCGTTTGAACTGTATGACCGGAACGAATTCCCCCTTGGCCGATACCTTCCCGAAGTTTTTAAAAAGAATGCCAATTTTGCCCAGGAACAACTAGCAAAACTGGAATCAGTTGGAACGGAAGGTTTTTCCGAAACCGAAATGATTTCCCTAGAACTGCTGAAATTTAGTCTCCAAAACAGGGTGGACGAGTACAAACACGGACTCTACCTAAACCCGATCCAGGCCGATCAGGGTTTTCATCTCAGTCTCAATTATCGTATTCGGCCAATACGGGATTATGAAAGTGCCAAGCATTATTTGAACGTGCTCAATGATATGCCCCGCTTTGCCGAGGAGCATTTTCAAGTGTTGCGAATGGCCCTCAAAAGAAAGGTTTCACAACCCAAGGTAATTTTTGAGGGATATGAATCCACCTACAACCAGCATATCACTGACAATGTTACGGACAATGCATTTTACGGTCCCTTTAAGGATCTGCCATCATCGCTAACATCCGCACAAAAGGATTCCATTCTTGGTGTAGCCAAAATGGCCATTGAGGCATCGGTCGTGCCAACCTTCAAAAAAATAAAGAACTTTTTTGAATCGGAATACTTGCCCAATACCCGGAACACGTTTGGTATTTCCGATACGCCCGGAGGAGCGGAACTCTATCAGAACAGGGTAAATTATTATACCACGACGGATACATACACCGCAGAGGACGTGCATCAAATCGGTCTAAAAGAAGTAGCTCGGATTCGTTCCGAAATGCAGGAAATCATAAAGTCCGTCGGTTTCAAGGGAAGTTTTGCCGACTTTCTGGAGTTTCTCCGAACCGACCCCCAGTTTTACGTGACCGATGGCGAGGACTTATTAAAAGAGGCTCGAAACATTGCAAAGCAAATCGACGCGAAATTACCTGCCTATTTTTCCACCTTGCCCAGAAAACCCTACGGGGTCATAAAAGTACCCGATGCACTGGCACCCAAATATACGGGAGGTAGGTATTCCGGCTCTCGCAGTCCCACAGAACCCGGGTATTATTTGGTAAACACCTATAAATTGGACAGCAGGCCATTGTATGTATTGCCGTCCTTGACCCTTCACGAAGCGGTTCCCGGCCATCATTTGCAGGGGAGTCTCAATCAGGAAATGTCCGATAGTATACCCCAATTCAGAAGAAATATGTACCTCTCCGCCTTTGGGGAAGGATGGGCCCTGTATACCGAGTTTTTGGGCGATGAAATGGGCATGTACAAGACACCGTATGAAAAATTTGGGAAGCTCACGTATGAAATGTGGCGTGCAACCCGTTTGGTCGTGGATACGGGCATTCATGCCAAGGGATGGACAAAGCAACAGGTCTTGGACTTTATGAAGGACAATACGGCGCTGTCGCTCCATGAAATCAATACGGAAACCGACCGTTATATCGCATGGCCCGGACAGGCCCTATCCTACAAAATGGGTGAACTGAAGATACGGGAGTTGAGATTCAAAGCTGAAACGGAACTTGGTCCCGACTTTAACATCCGGGAGTTTCACGAAGTTATTTTGGGCCAGGGTACGGTTACCTTGCCCATTTTGGAAAGAAGGGTGAACGATTATATTAAAAGTAAAAAGTCCTAGGAGCGAACCATAAATTTGAGCGAACTTCGGAGTACAAATTCCAGCATATCCAACAAAATAGAAATTGAGTGAAAGAGCATGTTTTTAAGTGTATTGACGGACATACCTGTGGGAACCCCGTAAGGCTGGTCGTTGAAGGTGCGCCTACCTTGGAGGGGGCGAATATGAGCGAAAAGCGACTCCATTTTATGAAGGAGTATGATTGGATCAGAAAAGGTCTTATGTATGAGCCTAGGGGCCATGATATGATGAGCGGTGCCTTTTTATATCCTCCTTCAAATCCTGATAACGATTTTGGCATTGTCTTTATAGAAACAAGTGGTTGCCTTCCCATGTGCGGGCATGGCAGCATCGGCGTGATAACAATGGCCATTGAAGAGGGCGTTGTGGTTCCCAAAGAGCCCGGCAAGATTAGAATGGAAGCGCCTGCTGGATTGGTGGAGGTGACCTACCAACAGAACGGAAATAAAGTGGAGTGGGTAAAACTGGTCAACGTAGGTTCTTACTTGGCGGCATCGGATTTGACAGTTTCCTCCAGTTACTTGGGAGAACTTGTTTTTGATGTGGCCTATGGCGGAAATTTCTACGCGATTTTTGACCCACAGAAAAACTTTTCTGGATTGCAGGATTGTTCGGCCTCCCAATTGATAGAAATGGCGAGGGAGCTCAGACAGAATATCAACTTGAAATATCCAGAAAAATTTGTACATCCAGAGAATCCATCCATCAAGGATGTGAGCCATGTCCTTTGGACGGGCACGACCATTTCAACCGATGCTACGGCAAGAAACGCTGTGTTCTACGGCGATAAGGCCATTGATCGTTCCCCTTGTGGTACCGGTACCTCGGCCCGCATGGCCCAGTGGTATGCCAAGGGCAAATTGGGCCTTGGAGCGGAGTTTGTGCATGAAAGTATTATAGGCTCAAAATTCATAGGGATGGCTGAAAAGGAATGTAAAATTGGTAATTTTACGGGCGTAATTCCCAGCATAAAGGGTTGGGCGAGAAAGTATGGTTACAATGAAATTACCATTGATGAAGCAGACCCTTATGCCTTCGGCTTTCAAGTAATATAATATGGCGGAAAAGAAAAGGACTTTGATTATCGGCGCTGGTGTAATGGGGCTTTGTTCGGCCTATTACCTGCACAAAAAAGGGCATCAGGTCACGGTTTTGGAACAGTCCATGGGCGGCCAAGGGGCTTCATATGTAAATGCAGGTTATCTCACGCCCAGTCATATCGTACCTATGGCGGCACCCGGGGTGATTACCAAAGGATTGTCCATGATGATGGATAGTAAAAGCCCGTTTTACATCAAACCACGTTGGGATGTCGATTTCTTTAAATGGGCCTGGGCCTTTCATAAATCTTCCACTAAAGAAAAAGTAGATAGGGCCGCGCCCATCATAAAAGACATCAATCTTTTAAGTTCCAAATTGTACGATGAAATTAAGGAATCCGGGGATTTGGGGGACTTTCATTTGGAGAAAAAGGGGCTTCTCATGATTTATCAGACCGATGCCTATGGCGATGCCGAGAAAAAAGTGGCGGCAACCGCCAAAGGCTTTGGCTTGGAGGTTACCCATTTGGAAACCGATGCATTAAAGAAGCTGCACGGGGACACGGAAGTTATTGGGAAGGGAGCCCTTCATTATTTTTGCGATTCCCATACCACGCCCACCGTCTTCATGGCCAAAATGAAGGAATATCTATTAAAGAACGGTGTTCAAATAAACTATGGCGAAGCGGTAACGAAGTTCCAATCGTCAAACGGAAAAATCAATACCGTTCAATCCAACAAGGAAACCTACCAACCTGACAACGTGGTTTTGGCTTCTGGGTCCTGGAGCAATGATTTGGTAAAACAACTGGGCCTAACCCTTCAGGTACAAGCTGGAAAAGGGTATTGCATCGATGTGCATCGGCCTACGGGAATAAAACTCCCAGCCATTTTAATGGAGGCAAAAGTGGCGATTACGCCAATGGACGGATTTACCCGGTTTGCCGGAACCATGGAGTTTTCGGGCGTAAACTATGATATAAATTTGAATAGGGTAGAGGCCATTGCAGAAGCCGTAAAGAAATTCTACCCAACCATAGAAATAACCAAAGCCGAAATCAACAGTGCCAAATGTGGTTTGCGGCCCGTCTCTCCTGATGGTCTGCCCTATATAGGCAAGATGAAGGCCTTCGATAACTTTTTCATCACTACGGGCCATGCCATGATGGGCTGGAGTTTGGGACCTGTAACCGGCAAACTCATTTCAGAAGTCATGGAAGCCGAGGAGACCTCTATGGATATTGCGCCTTTTGACCCGGAAAGGAAGTTTGGATAGGTTACATATTTAATGCCTATTGTAGTACCAAACGTTCATGCTCTCCATTGCGTCCCTAACGAAAGCGTTGTTGGTAAGAGTGCCGGCAAACTTAAAACCATGTTTGCTATACGTAATGTTCAACCCGTACGAAGTGGCTCTTGCCAACGCGTAAATCGTGGTGCAATTCTCAACGTTCATGAGTTTTTTGATTTCCTGCACTAGGTAATAGGAAAGGTTTTGGCCCCTATAGTCAGGATGCGTTGCAAAATCTACAATCTCCAAATTTGCCTCTGTCGTATGTACCCTCAAAATAGCGGATACCAAAAGTTCATCGTTAACGAACAGCCCATGAAATTGATGGTCCATTTCCTCCAATCCCTCAAAATCGTGTACTTTTTTTATATGCTTTGGATGGTATTTATAGGCCATTTCATGTAAGGTAGCCAAAGAGGAAAAATCCTTTTTCCACAGTTTACGTATCGTATAGTCTTTTGGTATGCCCATGTGTGGATTTTCATTGGGCTTGTTGGCGGCCATCGCTATTCTCTTTACGGTTTCAATGGTCTTCAACTGTTTTTCATCACATTGGAGCCTGTTCTTGTTCAAATAGTCCGCTAAAAAATAGCCCGTGGTCTTTCCATTATATAATCCGGGTATTTTTGCCTCTATTGTATAGCCGCTGGATTTGAAATGCGTGATGGCATTTTCCGGGACTAGCCCCAAGATTTTATCATACTTCTTCCGTTTTGCCAGTTCCGTCATTTTTGGCAAAATCGCATCGATTTTTGCAGAATTTATTTCGGATAAGTAAACTCTATTATGGATCTCCCCATGATATATGGTCGCTCCCTCAATAGTCTCTATTGTTTCAAACATTGTGTAGGATTTATTAGGTATTTGAGTTAGAATTTAAGCTTGATTCTTTTCCTTATTCCCTTATTTGACCGTCGCCAAAGACATAATATTTGTTGGTGACCAATTGTTCCAATCCCAAAGGTCCCCTGTGGTGCAGCTTGTCCGTACTGATGGCAAGCTCCGCACCTACGCCCATTTGACCGCCATCGGTAAATCTTGTGGAAGCATTTTGATATACCGCCGCGCAATCAACTTCTTCCATAAACTGTCTGGCAATTCCCTTGTCATTGGTCATAATGGTGGCGGAATGCCCTCCGGAATACTCGTTTATTTTGGAAACTGCTTCGGTCAACGAATCTACTGCCGCCAAGCAGCATTTCATAGCAAGGAACTCTTCCTTCCACATGGATTTATCTTGAATAGGCTTGGCCGTTATCAAGGTTTTACCAACGGTTTCATCTACACATGTTTCAACACCATTGAAGCTCAATAGATTGTACAACTCCGTGAGTTTTTGTTCGTAGTTATCGATTTTCTGACTGATCAGTATTTTGTCCAACGCATTACACGCCGAAATTTTATCGGTCTTGGCATTCATGATGACCTTGATACTTTTTTCCCAATCTGCATTTTCATCCACATACAGGAAATTATTACCTCTACCGCTTACAAGTACGGCGCAATTGGCATGTTCTTTTACGAAATTGATCAACCTTTCCCCACCTCGTGGAACGATGAGGTCCAATTTTTCCGTGGGATTTTTTAGGAATTCTTGGGTTTCCTGTCTATTCAAGGTCATCAATTGGATATAATCTCTGGGAAGGTCGTTTTCCTCTAAGGCTTGGTGCCAAAGCTCGGTAAGTATAGTATTGCTACGAAGGGCTTCCTTACCTCCTTTTAATAATATTTTGTTACTGGCTTTAAAAGCCAAAACCGCTGCTTCAATGGTCACATCTGGTCGCGATTCATAAATGATCATAATGGTGCCGAAAGGGGCCGTTTTATTGATTATTTCCAGCCCATTATCCAGAATTCGAGATGAAATGGGTTGGTTTACAGGATCTTCCTGGCTCTGAACCTCTCGTATCGATTGTATCATACCATCGATTTTGGTATTGGTAACAATAAGTCGGTCATACATAGCCTGGTCCTCTTTCTGGAATAGGTCCAAGTCCTTTTTATTTGCTTTGATGATACTTTCCCTGTTTTTATCCAGAAGTCGCATCATACTGTCCAATACCTTATTTTTTATGTCTGTAGTCAATAATTTCATTTGTTTCTTAAACTCTTTTTTATGGGAACATCTATTTCTTTATTTCAAGCTTTTAAAGCCATCCTAATTAAGATGTTCTATTTTACTAATTCTTCTTCCAAGGTTACCATTGTCCCTACATTTTTACCTTCAATGATGTCGATGATGGTATTCTTCTTTTTACCGTTGGCAATATAGGTAGGTATACCCTTGGCTGCCGCCTGCTGTGCGTAATCCAGTTTGGAACCCATGCCTCCTCGGCCTTCCTCCTCTTTTTTATTATTGTCCGTGATATACTTGTCCAAATTTTCCTCAGGTTTTACATGTTGGACCAAATCACTATTCTCTTCGTTGGGGTCACCTGTGTAAAGTCCATCGATATCGGTCAGGATAATGAGCTTGTCCGCATTCAAAAGCTGAGCAATTAAGCTTGCCAATTCATCATTATCGGAAAACATGCTCATAGTTACAGATACAGCGTCATCCTCATTGGCAATGGGAATAACACCTTCAGACAATAGGCCTTCACAACAGTTGACCATATTTTGTCTATGTACGCCAGGACTGAAATCCCTTTTGGTGGGAAGTACCTGGGCACATTTCATTCCGTAATCATGGAAAATATTGTAATAAAGGCGCATCATTCTGGGTTGTCCAATGGCAGAATATACTTGGCGTCTTTGGGTCCTATCCTCGATGTTGGATTTTCCCAAAACCTCTTTACCAGCGATGACTGATCCGGAAGAAACCAATACGGTAATAATATCCCTTTCGTACAATTTTGCGATTTGCTCTACTAGGTTTCGTAATACAGGTCTAACAATTCTATTGTCTTTGTTGGTCATTACATTGGTACCAACTTTCACCACTATTTTTTCTTTATACATACGATTTCTCTTTTCCAAGTTCAATGGCACGTTCAAATGCTGCAAAGGCAGCTTCCTTAATTAGTTCACCTACCTTGTTATTATCCATACTATCCAAAGCTGCACGGGTAGTACCTCCTTTGCTGGCTACCTTGTCCATCCAAGAATTGGGTGAAAGGTCGTTCTGATTGAAAAGTTCAATGGCACCTGTAAAGGTCTGGCTTACGAGCACTTTGGAGACATTTTTGGAAAAGCCCATTTTTAGGGCCGCCTCCATCATACTTTGCATAAAATAAAACACATAGGCCGGACCGCTTCCGGAAATACCTGTAGAAGCATCGATAAAATTTTCGTCGCTTACCAAAATGGACTTGCCTGTGGTATCCAATAAACTTTCAATGGTTAAAAGTTCTATTCTGGATACTTCTTCCGATGCTACAAAAGAGGTTAGGCCTTTGCCTATTTGGGCTGGAAGGTTTGGCATGGCCCTTACAACTTTACTTAGGCCGGTAAGGACCTTAATCGTTTTTATGGTTACGCCTGCCATAATGGAAATTACAATCTGCCCTTTGTTTACGAGAGGTTCCATTTTCATCATCAAGCCCTCTGCATGATATGGCTTAACGGCAATAAAAATAATATCTGCCTGTGGAACACAATCTGCCAATTCCTTAAAAGTATCAAATTTGGCCTCTTTCCTAAGCGCTTCTAATTTTTCTTCGGAGGTATCCAACACCATAATGTTTCTTCTTTTCAATAGTTTGGATTTGGACATTCCTTCCGCGTAGGTGAGTCCCATGTTTCCTGCTCCGATAACTAAAATCTTCATAAAATAGTTTTGTTGTTTATTAAAATTTAAAGGTGATTGTTTAGTTTAAACGAATAGCATTTTTTCTACTCTGTTATTTTTTTTCGTGAAAAAAGTATGTGTGTATTTGTGCATGGTTTTGAACGGCATTCCTAGAAAATATTTTTTAATATAAGTTACCTTCCAGTTCAAATGCCCTAGACTTGTTCTATATACTTCTCTTACATTGCTTTCTCTTTTTACATAAATAATCTTCATTCTTCGGTTTTTGTAAGTGCATAACATAAGATTCTGAACGGTCTTTACAAATTGACCATGTTAAGCTTATGTTATTTTGATTATCAAGTAGTTAATCCTTAATTCGCACCAATTCTTATTAAGGTATCGTTAGATTTGACACCCATTAAGAGCCATATTGGTAATCCCAAAAATTATTGGTCTTCGTTCTCTAAAATATATTGTTGCCTATATTCCGCCTTTTGAAGGGCCTCTCTCCTTTCAGTGGATTGTTTTTTGTAATGTTTATTCTCTTTTATTTGGTCCAGCACCTTTGTTTTTCTGTATTTTCTTTTGTAACGTTTTAAGGCTCTCTCAATGGATTCTCCTTCTTTTACTTCTATTTTTAACATGTTTCTTTTTTTGGATTATAAATAACTTCTCAATACTTTATTTCTGGACTTTTTTCTTAATGCACGCAGTCCTTTTTCGCGTACTTGTCTCACTCGCTCCCGGGTAATATCAAATAAATCGCCTATTTCTGAGAGGCTCATTGGAGGTTCCTTGCCTATACCATAAAACAGGCGGATTACATCGCGCTGTCTTTCAGGTATTGTTTCCAAGGCTTGATGTATGTCTGTTTGCAACGATTCTTTCATCATTTTTTCATCCGGTTTATCCGCGTCCTTGGAGGAAAGTACGTCATAGAGGTTGGATGATTCTTCCTCCTTAAAGGGAGCATCCAATGAAAGTGACCTCCCAGAAATTTTGATAGAACTTTCCACCTTTCTTTCGCTCATATCCAATTCAGATGCTATTTCCGATGGATTTGGTGCACGTTCCAATTGCTGTTCCAATGAAGAATACACCTTGTAGATTTTGGTGTTCGTCGCAATTTTGTTTTGTGGTAATCGGATAGATTTTCCATTCTTGGACAGAGCCTGTAAAATAGATTGACGGATCCACCAGACGGCATAGGAAATAAATTTAAAGCCCCGTGTTTCGTCAAATCGCTTTGCTGCCTTGACCAGTCCCAAATTTCCTTCGTTGATCAAGTCTGTTAAACTTAATCCCCTATTTTGATATTGTTTGGCAGCAGAAACAACAAATCGTAGGTTGGCATTTACCAATTTTTCCAAAGCTTTTTGGTCTCCCTCTTTTATTCTTTGGGCTAGTTTCACCTCTTCATCAGCCGTAATCAGTTCGATTTTGCTTATCTCTTGAAAGTACTTTTCAAGTGACTTGGTGTCACGGTTCGTAATTTGCTTTGTAATTTTTAGTTGACGCATAAAGTGTTTTGGGTTATGACTTACATATAACCTACACCTTTTATCAAAAAATCCAAATTAAGGATCAAAAACCTTCGGTTTTTAATGAAATCAGTCAATATTTTGCTGAGAATCATTCAATATAGGCAGATAATGAATGATTATACTCGAATCCAATAGATACATAAAATGGGAACTCCAGGCAGCCCCAGTTCATTTCTAAGTGCATTTGGGTAATAGGACTACCTTTTTATCTAATAAATTTTCTGTCCTGTACTTTGAATTACATTTATTGAAAAACTTCATAATGACATTTTATTTGTTAAAATATTTAAGATGTAATATTTATATTGCACAAATAGTATCAATTTAATACATTGGATTTGTTAGGTGTGTAAAATACAATTATTGAATGGGAGTGATGCCTAATTTAAAAGATATATCCTAAGATTCTAATTACCTATCCATTGGAAAACCCAAGCAAAATACTTCTGGAGAAATTGTTTTTGGAACATTATAAACAATGGGGTTTATGAACCGTTTGCCTTTTTTGGAATATTGATATGTTCTACCGCAAAAATAGCCTTTTAACAACGAAATCTTCAACAAGCGGTTTCTAGAATGGGACCTGATAATTTGGATACCAAAGTAAGGTGGGACGTGGATTAACAAGTATACAAGTTTAATAATAGATAAGAATGAAATCAATTCTAAAACAGATCATAGAGAAGAACAAACTGGAAGAGAAGCATCTTTTTCAATCTAGAAAGTCGGAACTTGAAAACCCTAAGACCCCGGACGAAAGAAGAAACTTCCTAAAGAAGACGGCTTTGGGTGGAATAGCGATGACCGGAATGATCGGACTTGGGATAGAGGATACAATAGCCCAAACGACTTCTAAGGTTAGCCGTATGTCCGCACCTTCAGACCTCAAGATAACTGACATGCGATATGCCTTGACCAATGTCATGGGTGGTACCGCTATTATAAAAATAGAAACCAATCAAGGTATCTACGGTCTGGGTGAGGTTAGGGATGCGGCTGATGTTCGCTATGCTCTTTTTCTTAAGAGCAGAATCCTTGGGGAAAACCCTTGTAACGTCGAGAAGATATTTAAGAGTATCAAGCAATTTGGGGGTCCCGCAAGACAAGCGGGCGGTGTCTGTGCCGTAGAAATGGCCCTCTGGGATATTTGCGGAAAGGCCTACAACGTTCCCGCTTGGCAACTGCTTGGTGGAAGATATAGGGACAAGGTTAGGCTATATGCGGATACACCCGAAGCATCATCCCCCGAAGAACAAAAAAGATTGATAGACTTTAGGGTAAATGAGCAAGGATATACTTGGTTGAAAATGGATGTTTCTATAGGGGAGCTCAGGGGAAAACCTGGAACCGTTGTGAATGGTAAGTTTTGGGAAAATGATAAGGGTGTTTTGGCTCAATGGGGAGATCGAAGAAATATGATGTCCTACGGAAATACGATGCATCCTTTCACGCAAATCCAAATCACTGAAAAAGGTTTGGAAGAATTGCAACAGGTAGTTGAGGATGTTCGTAATATGGTGGGCTATGAGATTCCTATTTCCACGGACCATTACGGACACTTTGATTTGAACAACGGTATTCGATTGGCAAAGGCATTGGACAAATACAGATTGGCCTGGTTTGAGGATATGGTACCATGGCAGTACAATGAACAATGGCGCACTATTACGGATGCTATAGAGACGCCAACAACGACTGGTGAGGATATTTATCTTTTAAAGGATTTCCTTCCCTTGATCCATAACAGGGCCGTGGATATTATACATCCGGATTTGGCCTCTTCTGGCGGGCTTTTGGAAACTAAACGAATTGCCGACTATGCCGAGGAATATGGTATAGCCATGGCCATGCATCAGGCTGGTACGCCGGTTTCATTTATGGCCAATGTGCATTGCGCTGCCGCCACTCAAAACTTTTTGGCATTGGAACACCACTCGGTTGACGTTCCCTGGTGGGAAAGTCTGGTAAAAACGGTGGGAGGTTTTAAAATGATAGATAAAGGTTTTGCCACCGTACCACTCACTGCACCAGGTTTGGGTATCGAGTTGGATGAAGAAGTGGTTAAGGCCCATTTGCATCCATCTGATAAGACATTCTTTAAATCCACAGAGGAATGGAATGAACTTAGATCACATGACAGAACATTTAGTTAAGGTTTTAAAATTGTAATTAATAGAACTGAGAAAGAATGTATGAACATTGAAATTTAGAATTTGAGTTAGTTTAAGTTAGGCTGGAGAACACTTCCTTTTTTGGAAGGGTTCTCAGCTTGCTTACAATGGTATCTAAATTTTGTAATACTATAAATCAAGAGAACTTTAATAATTGTAAAAATGAAAAATTTCAAAATTGTAATGGTCTTATGTTGTTTAACATACCATTTCCAAGGCGATGCTCAAGGGGTTACAGGTTCTGCGGAATATATCAAGGAGCTGACTTCCCAATGGAAAGGGGAGCGCTTTGATGATGGAAGACCCAAGGTGTCCGATGCCCTATTAAGTAGAATGAAGAATATACAGATAGAAGAGGCCTGGGGCTTTTTAAGAAGTAGGGGCTACAACAACCAATATGAAGGGGAATGGGAAATAATCCATCCAGAAGGTGTGATGACAGGAAGAGTGGTCACTGCCCAGTATATGCCGTTAAGACCGGACTATCAAAAATTAATAAAAATAAAGGGAGCCGAGGAAAAAAGAGATACCATTGGAGGTAGTAATTCTTGGCCTATTCAACAATTGGTGCCAGGAGACGTTTACGTTGCGGATGGTTACGGTAGAATTATTGATGGGACCCTTATAGGTTCCAATTTGGGGAATGCCATTTATGCCAATTCACAGAACGGGGTCATTTTTGATGGCGGCGTGAGGGACGTTGCGGGCCTTTTGGATATTGAAGGTTTCAATGGATGGCATAAAGGAGCGGACCCATCGTATCTTCAAGAGGAAATGTTAACGTCCATTAATGTGCCCATCCGAATTGGAAGGGCAACGGTATTGCCTGGCGATGTTGTATTGGCCAATAGGCATGGAACCATATTTATTCCTTCCTATTTGGCTTCGGAATTGGTGATTTCCTCTGAAATTGTAGGCTTACGGGATGTTTTCGGATTTCAAAGATTACGGGAAAAGAAATATACAGCGGGTCAAATCGATACCCGTTGGACCGATGAGATCAATGCTGATTTTGAAAACTGGTTAAAATCATATCCCGACAGCAAATTACCTATGACCAGAAAGGAGCTTAACGATTATATGGCTTCCAGAAAAAAATAAATACCAAACCATTAAATAATGAGGAATATGATATCAATGAAGTTGAGATTACATTTCAAGGTTGCCCGTGGACTAGTATTTATTACACTTTTGGGCCTTACTTCTTTAACATCGGCGCAGGGCCCAAATAAGAATGTTTCGGAAATTGAAAAAACAGTTGCGGAATTATATTCGGCCATGGTGGACAAGGATAAAGAAGTTCTGGAGCAATTGACCTCGGAAAAATTGACATATGGCCATTCCAGCGGCTCTTTGGAGAACAAATCTCAATATGTAAACGGGGTACTCAATGGTGCCTTTCAGTTTTCTTCCATTACCCCAAAGGACCAGACCGTTTCGGTAACCGGTAAAGTAGGCGTGGTTCGGCATATTTTTGAAGCCCAAGGAACCAATAATGGTAAACCAGCCGATGTAAGGATTGGCTGTCTATTGATATTTAAAAAAGAAGGCCGATGGAAGCTATTGGCAAGACAGGCTTATAAATTATAACACATATTACCTTGGGAAAAATTACTATTTATTCAATTTCTATAGGATTGGCAGCAGCACTTTTTCTTGTTGTCATAGGTATGATAATTACTGGGAACCTAGACAAGGCCGGCCCATTTATTTTAGGCTTCTTTGCGTTGTTGGCTTTCGGCTTCAATGGTTACGTAAAACTGAGTGGGTTAATTTTTACAACCATGATTTTTGCTGGCGTTACGGCCGCGCTCTATTATCCATCCTATTTTACCAATATTGGGAATTTCAAATTGACCGTTCTTATAATTCCACTTATACAGATTATCATGTTCGGTATGGGAACCACCATGAGTCTTAAGGATTTCGCAGCTGTTTTTCAATCGCCAAAAGGAGTGGTCATAGGAGTATCTGCCCAATTGCTCGTAATGCCATTAATTGGCTACTTTTTGGCGCAGATCAGTAATTTTCCACCTGAAATTGCCGCGGGTATCGTTCTTATAGGCTGCTCTCCCAGTGGTGTGGCTTCCAATGTAATGGCTTTTTTGGCCAATGCGAATGTAGCTTTATCCATTACCATCACCTCCATAGCCACCCTCTTGGCGCCTTTTCTCACCCCACTTATGATGAAAGTATTTGCCGGCGAGTTCATAGAAATCGATGTGCTTTCCATGATGTGGAGCATAATTAAAATGATTATTCTACCCATTGGAGCGGGACTAATTGTAAATAAGATTTTGGGTAAAAACGCAAATTTTATAGGAAAAGCCATGCCGTTGGTATCCATGTTGGCCATAGGTCTGATTATCACCATTATTACTGCTGCAGGAAGGGACAGTTTATTGGAAATAGGGGGTATACTTATGTTATTGGTACTAATACACAATATTTTCGGATACTTCCTGGGGTATTGGTATGCCAAACTATTTAAGATGTCTGAAGAGGATGCAAGGACAATAGCAATTGAAGTAGGAATGCAAAACGGAGGTTTAGCTTCGGGTATCGCGAACAGTCTAGGTAAAATTGCCACCATGGGGCTGGCCCCGGCAGTTTTTGGGCCGTTAATGAACGTAACTGGATCTATATTGGCTTCTTATTGGCACGGAAAACCTACGGTAAAGCAACCCAACACAATAAAGGTCAATTAGCAAAGAAAAACGATGTAAAAAAATCAAAAGAACCAATGAAAAATTCAAGAAGATCTTTTATCTCCAAATCCCTAATGGCCGGTGCCGGATTGGGTATGGTATCAAGTACGTATGGTAACGAGTATGTAACGGCGATTGATAAAAATCCAAAACTTTCCTCACCCTCTGACTTAAAGATTACCGATGTAAAATGCGGTTTTATTCGTCGGGGTAGTGGACTGTTTGTAAAAATATATACCAACCAAGGAATTTATGGATGCGGAGAGGGTGTTGATGCCGTACCCGGAACCTACCATTTGGTCAAAAGAATGGGACACTTTTTAAGGGACCAAAGTCCGTTCAATGTCCATAAAATATTTGAAGATATTCGCCGCGCAGGTCATTTTGGAGGTGCGCAGTCTGGAACTTATGTAGCTGTGCTTTCCGCTATAGAGACCGCTTTATGGGACTTGGCCGGCAAAGCATTGGATTTACCGGTTTATAAGTTGCTGGGTGGTAAATTCAGGGATAAGGTAAGAGTGTATTGTGATACCGCGCTTTATCGAGTTCGTTTTCCTTCTCCGGATGATTTTGCCACTGCGGCCAGAGATGCCATTAGTAATTGGGGCTTTAACGCATTGAAATTCGATTTGGATTATGCGAGCGATCCTGATAAATATGATCGCTATAATTGGACCGCCAGTCCGGGTGAGATTATACGAATGTATGATCAACTTGCTGCGGTTAGGGAAGCGGTAGGACCAAAAATAGATTTATGTGTGGATATGCATGGACGATATGATCATGTGACCGCCCAGACCATTGCCAAAAAAGTAGAAGATTTAAATCTAACTTGGTTGGAAGAGCCTATTCCAGCAGAAAATTTTGACGCATTCAAAACACTTGCGGAGGAAACAAGCACACCCATTTCAGCGGGTGAAAACGTATACTTAGGTCACGGATTTAAACAATTGCTGGACAATGGAGTGGACATCATCATGCCAGACCTTCAAAAATGTGGGGGCCTAGGGGAAGGACAGCGCATTGCCAACCTCGCCAATTTATACTATGTACCCTTCTCACCACATATGGTGGCTTCCTTCTTGGGTGCCATGGCATGTGCCCATGTGTGTGCCTCGGTTCCCAATTTCCATTTAATGGAATGGCAATCCTACTTCCACACAGACCCTATGTTCAAGGAAATAGTGACCTATGATGAAGCGGATTGGGTGAAGGACAGTTTTGTGAAGGTTTCCGATAAACCAGGTATTGGAGTGGATATCAATGAGGACGCCATGCGAAAGTATGCCCCCGAAGGCATTCCATTTTTTGAATAATCAATAACACATAAAATAGAGACGATTATGTTACAAAGAAAGTATATGCTGTTAGTGGTGCTGATCGGTTTGGCGACCCAGATGATGGGGCAACAGATTAGTAAGGAAGAACTTATTTTTTTAACTCCACAGTGGACAGGAGAACGCTTTGAGGATGGAAGACCCAAAGTGTCCGATGCCTTATTGGAAAGGATAAAGTCTGTTAGTGTGGAGGAGGCCTGGGCCGTAATGAAAAACGAAGGCTATCGGTATCAAATTGCCGAAGACTGGAAACTGATCAATCCCGATAGTGTTTTGGTAGGTCGCGCGGTCACCGCAACGTTCATGCCCGGCCGCCCAGATGTTTGGAAAGCCATTGATGACCGGGGAAAAGCACAGGGAAAACGTGGTCAAAACACCTGGCCCGTGGATATATTGGTAAATGGCGATGTGTACGTTGCAGACCAATTTGGTGCGGATAAGGACGGACCTACCATTGGGGACAACGTAGGCAATGCAATTTATGCAAAGACCGGAAATGGAATTGTTTATGATGGAGCTTTAAGGGATGTTGAGGGACTCATGGAAATAGGAGGTTTTACTTCCTATTACACCAGTTATGACGCTTCCCACCATAATCCACCGGGTGATTTGAACACGATGCTCATAGGAATCAATCAACCTACGAGAATCCGTACTGTAACCGTAATGCCCGGTGATGTAGTATTGGGAAAAATGGGTGTGGTAACTTTCATACCACCGCATTTGGCCGAGAAGGTGGCGACGACCTCAGAAGTTGTTCGTTTGCGCGATATGTTCGGACATCAACGTATAAAGGAGGGTGTTTATACTGCGGGCCAAATCGATACTCGTTGGGCCGATGAAATTGAAAAGGATTTCAGCAAATGGCTCAATGAACATATTGATGAATTACCTGTTTCCAGGGAACAAATCCAAGAAATATTGAAGAAGAGAACTTGGTAAGATCTAGAACAATCTAATAAGATTAAGTTGCCATGGCGAATATTCTATATTTCGCCATAGTATGCTTTACTTGCATTATACACCATGTCAACTAAACAATTATTGAATAAATTATCTGTACTAATTCTCGTACCATCCTTTTTAAGCGTCATGGTAGGATGTCAAACGAAGACAGAGAAAACAACCCGGCACACTACCTGGTCCCAATATGGTGGAAGCCCTGACCAATCCAAATACTTTGAATCACCAATCATTACCAAAGCCAATGTGGGTGAATTGGAACTGCTTTGGAGCTATCCTTCTGGAGATGACCGATTTTATTTTTTTAGTCCCATTATCGTGGATAGTACCATGTATGTACTGGGAAAAAATAGTTCTCTAATCGCTATTCATGCCAAAACAGGTAAAGAATTTTGGATACACACAGACCTACCCGGTATTTCCCGTAGGGGCATTAATTATTGGGAAAGCGAGGATAGAATTAAAAAGGGTTTGCCGTTTCTTGCATGCACCTTAATACGGTTTTTTATTTTTAGAATTTGAAAGGAATGAGGCTCAGTTTTTTTAATTGAACTTTTGGCAGGGAACCGGTAAAGATGCCTAAAAGTCCTTTAGCTGGCACCTGACTTATTTGGAATAGCATAGTTTAGATTATAAAAAAAATTAATTATCAATGGAATACATGGAAAATAATCAGATAATTCCCGAAATGGCAAAAGAAGGCACGTGGATAGGAAGATGTTACATTCCAAAAAAAATAGCCTATAATAATATAGCGGGGCCGCACGTCATTTGGGCATATAAGGGGATGGTTTATGACGTATCACGCTATTACAAATCCACCAGTGAATTGGTCAATGATGGCTCCTATATGAAGGTTTTGAACACGGATGATCCCAACATTTCGCAGGTGGGAAACCTGGAAGACATCTTGGACAATTCGTTTTATCAAAACAGGGATGGGAACAAACCCTATCTACTTGCACCAAACGATACTCAGGCGGTAAAGGCTTGTGGGGTTACGTTTATTAAAAGTCTTTTGGAACGGGTCATTGAGGAAAAGGCAAAGGGGGACCCTCGATTGGCAAATCAGATCAGGGAAGAGATTACCGCTACCATTGGGGAAGGACTCAATAACGTAAGACCTGGTTCTGCGCATGCAATGAAGTTGAAGGAGGAATTAAAGAAACGAGGAATATGGTCCCAATATTTAGAAGTGGGTATAGGCCCAGATGCCGAAGTGTTCACTAAGTCCCAACCATTTTCGGCCGTAGGCTACGGTGCCGAAGTAGGAATACACCATGATTCCGGTTGGAACAATCCCGAACCTGAGGTGGTACTGGTGGTTACCAACAAGGGCGAAATTGTAGGTGCAACATTGGGTAACGACGTTAATCTAAGGGACTTTGAAGGCAGAAGCGCCTTGTTGTTGGGAGAGGCAAAGGACCAAAACGGCTCTTGTGCAATTGGGCCTTTGTTCAGAATGTTGGACGAAACATTTACGCTGGAAGACGTAAAGACTTCCAAGGTATCTTTAAAAATTGAAGGCAAGGATGGATTTATTTTGGAGGATTCCAGTGATATGGGCGAAATAAGCAGGTCACCAGAGGAATTGGTGGCCCAGGTCCTGAGTGACAATCATCAATATCCGGACGGGTTTGTACTATTTTGCGGAACGATGTTCGCCCCCACCTTGGACAGGGACGCAGAAGGCATGGGCTTTACCCATAAGTTAAATGATAAAGTGGTTATCGCATCGCCTAAATTGGGTCAATTGACCAATTGGGTCAATATGACGAATAAGATTCCCCGATGGGAATTCGGAATCAATGCTTTTGTGGATTATACCTTAAGGAGAATGAATACCCCAGTAGGGTAAATAAAAATACTCTAAATAATAAAAAAGGCCGAATGCATCCGTTTTTTTCGATGATGGAATTCGGCCCAAAAATGGTTGGTATTAAAAAGGTCTTTGGTTACTCAAATTTGGAAGCATCCAGATTAAAGAATCGTACCGCATTATTAAAGAATATAACACGTTTTTGATATTCAGAAAGGTAATATGCATTATCAATAACACTAATCGAAGTTTTCAATAGGCCGAACCAAATCATTAAATCGATTTCATATAAAATTCTTTTGGCAAAGCCCTTCTGCCCCCAGGTTTTACGATACGTATGAATCTCTTTATTCTGATTGCTCCATATATATTTGGCCAAATCAATTATTTTTGACAGTAACGAAAACATTACGGATGAAAGTTAGCGTATTGAAAACTGCCCTATTCGCCATATTTTGTTTAAGCTTGGCAAGTGCCCAACAAATCGACTTTTCAAAACTACAGAATCTAAAGATCAGGAATGTAGGTCCGGCGAATATGAGTGGCAGGATAACGGCCATTGATGTTGTGACCGATAATCCCAAAATCATGTATGTGGGGGCCGCCTCCGGTGGTGTATGGAAATCTGAGAATGGTGGTTCTGCTTGGAAACCTGTTTTTGATAACCAACCGACCCAAAATATTGGCGCCTTGGCCATCCAACAAAACAATCCCAATGTGATTTGGGTAGGTACAGGCGAAGGAAACCCAAGAAACTCGATGAATTTGGGCATGGGAATTTTCAAAAGTGAGGACGCAGGTAAAAGTTGGAAGCATTTGGGCCTGGAAGCTACCAAGACCATCCATAGGATAATTATTGACCCTACTGATCCAGATATTGTCTATGTGGGTGCCATGGGAGATCCTTTTACGGCCAATCAGGATAGGGGATTGTATAAAACCATCGATGGCGGTACCCATTGGGAGAGAATTTTACATACCAATGAAAGATCTGGCGTTGCGGACATGGTCATGGACCCAAGAAATCCAAACAGGTTGTTCGTGGCCCTATACGAGCATGAACGCACACCGTATTATTTTACGTCCGGTGGGGAAGGTTCCGGACTTTTTGTGAGCGAGGACGCAGGAAAAAACTGGAAGAAATTAGGGACAGATGAAGGCCTTCCTTCGGGCGATTTAGGCCGAATCGGGCTGGCGATGGCCCCTTCCAACCCCAATAGAATGTATGCTAAGATTGAGGCGAAAAAGAACGCTATTTACCGAAGTGAAGATTCGGGAGCGCATTGGGAATTGATCAATGAAAATCCAAAATTTGCCAATAACCGACCTTTTTATTTTCAGGACTTGGCGGTGGATACGGAAGATGCCGATCGCGTCTATAATATATATCAGCCCTTATCCGTCAGTTATGACGGGGCCGTGACTTTTGATACGATCCCCATGATTCCCGCCGATGAGACCAAGGGTATCCATGCCGATTTCCATACCTTTTGGGTCAATCCCAAGGATGCGAAACACTTCATCATTGGGGGCGATGGCGGTCTGGGCATTACCTATGACCATGGCAAAAGTTGGTATTTTCCAGAGACCATTCCCGTGGCACAGTTCTACCATGTGGGTGTGGATAACGACCGCCCGTATAATGTCTATGGGGGCATGCAGGACAACGGCAATTGGTCCGGCCCGGCCTATACATGGAAACGTGGGGGCATCCGCACGCTCTATTGGCAGTATTTAGTGGGTGGTGATGGTTTTGATATTTCGCCGGATTTGGAAAACTCCCGTTTTGGTTATGGTTCTTCGCAAAATGGAAATTTGTATCGGTACGATAAATTGACGGGCTATTACGTGAACATACAACCTCCCGCACCCGATGTAAAAACAGAGCTACGCTTTAATTGGAACGCCGGTTTTGCGAGGGATCCGTTCAACCCCAATGCAGCCTATTACGGGTCCCAGTTCGTGCATTATACTCCAGACAAAGGGGCTACGTGGCAGGTCATCTCCCCGGACTTATCCACCAATAATCCGGAATACCAAAAAGGGGATTACGGCGGACTCACACTTGATGTTTCCGGGGCGGAACGTTACAGCTCCATCCTTACCATAGCGCCCAGTACGCTGGACGAGCAATTGATTTGGGTAGGTACCGATGACGGTCAGGTGCAATTGACCACTGATGGTGGCAAGAGCTGGACCAATCTTACTTCAAATGTAACCGAAATGCCAGAAGAAGGGTGGATCGCTCAGATTCAGTCATCCACGTATAACAAGGGAACCGCTTGGATGGTGGTCAACAATTATAGAAAAGGCGACTACGAACCCTACCTTTTTAAGACCGATGACTTTGGAAAGACATGGCAGCGAATGGTGAACCGAGATTCGGTACGTGGGTATGCCCTCACCTTTATCCAAGACCCCGTAGAACCCAATTTGGTCTTTTTGGGAACGGAGCACGGTCTTTGGGTAAGTGCCGATGAAGGCCAAGCGTGGACGCAGTTTAAAAACGGTTTTCCTTCCGTATCCACCATGGATTTAAAAATTCAGGAAACCGAGTCGGCCCTTATCGTAGGAACTTTTGGAAGGGCCATTTGGGTGCTGGACGATTTGTTGTCTTTGCGGGAAATTGCGGGTAACCGATTGAAAGACGGACTGACCGCCCTGCCCATGAACGATGCCGTACAGGTCAAGGGGCTTTTTATAAATCCGCCGGGGAATATATGGACCGGGTTTCACACCACTTTTGAGGGCGAGAACAAAGTCTTTCAAAAGACGGAAATTCCCTTTTACCTTTCGGGAACACCCAAGGTGGGGGATGTTGTTAAGGCCGATATTTTTGATCATGAAGGCAACAAAATCAATTCGGTGGAAACCAAAGATCTCAAAGTGGGACTTAATTATATGCTTTGGAAATTGGACGAAAAGTCTAGTTCCCTACTAGGTTCCTGGACGGATGATTTCTCAAGGGATATCCCCGTGCTACCCGGAGACTATACCATCGTCCTGAAGTATGGAAATGTATCCGATACCACCAAAGTAAAAGTGATACCGGATCCACGTTTCGATTTGGACGAGGAAGTAGACCTACAGTTATACAAGTATAGAAAAACGGCGGATGTGCAGGTAAAACAGATTTCGGAGCAACTTACATCCATTGATAAAAAGCAGAAAAAGGTCGAAACGCTTTTAAAGCAATTAGCCGATGCATCGGAAAAATCGAACGCTTCCTTACTACGAAAAATTGACCGAATGAAAACTGACTTAAAAGCCTTGAAAGCAAAAGGTCAGACCCCAAGACCGGAACGCCAGGTAGGGGCTTGGCAATCCTTTGAAACATCGGCCTATTCAAAAATTCGGGAAGTCCTACAGATTGCGGCGGCACAGACCACGGAACCATCCAAACAGCATTGGGAGACCTTGGAGCAGGCAACCCAGTTGATTTCCGATTTTTCTGATGCCGTGGACGATTTTATGAATACCCAGTGGCAGGACTTTGCATCGGCTATCAAAAAATCCGATTTGGACTGGGAAATGGAATAGGTGTATTATTGGCTTAAAACCGCTTCGGCCTCAATTTCCACCATATAGCCTTTGCCCACCAATTTGGCCTCCACCAAGGTATTTGCCGGATTGATGTCTTTAAACCGCTCCCCATGGGCACGGGCCACAGCTTCCCAATCGGATAACTCGTTTACAAAAATTCGGGTACGGATTACATCGGCCAAGGTACCCCCAAAAGAGGTTATGGCGCCTTCAATTTTATCGATGATGAAATGGGTTTGAGCGGCTGGGTCGTTTCCGCCTATTCTCAGGCTGCCATGGGTGGCGGTCGTCCCCGATACATGGATCCTGTTATCCACTTTTACGGCCCTGCAGTATCCCGCATATTCCTCCCATTCCGTGCCGCTAAAAATCTGTTCGCGATTGTGTCCGGTTTTAACTGGGGTAAATGCCTTTGGTATGGTTTCCAAGTGGTCGCTGAGGTCGCCGGATGCCGTTAAAAATGGTGGTTTTCTGTATTCGTCCCCACAGTCGCCAGGAATCATTTGTAATTTCTTTAAGGCATTTTTGATGGTTTCCATATCGGAAGGGTCCAAGGTGATGTCCAACATGTTTCGGTTGTCGTGTATGTGTTCACTTTTACCCAACCGCGCCCCAACGATTACAGCGGCAACGGCCGGATTCTCAAGGATGTACCTAGTAGCGATATTGGCAATGGAGGCCTTGTGTTTGTCCGCCACCGTGCGTACGGTTTTTAGCACGTGCTGATAGGCTTCCCATCCTCCGGCGGCGTCTATGAAGCGCTTGTATTTCATTTGTGACCAGGTGTTCAATTCCGCTTGTTTGGGCTCGGGTTTGCCTAACCAGGCATCGGTCAGAAATCCGCCCGCCAATGTACCAAAGGCCAATAGTTTAACATTGTATTGCCTACAGACCGCGGTCATGTTTCCTAGGGCACGCTGATCGATCAAGGAATGACACACCTGATTACTCACAATAGGGATTCCGCTTGCAAGGGCAATACGTAAATGGGCCGCATCGAAATTGGTAACGCCCAAATGTTTTATGAGCCCTTCGTCCTTTAGTTCCTTTAAATAGAAAAGTCCGTCCAGCCAGCTGGGATCCGGATAGTACCAAGCATGAAATTGCATGAGGTCTATGGATGTTTGCTGCATCCTTTCCAAGGCGGTGTTTACCGCTTCGCGAACTTCTTCCCTCGTAATTTTGCCCGGTTTGGGTACCCATTTGGTAAAAAGTTGCACTTTGTTTTTTTCGGCAAGGTTGTTTTTAAAAGTACCCGAAATGATTTCGCTGGAGCCGTAATGGTCGGCCATATCAAAGGAGGTAAGGCCGGCATCCAGATACGGTTGCATGTATTTAGCGGTTTCCACGGAGTCTAAAGTGGTTCCGTGTCGTTCCATATCGGCAATTTGCCAAAGTCCGGTCACTACACGTGAAATCTCAAAACCATCGGCTAATTCTATTGTTGTATGCATTATTTATTCTTCGGGGAGTTGTAAAAATCGTTTTTTTAAATCAGGTTCATTTTTTGTGAGTCGGACCCAATTATATACAAAGATAGCACTTGCCACACCCATAACGATCAACCAAATGGGAGTGGAGTGAAAATACCATTCGGTGGTATCCGCGGTCATATCCTTATAGGTATGGATGATCAAAAAGGCCGATAGCGATACAATACCCATCCAGCCTATCAGAAGCTGCATCGTCCTATTTTTTAGGACACCGATTCTCTTTGCAATTTCAGGATTTAGTTTTCCGATGGAAACCAGGGTGATGCACATCAACAAAAAATTCACCATCATGGAAGTGACCATGATATCGATACCTAAAAAGAAATCGCCCGCAAAATGGGAGCCCAATACCCCGATGCTGGCCATGCCTCCTGCCGCCCAAAGGGCAACGTGCGGGGTTCGGTTTTTAGGGTGTATTTTGGAAACGGCCTTGGGAAAAATACCGTCCTTTGCCCAAGCGAACATCAATCTGGAGACGGACAAAAGCATGGCAGGTAGATCATTTATAAGTGCAATCGCAGCTCCGGCCAAAATGGCGATTCCCAGACCAGAGGGCAATACATAACTTAAAAGGCCCGGTGCGGAAATGTCCTTACTCATGGCTTCCTGGGCCACATAGCTCCACGGAACGATGTGGTATACCGATGCTGCGAACAAAAAGTAAAACAACCCTACTCCTAAAATGGCCAAAAGAATGGCCGTGGGTAGTGATTTTGTCGGGTTTTTGGCCTCCCCACCTGCCTGGGCGATGGAGTCGAACCCGATAAAACTGGAGAACAATAGGGCAGCGGCCGATAAGAAGATGCGCCAGTCAAAATCGGTCTGTTCGGTGGGCTGAAAAGTGGTTCCGGCCTTGTTTTCAAGGGCCAATAGAAAATCAGATGCGTCGTAGATCAATCCGGCAACGATGACGATACCCCCCAAACCGAACATGAGGAACATCATGGGCAGGACAATGCGTTCGTAACTTTTAATGCCTTGGATGTTGATGGCCACAAAGGCCCAAATGAGACTCAAAGCGATGGATACCCGGATCCATCCAATTTCTAAACTTTGGGAGATTTCTTCCCAACCCAAGGCGAGGGTTACGTCCCTGATGAAGGGAACGGTCACATAGGCAATGACCCCAATGACAATCGAAAGTCCGAACCACTGCGAAAAACTGGCAATAAAACCTAGATAAGGGTTAAGACCTCTGCTGGCGTAAATGTAGCTACCTCCGGCACGTGGCATGGCCGAACCCAAAATCCCATAGGCCAAAGCTGCAAACAGTGCCGGTATGGCCGCAAAGGCAAAGGCCGGGAGCACGTAGGGCCCAATACCAGGAACATTTCGCTGGATCATAAAGGGCACCACGTTGATGGAGGCACCCAACATGGAACAGACCCCCGTAGCGGTAAGGGCCAAAATACCCATTTGACGGGCTAATTTTTTCGGGTTGGCATCGGACATTACGAAATGGATTCGATGGTTGCCACTATTCCTGCCCCAAGTAATTTTCCACGCCTGTCATTTGCCATCGGCCCAAGGAAATAGGAATACTTCCCACTGAATTCAATTCGTCAAAGAAGGCGCGCATTTCAAAAGGCTCGTTATTTGCTTCCTTCATTCTTGCATACTCGGCCATGGTATTTTCCAACAGGTATTTTCCGGTGATGTAGCTGGTGCCGTAGCCGGGCTGCCGTAGATATAGATGTTGTTCAAAAAGCAACAATTCCTTTTCTGTCTTCATCCAGCCCCGTGGGGTATGTTCTGAATGAATGCCCCCGGCCTCCTCCATGGTCATGATATTGGCATGGGCATACAGGGAACCCAATCCCCGGGCTGCGCGCTGGGCTATCATAATATAGACGATTTCCCTGGAACGCGGGGAATCGTCATACAGTCCCGCATCCATGAACATCTCCTCTACGGCCGTGGCCGTACCTTCGTTACGGGAGTCGAAAATATTGTACAAGAGGGGCGTTCGCCTGATTTCACTGGCATGCGGTTCAGTGTCCATACGTGCCAATTCAAACCAATGGTAAAAATGGGAGTAGAGGGGCCGCTGGTCATAATGTGCGGTAATCCAGAAGAAGTTACGCGTTTCACGGGGTACGAACGCACCAAGATGTGCATCTAACGCCGGTTCAAAATAATCCTTTACCGTGACCATTTCATTTTTGTCCAGAAAATCAAGGAGGCTTTTGGCGGCAGCTTTGGCACGACGGTCGTATTCCTCTGGGGAATTGGCATCCGTCAATTCAGGGAGGTTTCTATTCCGATGCTCCTCGAGTTTTAAGGCCGACCAAGCTCGGGAAAGTTCCCGTTTTAAGATCATGACTTCATCTTCCCAGGTCAAAGGAACCAAATGAACGTTTTGTAGGTACCAGGTATAATTTTCCTTCCCGATACCCGACGGACCCGTTTTGGTTGATGCCTCGGCTTCCAACCAACTTGCCAAGTTGTCCGTAGAGGCAATCGCTTCTTCAATGGCCTTTATTAATTTTCGGTCCTTTGATATTCCGGGGAGCTCCTTCATGTCTTCTAGGTTTTTGCTCTGGGTTTTAATATCGCGAATTCCGGCAATCCAAAGGTCCTTGGCATTCCCTGTCAGGTTCAGTTTCGCCTGTTCGTTCAAGGGTGGAATGACCTCTAGTTGTGCCAATAATTTGGTGCGTTGTTCCTTGTTCAACGGAAACTCATAGGTCCAAAGATCTATGATGGCATGATGGGTTGGGCCTTCGTGCGCGGGAACATCGCTGCGGGCCGTCCAAATGGTGGCATAAAAGGCGGGGTCGCGCTGCCAGGGTTTCAGGATGCGGTGGTTAAAGTCGTACCCGTTCATTTCGGCGTTTACGATACGCCAATCTACCTGATGCGGTATGGACCAGTCTGTGGTATCCATCTCTAGCAGCTTTTTATGAAGGGTTTGGAATGCCGGCCACCTTTTGTCAAAGGTTTCCTGGGTGTAATCCGGTGCGCCATCCCGTAAAGGAGGGTTTTCAAAGGTTCTCCACTCCTTAAAAAAAGCGGTCAAATCCTGGTATGTATTAGATGAATTTTGAGCATTCAGGGTTGTTGTAAAAAGGGAGACAAATAGAATATGAAATATGTTTTTTTTGATAATGGAAATAGTTTTCATTTAAGGTTTGTTTTGGTAGGACCGTTTTTACGAATTAAATATAGTGTCAAAATCGACCATAATTTAAATGTAATTATTGGTTTATTTTAGATTGCGAAAAGATTAATTGGAATTTTAGTTGTTACGGGCTAAAATGAAATTTATTTTGTAGCTCTTAAAGTACTTAATCGCACCAAGGCAACAGTTTCTTTGCTTTGCTAGTGGGTATTTCAAATTTGTTTACAGTATTCTATATAAACTTAACTCACTTTTTAAAAAAGAATTTTGATTTCAGTGTAGGGCCAAGATTGGTACTATGGCCTTATAACCAATTTCCTTCACCAATGGTTTGGAAAAGACACTATTGAAGAAAAAGTGCTTGTGATTTATAAATGCAATCATATCGCTATTTCTACTTTCAACAAATGAAGTTATGCCTTCTGCTACGTCATTTTCAGTTAGGTTATGAAAGTCATGCTTTATTGGTTCCATAATAGCATGCAATAATTGCTTATTGCTTTCTTGTAGTTCAGTTAAATCATGTTTTTTACTTACATATAACACTCTTACAGTTGATTCAAACATTTTTGCAATCTCAATAAGGTAGCTAAGTTTCCGTCGTTTAAAAGTGGCTTTATAATTTGTTGGAAAAACAATTTCTTTTGGGATAGAAAACTGTACGTTTTTGGGTACGGCCATAACCGGGCATTCTCTAATCTTTTCCATTGCTTTTACGGTATTGCTTCCAAAAATGACGCCCTTTGTTCCAGAAGCTCCTTGGGTACCCAATACTATTAAATCAATGTCTTTTTCAGCAATTGTACGCTTTATCGCTTCAGAAAGATAATTAAAGGTGGAAATTGTATGAAAGGCATGTTTGGGATTGTCGTTATGTAGCTTCAACATATCCAAGAGTTTTAGAAAAGAATCATGGGATTTTGCTTGGGCAGTCCTGTATTCCGCGCTATCAGGTTCAGGAAAAGATAGTGATTTGGTCGTATAGCCGTCCAAGCTGAAAACGTTTAGAAAGTAGAATTCACAATTCAATTTCGAATAAAGGTCAAGTGCATATCTAGCAGCGTTTAATGCATTTTTTGAAAAATCCGTAGGAATTAATATTCTTTTGTCCATGATAGCATATTGTTTACTATGAGTTTTTATTTTTTTACTTAAGAATTACGAACATTATACCTGAACAAATACAATGGAGTTTTTTGAAGGTTTAATCGTGAAGCACTAAAAATGGAATTGTTGTGTGGTAGCTAACTTTTTCAACCGTAGGCCTAAAAAGAATTCGTTCTATAAAATTCAAATGCTTGGCCACCATTACAATCATATCCAGATCGCGACATTCAATGAAATTTTGAATGGTTTCGTCTAATTTTTTTCCTGTAAGGGTGTGGAAAGAGATTTCGATACCCGTAAAATAATCCTCTAAAAATTGTCGATTCTTTTGTTGTTGTTCACTAAATCGTTCTTCATTGGTCGAAACATATAAAAACCGCAAGGCCGAATTATGTGTTATGATCAGCTCCTTTATATTTTGCATTACTTTCCAATTATAGCCCAATTGAAAGTCTGTTGGAAAGCCTATTTCCTTAGGTCTACTATACTTCGCATTTTCAGGTACCGCCAAAACGGCACAGGGTACTTTTGTAATTACATCACCCGTATTGCTACCCATAGAAATGGCCTTTAATCCTGTGGCTCCTTTTGTTCCCATTATAATCAAGTCAATATTTTTGTCTATGACTTCTTTTTTTATGTGATCTGTAAAAAAACCATAAGAAACCTCAGTCTTAAATGTATGTCTTGTGTTTATTGGAAGATGTTCCACTCTTTTGATCAAGTGGCTCATCTTTTCTTTGCTTTCCTTTAAAATACTATCTTCAAGTATTTGAGGAGAAACATACATCGCTGGCTCACCACCAGAATATGCAGCTATTGGGTGAACGTTTACTATATAAAATGTACAAGACGTTTTATTGAATAACTCCAATCCATAAATAATGGCATTCCAAGCGTTTTCCGAGAAATCTGTTGGTATCAGTATATTTTTCATTTCCGAAATGTTTTACTTAAAGGTATTTGTGATCCAGATGTTATCAAATGATTAAGGTCATGCGGTAAAGGGGGTTTTTAAATTTTGAATAAATTGGGACTACGGAACCTAGAACTCGGTGAAAATTCGTCAGCTTGATAAAATCACCTAACTTTTTTCTTATCAGATTTTGAATAATTAGAGCTACATTCCGGTCCTTGCGGAAATTAATTGAATATTGCATTAGTGCTCAACCCGGGTAATTTTAATCACCTTAGGGTTTATATTTACAATGCTAGCACCATTTCACTTCAAAACACTGCCCAAGTTCAATTCTAGTAGCTTTTTACATATAAGGTTGGTTTAAAGAATTGCCTTTTAAACCCATCATTTTTTGTTGGTATTTGTAGTGCTTATGTCAAATCGAATTAAGGGGACGTACGACCAACTTTTTGAATCTAAATACGTTAATAACTTTTGAAGAATGATAATTTTAAAAATACTTCTTAGGAGATAGGTGTGAAATCAAACTAACGGTATGCTATCGCAGTAATCAAAATAGTGTTAGTTATTCATGTAATACCAACATTGGTATGGTGGTGTGAAAACTAAGTTTTTCGATAGTAGTGTCAAATAGGATTTGTTGAAGGAAATTTAGGTTCTTGGCGACCATGGTTAACATATTAATCTGGTTATCAGAAACAAAATTTAGGATGCTGGATTTTACATCCTTGCTTTTTACACTGTAAAAACTATGTGATTTAGGAAATGTCTCTTCCAAATAATCTTTCAAGTAGTCTTTATTTTTTTCTTGTTGGTCAGTTAATGGGATACTAAATTGTTCCACATTAAAAACCTGGAGGTTGGCATTTGTAATGCGTAATAGTTCTGTAATGGTTTTTAAAATGGGATAGGTGTAATACAGATTGTAATCTGTAGGGAAGGCAATTTTTTGAGGGGTAATGAATGAAGCGTTTTCAGGTATGACCAATACATTACAAAGCACTTTGGTAATAACATCCCCGGTATTACTACCTACAATGGTTTCCATTATACCAGAAGCACCTTTAGTACCCATCACTATAAGATCTATTTTCTTTGCTTCCACTGTCTTACGCACAATATCTATAAAATTCCCATAATCTTGAAGTGCCAAAAAATGGTGTTTGTCATTTGTAGATACATCGGCAATTCTTTCGAAGAGTGATTTCAATTTCTCCCGTATGACAGGACTTGAAGTTTTTCGAGGAAATACAAAGGAATTATTCTTGATTTCTGAGTTGCTCAATTCTCCAACATGCAGTATATAAAAGCTACAATTCTCATTTTTAAAAAAATATATCGCATATTCTAGTGCGTTCCAAGAATTTTCGGAGAAGTCTGTGGGTATTAAAATATGCTTCATTAAATTGGTCTGGTACACAAAAATAGACCATTGAGTAAACCTACTATATGATATTTGTCAGATTATTCATTGTTATGATTTTGCAATCATAAAGACTAATCGACATATTGTAAAGCCTCAAGCTCCAAGATTTTGATGTTACGACCCTCAATGGTGATTAGTCCCTCTTTTTTAAAACCGGAAAGGGTGCGTATTAGACTTTCCGGAGCTATTCCTGCCACACTGGCAAGATCGTTTCTGGAAATTTTAATAGGCTCGTCAGTTTTTGTTTGCATGATTTCCGCGAACTGTAATAACGTTTGAGCCGTTTTCTTGCGTACAGAGCTGTAGGCCATTTGAAGTAATTGTGCTTTTATTACGGAAATGTTCTCAGTGAACAACTCCATTAGCTCTATAGATACATCTTTATTTTTTCCTAAAATCTCCATTAGGTTTTCTTTGGAAATACCGGCAAGCTTCACTTGCTCCAAAGCCGTTGCGGATTCCTGATAAGGGATATTGTTTAAAAAAGAGGTAAAACCTAGGAAATCATCTGCTTTATACAATGATGTTGTGAGTTCCTTACCGTCTGCATCCATACAATGACCTTTGACCAACCCCTTAAGGATAAGATATATTTTATTTGATCGTGAACCTTCCTTATAAATAATAGCACCTGCATCAACTTCCACTATCTCGCCATTATCATCAAAAAAATTCTTAAGTTCATGTAACGTACGCATTTCATCGTTTGAAATCGCTTGTTCCGTAGTTTCTGAATCGAGCATACGGTTTAAAAGTTGTGCCTTGGCCAATCTACTTTCAATGGCACTAATCAATTCTTCTTCTTCAAATGGCTTGGTTAGGTAATCGTCTGCACCGAGATCCATTCCTTTTCTGATTTCCTTATGCTCTGTTTTCGCGGATAGGAAAATAAATGGGATATGTTTAGTTTTTTCATCGGAAGATAATTCCTCCAAAACTCCATATCCATCTATTAATGGCATCATTATGTCGCAAATAATGATGTCCGGTAGGTTTTTCTTTGCGAATTGTATACCTATTTGTCCATTTGAAGCAGTTAGTACCGAGTAACCCGAAAGCTCTAAGAGCTCCTCAGTATTCTCTCTAAGTGCCTTATCATCCTCAATTAATAGAATTTGTTTCATTTTCTAATTGGGATTAAGTTTTTGGGGATTCGCAAAACAAAGGTAGAGCCAACATTTATCTTACTGGAGAATTCAAGACTTGCCCCCAAGTTTTCAAGGTGCTGTTTTGAGATATTCAGACCGATTCCTGTACCCTGCGTAACCAAGGCATTCTCCGCTCTAAAATACCGGTCAAATATATGTTTTTGATCTTCTTCTGGAATTCCAATTCCTTCATCGATGACTTTAATAACAACGAATTCCTCCTCAATTTCCAATTTTAAATCGATAATGGAATCCTCTGGGGAATATTTAATGGCATTATGTACCAAGTTGGAAAGTGCCAATTCCAATGTCTTTTCATCAAAAAAGACGATAGCTTCATCTATGTTATCGGGATACTGAATTTTCTGTCCGGATTTGAGTAACATGTTAGCGTTATAGATTACTTCATTCACTACTTTACTCAAAGGAAAGATTTCGTTTTTATAGTTCACCTTTCCGGACTCCAAGCGTTCTACAGATAAAAAATCGTTTAGAATGGCGTTCAGGTATTTTACTTTGTTTTTTATAGTATTTACGTGTTTATCACGTTTTTCCTGTTGTTCTGTTTCGGTATATTTTCCCAACAAAGTAATGGATGTTAAAATACTGCTCAAAGGAGTTTTGAATTCATGGGAAACGAGGGATAGGAATCGTGTTTTTAATTCATTGAGTTCTTTTTCCTTGGCCAAGGCTTTTGTTAACTGCCTTGTTCGCTCCTCTACCGTTTTTTCAAGTTTTTCAGTATATCCTTTGCGTTCGGTTATATCCAAAATGATTGCAAAAAAGACTTTCTTCTCCCCCATTAGGGAAAGTTGGAGGTGGACTTCTACCGGATATAATGTACCATCCTTTCTTAGATGCTTGGTCTCAAAATCTACTTTGCCCATCGCATCTTCCAATAGTGGTTTAGCCAAAGACCTAAATTCTGAAAGTTTGAGGTCAGGTTTAATGTCCAAAGGTGTCATCTCCGCCAGTTCCTGCATGTTATATCCTAAATTTCGCTGAGCTTCCTTATTTACGTTGATGAATCTGAGACTATCAATATCAAAAACATAAATTTCATTCAGGGTTTCATCAAAAATGCGTGCCCAGAGGCTAAGTTCTTTCTCTATTCTCTTACGTTCCGTAATATCAATGACCAGTGCCATGGTGTAGGTAGCACCATACAGTTCAAATGGGTTTAAACCTGCCTCAACGGGAAACTCGTGGCCATTTTTACAAACACCATGTAAATCCCTTCCATGGCCCATTTGGCGTTTTTCACCTTTGGCAATAAAATTTTGAACATGGGTTTCGTGGTGGTTGTGGAATCGATTTGGGATTAGAATTTTTAAAGGTTTTCCAATGAGTTCTTCTTTTCCATATCCAAACATTTCCTCGGCTGAAGAATTGGTCGCTACAATTGTCTGCTCTTCATTTATGACAATTACACCTTCTGAAACCCCTTCTGAAAGTAGGTTAAAAATATTACTGTTTTTCTTGAAAACATGCATAAATCAAATATAAAGAGATTAGACTGATTTTTGTCATTTATTAACTATGGCCCATGTAATACATTTAAGTGTTTAAAAAAGAGAAAGGATGAAAAATACAGCAAGAACAATGAACAAGCTCTATGAAAGTTTAGGCAAATTATTTTATGCCGTAGCGATTAGTGACGGTAGCGTTCATGTTAAGGAATGGGATAAATTAAAAGAAATTGTAAGGGAAGATTGGCTGTCTTTAGATGACTTTACAGATAGGTTTGGAACCGATTCCGCAAACCAAATAGAAATTGTTTTCGATGTACTCATGGAGTATACAAAAAGCAGTGAGGAATGTTTTGACGAATTCAAGGAATTTTATAAAGAACACCCACATGCCTTTACGGAGGAAATAAAGACTACGGCCAAAAAAACCGCAAGAGCGGTAGCTAATTCTTTTGCGGGAAAAAACAAATCAGAACTAATAATTTTGGCTAAGCTTGACTTGTTGTTGAAATAGCTTGAATAGTTTTGCTTTGTATGGAATTATTTCAGGATTTAGATTTTAATGGTGAGAACAGGTAGATTGGCATGGTTGGCAACATCCTCACCTATACTTCTACCACCTAATAAAAAGTGTAAAAAAGGCTTTCTGCCGTGAGTAGGTATGGCAAGTAGATCAAAATTGCCTTTTTTGGAATAATTCAATAAACCTTGCTCAACTGTGTAGTCATCATATATTACCACATCTTGTGATACATTATTGGATTTAAAAAAGAATTTTGCGATTTTTTCTTCGATTTCATTGGTGCTTTTAAAACCAATATATGGCGTGTTGATATAAATGAGTTTTAATTTTGCGGAAAAACCATTTGTAAAAGCCTGAATATTCTTAAATGCCAATATAACATCTTCAGAAAAGTCACAAGCAAAAAGCACTTTTTCGATCTTAAAATCCGGGTTTTTCATCTTTACTACGAGCACCGGCACATTTGAAGTACGCACTACCTTCTCAGTATTTGACCCAACCAATACTTCACTTATTCCACTAGTGCCGTGTGACCCCATGACTATTAAATCAATCTTTTGTTCTTGGGCCAACGCGTTGAACTCATTAAAAATCTTATAGTTTTGAACAATTTCCCTTATTCTAACATTTTTCAAATACGGTTTGTCCAAAAAAGGCATGAAACGCTTTTTAGCAAGTTCCATATAATATCTGGCCTCTTCGTATTCCTGTATTTCATTTTTAGACAACACGGCCTCTGAAAGCCCCAGCATATGCAGCACTACAATTTCTGCCTGTTGCCTTTTTGCAATTTGCGCTGCAATCTCCAAGGCATAAGAGGAGGTCTCGGAAAAATCTACGGGCACCAAAATTCTTTTCATACTAACTAAATGGCTTTTTTATGTTTATTGAATTTTTCCTTGCGTTTTCTTAACTGACGCTCTAAATCACCAATAGTTTCTGCTGCGGATTTTTCAAAATTGTTTTCAATGGTTTTTGCAAAAATTTGTGGACCAGGAACGCTCAACTGTATTTCGCAAATTTTATCGCTACCATCTGTTCCTTGACCTAACTTGAAATAAACATCCCCGCGGATTATGAATTGATATTTATGCGCTAGTTTATGAAGGTTTCTGGTTACTATAGCACTTAAGGACTCACTTCCCGGCATGTCCACATATTGAATATTTACGGTCATAACAAGCATATTTTGATTCATAAACAAAAGTATAGTGGCCTCCTACTTGGTAAAATGATTTAAATCATTTCAGGGTCGTTCACTAATTATAAATTTTGTGTTTCATTTTAAAATATACTCTCATGGCTCTTAATTTTAACCAATACGCTACAGAAGGCACTACCTTTCTAGAGGATTATGCCAAGGAGATGAATATGCCCAATGACCTTGAAAAAGCGGGGCGTATTTTCGCTTCCATCATGCATGCGCTCAGAGATATTATTCCGGCTGAAGAATCTTTACAGTTTATTGCACAACTGCCTATGTTCTTGAAGGCGGTCTATGTAAACGGATGGTCCTTGAAAAAGAAAAAGCCTAAAATTAAAAACATGGCCGATTTTTTGGATTTGGTTCGCGCTCATGATGGGCCCACCCAGTACAATGACTTTGAATATAGCGATGATACTGCCGAAAGATATGTTGATACCACCTTTATTTACATAAGAAAATATGTATCGTTGGGTGAATTGGAAGATATACGTGGCAGCTTGCCAAAGGAATTAAAAAGCATGATTTATTCGAATATAATGTTTTAAGCAGCAAAGAAGTTTTCACCTTAATGCATAATGACTTTGGTCATTTCAAGGTGCTTATAACGGTATTAATTTTAAACGAATGTTAAAATATAAATTATGATAACGAAACTATTATTATTGACTTTTTTGATGATGTTTCCTTTAGCATTGCCATCGCAAGAGCTAAAGGGTATTGATGAAATAGCCCCTTTTAGTGAGGGGTTGGCAGCAGTTAGGCAAGGTGAAAAGTGGGGGTTCATTGATGAGAACGGAACTTTGGTAATTGACTTTAGAAATGATGTTTATTGGAACGATGATGCTGATACCTCCAAGTCCGATATTTCAGGAGTGCGTTATCCCATGTTTCGAGAGGGTAGATGTGTAATTACAAAGAATGTGGAGGATGGTATTCCCGTTTATGGATTTATGGACACAAAAGGAAACACAATCATAGAACCCCAGTTTTTGAACGTTTTCCCTTTTAAGAATGGCTACACCACTGGGGTCCTATTCGATAAGACATTGAAAGGTAAAAACGAGTTCAAACTTGATATTTACGAGTTTAAGTTTTTTGATGTGTTGCTGGATGCCTCTGGAGAAATAGACGAATATTTTGAACGTCGGCATAATATCCTTATGACCAAAAAACGATATCAAGTACCTACAATTGGAGCAAAATATTTAGCGGAAAATCTTGTTGCTATCCATAATAAAGATCAAGGATGGGAAATACGAAAACTAGGATTAAAAAATTAAAAAAGGGATTCCATCTAAGAGTTAAATCAGATTTCTAAAGAAAAATAGTTTATGGGACGATTACAGGATAAAGTAGCCATTATTACGGGTGGAGCAGGAGGAATAGGAAAAGCAACTGCAAAATTGTTTTTGGACCAAGGTGCCATGGTGGTCATTGCTGATATTAGCAAAGAAGCCTTGGAGAAGGCTAGTTTAGAAATAGATCAGGAGAACTTGTCGTATTGTGTCGTTGATGTTTCCAAACCCAAGGAAAACCAAAAGTTGGTGGCATATACTTTGGAAGTCCATAATAAGATAGATATCTTTTTTGCAAATGCTGGTATAGAAGGAACTTCAAAGCCTATAGTGGAATATCCTGATGATATTTTTGACAATGTTATTGACGTAAACTTAAAAGGGGTTTGGTATGGTTGCAAATATGTTGTTCCTAAAATGACGGTTGGAGGAAGTGTGATGATTACTTCCTCAGTAGCCGGGCTAAAGGGTTTTGCGGGATTGGGAGCCTATGTAGCCACTAAACATGCTATTATTGGCATAATGAGAGTTGCAGCTCTTGAGTTTACTTCTAATAAAATAAGAGTAAATACCATTCATCCGGGACCGGTAAACAATGAAATGATGAGGAGGATAGAAAAAGACATTTCACCAGAAAACCCTGGGGAGGTTCTTAAAGGTTTTGAAGCTACGATTCCTTTTGGTCGATATGTGGATTCAAATGAAATAGCACAAATGGCCCTTTTCTTAGCCTCAGAGGATAGTAAAATGATTACAGGTTGTATGCACATAGTCGATGGAGGAATGTTGACCAACTAAAACTTAGTATATATACAATGTATCATGAAAAACAAGAATGATAAAAGTACTTGGGCAATAGGTGGAATGACCATGGTGGGAGTGGGTGTAGGAATTGCTTTTTTGCAAAGCTCGCCACTTATTATGATTGCATGTATTCTATCTGGCATAGGTTTGGGACTTGTTATAACAGCAATTATTTCTACCAAAAAAGATTAATGGTTTACCATTTTCATCGACTAAAAACTTAATTATGAGGGCATTTTGGATTATTGGTTCGCTTATTATTTTATTTATTAGCTGTAAGGAAGAACCTAAGGTAAATATGCCTGATAGCGAAAATACTATACAAGATTTGCCGAAAAAGGAGGGCTTATCAGCAGTTCAAAAGGAAATAGTAAGTTTTGCCGATTCTACTTTTTCTTATAATAGTGATATGAACACATTAATTGCATATAAAAAAATTGATGAGAAGGGAACTATAACGGATATTGACATGAACGAAGGTATTAGATTGTATAAGGAGTTAATAAAATCCAATACCGTAGATGCTGTGCCAATATTTGAAGTGAAAAATACTGATACCGCTATTTTAACTATACGGGGAAAAGGATTTGGAGGGGCTATTTGGGCAAAGGTGTTGGTTAATATAAAGACTTTGGAAATCAAAAAGATTGAATTTGACCATAAGTCAGAAACATATGGTTATGGATCGGCCATGGAACAAAGAGCTTTCGAAAATCAGTTTGTAGGAACAAAAATAGACTTAGATAAGAATTCCTTTACCCTTCAACAAAATATGGAGAAAAGGATGGATGATGGTGTATATGTCGATGGTATCTCTGGGGCTACCATGACTAGTGCGGCCGCTATTGAAATGGTTAATTTAGGGCTTCAAAAGTATAAGGGATATTTAGTCCATAATAGATGAAATCAAAAACACAATTATTCCTGGAACTTTGGATAGAAGCAAGAACACGTTTTACCAATCAACTTGAAAGACTCAAAGAGGAAGATTTGAAGAAGAAGCTGCCACCTTCTGTAAATAGTGTCGGTTTTCTTATTAGGCATATTGGTGACGTAGAACTACTCTTTGCAAAGAACGTTTTTGGTGCATCTGGAGTTAAGGTAATAGCTAAAACGGTAATAGCTTCAACCGATACGGGTGAATGGACCAATCTTTCTGAACTTAATGACTATGTTTATTATTCATTTAATACCCTAAAAGCTATTGTGGAACGGCAAGAGGAAATGGATTGGGAAACCCTGGTGACCACTGAAGAATTCGGGACAAAGACAAAAGCGGAGGCTTTTGGGCGAATTGTATCCCATACTAACCATCATGCCGGTCAGATGGCAATCTTAATTAAATACGGCAGCTGATTTTAGCAAGACGAAGCACACAAAGTTGTTCTATCATAGTCCTTTCTTCTATTATTTCATAAAGTTTAAATAGAAATAAAGAAGAGGCATTTAATGATGGGTATAGTGCTATTTTATTTGAATCCAAGCTTTTCAATTTTCATAGTCTAACAAAAGAGGGTGAACTATAAGATTATTTCAACATTCATGGAAAAACAATTTTTAGCTCGAGAACTAAATGTAAACTATATAATTCTATAATGGCTTGAGGAGTTTAGAGCGCTACATGTGTGGTTTCCTATAGTGTCCTACTTGACTTATGGGCGTTTTCTAAATTACTTTAAATTTTTTGTTCCAAGCTAATACCATGGTCAATGAATATTCCTTTAATAAAACAGAAATGGCAATAATCTGTATTTATAGTGTCGTCTTCGTTGGTACCAAAATCAGACAAGTGGTACATGGGCATACCACAACTTTGGCATAAATTATTTTCTACTGAGGTTTTCATCTTTATTTATCCTACTAGTTTAACTAGTAAGTTAATTATCAATAAAATATATTAAAATGATCTTGGTCAGTATGTTGATATACCTTTAAATAAACGAAGAATTCATCAGCTATATTCGTCTACGTTAATGGTGTGTTAGGTTTAAGGTGTTTGATTGGCCTTGAACTTATTCATTTGCTAGGTTTTGAATTACCTGTTCAAGTTTTGCACGTACCTTTTTCGCTATCGAAACAAGTGCATCGTTTTTTATAGCTTGCATGGAAGCAGCTGGATCTACGGCTGCTATTTCTATGTTTCCTTGCCCTTTCTCTTGAACGATGACATTACAAGGTAGCATGGTGCCGATTTTATTTTCTACCTGGAGCGCCTGATAGGCCATAGATGGATTGCAGGCCCCAAGAATTTTATATTTTAGGATATCAACATCCAGTTTTTGCTTTAGTGTATTTTTCATATCTATTTCGGTCAAAACTCCAAAACCTTCTTTTTTTAATGCCTCTTTTGTTTTTAAGATTGCTTCCTCAAACGTCAAGTTAATTAGTTCGGTAGAAAAATAGTAGTTCATTGGTATAATATTTTTATTCAGATAATTTGTTTTAGCTATATTGTCCGGTAATCATATTTAATTGTGGTTGCTCATGCCAAGTTATTGATTGTATGTTTTTTGGCTAATGATTTAAATCATGCCTGAATTTCAAATTTTTATTGGATGAGGTTATGAGTCGCTTAAAATGTGTTGCGATACCAAGTTGAATTTCTATACTCCTTGTTTTTGGAGATCGCCTCCCTGTTTTTTACTATTAGGAAATTTTTATCGACCTGTCTACTTCTATATCCCAATAAATGAAAAAGTTTTTTTGCCAAGAATTTCGCTATCCTTAGGTCTACCCTTAATGCATCTTTCTGGTCTGATACCCAGGAAACGCCTGGTAATAAGGTAAGCATATGATCCAGGTGCATTTTTCTAAATAATGAGGAAACGGAAAGAAAGATGGGAGGTATGTGCCTGATAATAAAAAAGCCATCTTCTCCCTTTTTTTGGTATAAAGGCATGAAGATATTTCCATCAATAGGTGTATATACTTGTTTCGAATCACTGGTAGCGATCTGTTGCCCTCTTTTTACCGGCTCAAAATTTGTAAAACCCGGTTTTGTGCAGAAATCTTCATCATGTCCAATTTTGTGATGGTGTACAATTTCATATGCATTGTACAAATCATTGGTTGAACGGTCAAGAATTGTATAATAGGAATTAAAATCTATGTCGGTTTTAAGAATCGCACCACTATAGATTAATGTGAGGTATACAAATGCGGTATGGTTTTCTATGGAACAAAGAGCATCATGCTGTCCAGATTCAAACCCAAAGGCTACGTAGCCAAGTTGATTGATATAATTTAACAAGGTGCCATCCAGAAATTCTTCAATCCCTAAAAGTAAAGGTACCGGGTATTGTTCTGTGAACTTTCGATTCAGTAGTGTGTCGTTAACCGTAATAAAGGGTTTTGTTGGGCTTGAGGTGGTATGCAGATCAACAAAATAGAAGGGTCCTTTATCTTCTTCTAAAATTTGAGAAATTATTTTATAAAGTTGATATTGTTCGTAGTCTTCTTCATTTCTATTGATATTGTCTTCTTTTAAAAGCCATTTGACACTTTCTTCTTTCCACATACGATTCAGGTCTTCCCGATGATATCGTACGCCCTGTTCAAGGGCAGAAACATTGCCGGCAATGGCATATATCTTTCCTCGAACATCTATATTCTTTGATTTAATATCATCAAGCACCTTGACCAATGCGAAAACGCCAGATGGCTCATTACCGTGAATTCCTGCCGTGAAAATTAAAGTGGGCCCGGCTGTATCACCCTCCAACTGTCCAAGAATACGATTTATTTCAATGGATTGATCAAGTGCCTTACTATAAACCTTTACCATTTTATATTGTGGTCATATCTTTAAGGGTAATAATACCAATAAGGGAGCTTTTGCTTACTACTGGTAAGCAGCCAATGTGATTTTTTTCAAGTAACTCGTAAACAGTTTCCAAATCGGTTTCTGGAGTTACTGATATTACTTCCCTTACCATCAGGTCTCCTACCTTGGTGGTGGTAAAATCTGACTGCTCTTTTAGATATTCGGTCATATGGCTCCAAGTCAAGAGTCCACAAAGTTCATTCTTGTCGTCCAGTACTGGAACATGATGAATAATCTTCCAGTTCATTATGGTGGTGGCCATATCTGCCATATCGTTTTCGTTGACGGTGAGCAATTGGGTGGACATGATGTGTTTTGCCAGTCTGGCATTGGATCGAACCTTAAACTCTTTAGGAATCATTGGCCATTCTGAAACAGGGGATGATGTTTGCTGGTTTTCGTAAATTGCCTCCGTTAGAGCAATAACCGCATCGTCTTGTTTCATATTTTTTTTGAGTTTACGGTAATTTAAAACGCTCCATCTTGCACCACTATTTCCGTTGGCCCTTCTCTCTATAACTTCCAAATAACGATGGATGTCATTTGAATCGATAGTGCATTTTTTTAATCCTTCATATGCAAGTGGGAGTAATTCCTTAATAACTAAATCTCTTGTTGATATCTCAATGCCCTTCCATAACATTATGCTTGCGGCCCCATTCCTGGCCGCCTTAATAAAGTTATCCTTGGCATCCCTAAAGTCCATGACTTTGGTAATGTCGTCAAATTCCGCGGGTCTGGATTTCATAAGCCCTACCCAAAACGCAAAATTTGCCATTTCATCTAGAACTGTCGGTCCTGAAGGGAGGTACCTGTTTTCAATCCGGATATGGGCATTCTTTTCAGTCGCTCCATAACATGGACGGTTCCAACGATAAATAGTGCCATTGTGCAAATTAAGGGCATTTAATTTTGGAATATTTCCCTTTTTTAATTCTAAGAGCGAATCTTTTTCCACATTATTGGTCAACATAACTTCATATTGAGCGATGTCCTCTTTGTAAATATCGATAATAGACCCTGATGCCCATGAATTACCGAAGGTGACCCTGGCCAGTTTGTCTTGAAGGGTATAGGAGGAACTTCTTGTATCTATACTCTGTTGAAACAAGGCAATGCGTGTCTCACTCCATAGTTCGCGTCCCATCAAAAGAGGAGAATTGGTGGCTATGCCAAGTATGGGGCCTGATATTGCCTGAGCCCAATTATAACTGGCTACAAAATCATCTGGAGCAATTTGGAGATGCATTTGAAAACTGGTATTACAAGCCTCAAACAAAACTGAGTCATGGTGAATGGAAAGTTCGTCTACTCCACGAATGTGCATTTCAAAATCTTTTTTACGTAGTAATTTTACTGCATTGTTTAAGAGTTCGTAGCGGATGTTTGGTGTCATGAACTCCATGGAAAGTTCTTGTGTGGTAATTGTTGGCAGTATACCAGTTAATATAACTTTGTTATCATATTTGCTGGCGGTCTGCATTGCCTTGTTTAGTAATAACCTAAGTTCTTTTTCCATCACTGAGAAACAATTCTCTTTTAACTCTTCAGGATCCAAGTTGATTTCAAGGTTATAACGGGCAATTTCGTTCGTAAAATGGGAGTCGTCAATAGCCTTTAGGATTCTTATCGCGTCTTGGGTAGGACGCCAGTTCTCATCAACCAAACAAAACTCTTGTTCTGAACCAATATGCATAACCTCACTTTCAATCATACCATCTCTAAGCATGATTTTTAATGCCTGAATATCATTCAGTAAATTTTTAATGAATCTTGCTCTAGAATCTTTATCAATTTTTTCTACTTGGTATGTTCCCATGGTAGTTGTCTTGAATATGTTTTGCTTCAGGCGTTGATTTTAATTTTTTGAGATGTATTGGAATTGGAGCATATCCAATCATTTAATTCCTCCACATCCTTAATTTTACACAATTGGGTGCCATCGGTCATAGTGGCTGCAGTTCCACAAGCAACCCCATATTGGGCCATTTCCAGTAATGATTTTCCTTGGGCAAGTGCAAGAACCATTCCTGCAACCATGCTATCACCAGCACCAATAGTACTTTTTTGGTACACTATGGGTGCAGAAATGTAATCAATTGATTGAGCGGTAAACATTACGGCACCTTGAGGCCCCAGGGAAACCACTAATACTTCACAAGGATTATTCTTTAAAAAAGTTTGGCCGATAGATTCCAGTTCCAGAAAAGAGATCGTTTCTACTCCAGAGAGTGTAGCGAGTTCTCCTAGATTGGGTTTTAGCAGATAGGCTCCGGCCTGTGCTCCTTTCAACAAGGCTTCCCCTGAGGTGTCCAGAATAAATTTCACTTTTTTATCTCCGGCAATTTTGGAAATTCTGGCAAAAAAATCGGTAGGCATACCAGGGCATAGGCTTCCACTGGCCACCAAAATATCGCCTTCTGTGAGTACGGCTTCCAATTGCTCCAAAGTCTTTTTCCATTCTTGGTCTTTGATCATGGGTCCGGGCATCCCAAAACGATATTGTTCATTATTCGAAGTATCTGTTACCGCAAAGTTTTCACGTACCCACCCTTCTATGGGAACTACTAGTTGTGGAATACCAAAATCAACTAACATATCGTTTAAATGGCTTCCAGTTGGTCCTCCTGCCAAATACATACATAAGGAGGTTCCGCCCAGTTCGAGAAGCACTCGAGAAATGTTAATGCCCCCACCACCAGCTTCATAGACGGGATGGCTACATCTTAATTTATTATTTGGTTTTATTCCAGATACAGTAGTGCTTTTGTCTATGGCCGGGTTGACAGTTAATGTTATTATCCTATTCATATTGTGGGTTATTTTAACTGTGTTTTCTCAAATATAGTAGTATGTCAAATGGTCTCATATGACCAATGTCATTGTTGAAAAAGTACCTCTGGAATACTTTCGTCTAAAAACAAAACAATATGAAAGGGGTTCTAAAATTGGGGAGTATTTCTGGGATTAAGATAGAAGTACATTGGACGTTTACCCTATTGTTGTTTTGGGTCGCTTTCCTGGAGATACAGCGAGGGTCTAATCTCAATAGAATACTACTTAATGAAGCCCTCATTGTAGTGTTGTTCATTTGTGTTATACTTCATGAATTAGGTCATGCATTAACCGCAAAAAAATTCAATATCAACACCCAAAAAATAACACTTTTACCTATTGGCGGAGTTGCCATGTTGGAAAAGATGCCAGAAAAACCTAGGCAGGAACTGTTGGTTGCCCTTGCCGGACCAGCTGTTAATGTGGTTATTGCCATTTTAATTTTTTTGGTAGTTCCCATAAAAAGCTATTTTAACTTTGATGCCATCGTATTGGAGGAAGTTTTGTATCAAACCACATTCCAAAATTTTTTATTTTATCTTTTTGTTGCCAATGTAATGTTGGTGGTCTTTAATTTAATTCCTGCGTTTCCAATGGATGGGGGTAGGGTCTTAAGAGCATTATTGTCCTTTAAAATAGGTCGTGTAGAAGCTACTAAAATAGCCTCTTCTATAGGTCAGGGCCTAGCGATTCTATTTTTTATTCTTGGACTTTTATTTAATCCGTTTTTGATTTTAATTGCCTTTTTTATCTTATTTGGAGCTTATGGCGAGAACCAAATGGTAAAGCAAAATTCATTATTGGAAGGTCATTTGGTAAGGGAGGCAACTTTGACGAATATCACATTGATAAGTCCTATCCATACAATAAAGGACGTGATGGATATCACTCTCGCTGGCGCCGAAAAGGATTTTGTTGTTATGGATAAGGATGAAATAGTTGGAATAGTTACCCAAAAGCATGTCCTAAAACATGCAAACACCCCGTTGCTTGTAGTGAAGGATGTAATGGATAAAGATTTTAAGACGGTAGATGCGTCAATGGAACTAGTAAAAGTATTGGAACTGTTCGCAAAAGAAAAGAAAAATTTTTTCCCGGTAATGGATGACGGCATGTTGGCAGGTGTCATTGATAGGACCAATATTGGAGAATATATCCTATTCAAATCTGTACCTTTAGAGTAAAATATTTCTACAATGACCGTACATCACTTTGGTAAGGAAGACTCGCTCTTAAATAAATTTATTGCGGAAATCAGGGATACCGACATCCAAAAGGATTCCATGCGATTTCGGCGCAACATAGAACGAATTGGAGAAATTCTTAGTTATGAGTTGAGTAAAAATTTAAATTATTCCAATACCACGGTACAAACACCTTTTGGAAGTAAGGAAATATCCTTGCCAAAGGATAAACTGGTATTATGTTCAGTGCTAAGGGCCGGTTTGCCGTTGCATCAAGGTATGTTGAATTATTTTGATAGTGCCGAGAATGCGTTCATTTCGGCGTATCGTCATCATAGGGGCGATGAGGATGCTTTTGAAGTTATTGTGAAATATTTTGCCGCTCCTTCTTTGTCCGGCAAAACTTTGGTGCTTACCGACCCTATGTTAGCTACAGGGAAGACTTTGGAAAATGTTCTTGAGGCCTTGAAGGATCATGGAAAACCAGATCAGATTCATATCCTTTCCGTAATTGGCTCAAAAGCTGGAATCGAACATATTACAAGAATTTTTCCTGAAAATACGCATTTATGGATTGCCGCCATAGATGAAAAACTAAATAGTAAGGGGTACATTGTTCCGGGTATAGGAGATGCAGGTGATTTGGCTTTTGGAATGAAACTGTAAGTACTTATTAATCTTGAATCAGCTTATTCGTTTGCCCCATTTAACCAATTCGTACCAGATTACCGATCCAAATCCTGAAAGTACGCTTATCGATAATAGCTTTGGTGTTAGCATTTCAAATTCAAAAAAACGGGTGAATGCAGGAATGTAAAGTAACAATACTACAATGGCGATGGTGATACCAATAATCAGCGGCACCAGATTATTCTTATACTTCAATGTTGTAAGGATTGAAAAGTAAAAGGAACGATTGACAAGAGTGAGAAAGATATTGGCTGCAATAAGAACAATAAATACCATAGTTCTGGTAGTAGATTCGTTCAAGCCTTCCGCCACGGCGTATTGATACACCAGGAGAGCCACTAGGGCAATGGTGAGTCCTTGTGTTATACTTGTTGCCAACTCTTTAAACTTAAAAAATGTGGTGGTAAAGGGTCTGGGTTTTTGAACCATGGTGTTTTTTTCCATAGGCTCATTTTCATAGATGATGGAACAGGTGGGGCCCATAATCAATTCTAGCAAAATAACATGGGAAGGTGAAAAAATCGTGGGATAGAGCCACCCTAGCGCCAAAGGGATAAATACCATCAATATGATTGGAATATGGATGGATATAACATATTGAATGGCTTTTTTAAGATTTGTATAAATTTTTCTACCAATAGCTATGGCATCTACTAATTTGGAAAGATCATCTTCCACTAATATTAACGATGCGGCCTGTTTGGCAATTTCCGTTCCTTTTTTACCCATAGCGATTCCAAAATGTGACGCTTTTAAAGCAGGGCCGTCATTTACCCCGTCACCAATCATGGCTACCACCTCATTATTTGCCTTAATAGCATTGATAATTCGGAGCTTGGCGTCAGGAAACATACGTGTATAAACCTGGGTTGTTTTAACTTTTTCCCTTAATTCAACATCATTTAATTGCATTAATTCATCGCCGGACATGCATCGTTCATATCCAATAAAATCAATTTCCTTCGCTATGGCAATTGCGGTCTCTGAATTGTCTCCGGTAACCAATTTTACATCTATTCCAGCTTTATCAAAAGAGGTCAATACCTTGGATATATTTTCTTTAGGTGGATCATAAAAGGCTACGATTCCTTTAAAATCGAACTTGAATTCTTGTTGTTTTTTAGGAAATTCCATACCCATAAAATGAGCCTGTCCCACCCCTAATAACCTATAGCCCTGTTTTCCCAAACTTTTTATGGTCTCCTCTATTTGGGACTTTTCCTGTGTGGTTAAATTTGAAATTTCAAAAAATGCTTCAGGAGCTCCTTTGGCCGCAATGATACGATGGCCATTTGCATTTTGGAAAAGATGCGTCATCATTGGCGGTTTACCTCCAATTGGGTATTCATGCACCATTTGGTAATTTAATCTCTCGTCACTATCTATAAACTGACCATAAGCATTATGGAGTGCGACTTCCATAGGATCGAAGGGAATTGGTTCACTTGCCCACATGGCCAGTGTAATCAATTCTTTCTCGGCTTGGCCCATTTCATTTTTGGGGTCTGATATTACTCCAGATTGTAATACAAAAAGCTTTGCCAAACTCATTTTGTTTTGTGTAAGGGTACCGGTTTTGTCCGCACAGATTACCGTGGCGCTGCCCAAGGTTTCAACAGTTTTTATTTGTTTTACCAATACCCCCATTTTCATCAGGCGCCATGTACCCACCGCCATAAAGGTTGTAAAAGCTACCGGTATTTCCTCTGGTAGAATACTCATCGCAATGGTAAGGGCTTTTAGAAGGCTATCCATCAAATCCATGGATTTATTATAGTTCATTGCCCATACCAAAAAAAAGACGACCACCCCCCAGATGGACATCTTTTTGACAAAATTTGAGATTTGTCTTTCTAGGGGTGTTTTTTCTTCTTGGATAGCCTCCAGACTTTTACTTATTTTCCCCAGTTCCGTATTATTCCCTATTGCCACTACGGTTGCAATGGCCAAGCCACTCACTACCGTTGTACCGCTAAAAATGGAATTATCGTCGTTTTTGGAGTCCTTAAAAACAGCAAGGGATTCTCCTGTTAAAATGGACTCGTTGACGGAAAAATCATTGGAATGGATAATGGTTCCATCGGCAGGGATTAAGGTACCCTCCTCGACCATAAGACTATCCCCAATAACAACCTGTTCGCTAGGTATTCCAATGACCTCTCCGTTCCTTATAACATTGCAATTGGGTTGTGTAAGTGCTTTTAACTTATCAAGTGCCTTTCTGCTTCTAGAATCCTGATAAAGTGAAATAGAGGCTACTAAAACAATCGCTACCGCCAAAAAAACACCATCCCCTACATTTCCGCTCATAAAATAGATGGACGAGGCTACTAAAAGCAAGATGACCATGGGCTCCTTGGCTAAACTTTTTAGTGCATCAAAAAAGCCATTTTCATTTTTATAGGTCAAGGTATTTGATCCGTATCTTTTTCTGGAAGTCTCAACTTCCAAATCTGTCAATCCTTTAATGTCAAATTTACGTGCGGACATACCGTTTTTTGTTTTCTCAAATGTAAAGGCAAAAAAATAGATGGGACTGACCTACATCATTTTGATAAGTGCAAATAGCAACTATTTTCGATTTATAAAACTAATGTTTAACCTTAAAAATAAAAATGTTATGTCACTCGTAAAATTTAAAAGAAGGCCTTTTGGTAATTTGATTACCCAAGATTTTTTTGATATGGACGATTTCTTTGATAACCGAAGTTGGGCAAGGGATATGATGCCCGATCAATTCTGGAACGGTAAGAGATCTCAACCTGCTTTGAATATTAAGGAAAACCATGACACGTTCGAAATTGAATTGGCGGCACCTGGTTTTGCCAAAGAAGATTTTGAAGTTACCATTGAAGACGGTTGTTTGAATATTTCCGCTGAAAAGTCTGTTTCTGATGAGGAGAAGGAGGAAAACTATACTCGAAAAGAGTTTAGTTACAACGCTTTTCAACGCTCGTTGCAATTGCCTGAAAGTGTAAAACAAGAAGCTATTAAAGCAAAGTATAAAGATGGTATTTTAAGCTTCACTCTAGCAAAAAAGGAAGACGCAAAAAAAACACCTCCCAAAAAGGTACAGATTTCATAAATAAATTTTCCTGATAAACTTTTATCAAAAGTAATCCCCTCTCGAATAATCCATTAGTTTATTATTTATAATGGATTCATTTGGGATGGGTTTCCCATAATTTATTTTTAGGTGGTATGCTCCTTAAGTGCAAGGGCAGTTTAATAAGGGGCTATAGATTCTTGAAAAATTTTAAATCAGGTTGCTAGTCGAATTTTGAATCATCTAGTTTTAGGGACCTTTAACAATGTTACTTTGCACTAGGGCCTCTTTGGCGGATTTGTACCCCAGTTCAAAAAGAGCATCTATATTTTTTAGGGAAAACATACTAAACTCTGCCATGCGCTCTGGACGTATCAGAACATCACATTGACCAAATTTTAGCACAGTTTCGTTGGCAACCATTATATGGTATGCACGCTCCAATACATTATGGGCATGCTTCAACTCTGTTTTCTTCATCTTTTCAAAAGGATTCACATAGATTCCTATAATCTGATCGCAAAAGTCTTTGATAAGATCGACCGGGAAATTGTTCAAAGTGCCACCGTCAACATAATAGCCGTTCTTAAAAGGAACAGGTGCAAATAACCCAGGTACGGCTGCAGAAGCCAAAATGGGTTTAATTAACTCACCTTTGTTAAAAATTTTTAAGGTACCATCCAAAAGATTGGTTGCGGTAACATGTAAGGATATCATTAAGGATGAAAAGTTATCCTCTGGAAGATAGACTTTTAAATGATCATAGAATTTTTCAGTATCTACAAATCCAGGTTTGCTTCGTGCATATTTTTTAATGCTGAAAATTTGTGTTGATTTAAAAAAATCCAATATTTCTTCCCAATGGCTACCCCCGGCATATAGTGCGCCAACTATGGCTCCTGCACTGGTTCCGGCAATATGGGATGGGTGGATCCCAAATTCCTCGAGTGCCTTGATGGCACCAATATGAGCTACGCCCCTAACGCCTCCTCCTGATAGTACCAAACCAACATTCATATAGTTTTAATTGAAGCTCGCGCAAAAATACCTTGTTAGCTCCTTGGTTAAAATGACAATCATCATATTTAGTCTTATTAGTATTGGTATGACCGAAATCATTTCTTTCCCTATAAATCCGTAATATATTTAGTAAACAATTTACAACAAGTTCTTCGCCAAGTAAATTCCTAATCAGTGTAATGGTATTAGCCGGAATTAGGATGTAAAGAATCAAATGTATAGCATGTTAACCAAAGGAAGTATTTGTTAATCCATTAAAAACGACATAGATGTACTTTAATTAAATAGATTCCTAAAAAGCTAGAAGAAAATGAAAACAATTCTATTGATAGAGGATAATGAAACTGTAAGGGAGAATACGGCAGAAATAATGACTTTGGCCAATTATAACGTAATAACTGCAGAGAACGGAAAAATTGGATTGGAAAAGGCCAAGAAATTTTTACCTGACTTAGTTATCTGTGATATCATGATGCCACAAATGGATGGATATGAGGTGCTAAGGTCTTTAACCAACAACAGTGGAACATCAAGTACTCCGTTTATTTTTCTAACGGCAAAAACAGATAGGTCTGATAGACGAATGGGGATGAACCTTGGTGCCGATGACTATTTGACCAAACCTTTTGAAGAGGAAGAGTTATTGGATGCGATTTCTTGTCGTTTAAAAAAGCATGATAATTTAGAAAAGGAAATTACAAAAAAACTAGAGGGTATCCATTCATTTCTAGTGGAGGCTTCAGAATATGTTGATTTGGAAGGACTTTCTAAAAACCGCACCGCTAGGCCTTTTGAGAAAAAGGAAATGGTTTTTTGGGAAGGCGATAATGCTCAGTCTCTTTATTTCATTGTAGCTGGATCTATAAAAACATATAAAGGTACCGAATCTGGTAAGGAACTTGTCACTGGAATTTATGGCCCAGGTGATTTTATAGGACAATTATCACTGCTCAATGTGGCCGGGACATATGTAGAGAATGCAGTTGTTTTGGAGGATGCTGAAATTGGTGCGATACCCAAAAAGGACTTCCTAAAACTGTTATACGAAAACCCTATGGTATCCCAAAAATTCATCAATATCATTTCAAATAATCTAATTGACGTTCAAACACAGTTGGTAGACATGGCCTTTGCATCAGTGAGACAACGTGCCGCAAAGGCTCTATTAGAGCTATATGACAAGGGATTGATCAAAGATAAACCAGAAGATGGAAAGTCTATTCCCCGTGAGGATTTTGCCGGCATGATAGGTACAGCAACTGAAACGGCCATTCGTACCCTTTCTGATTTTAAGGATGAAGGCTTAATCACCACAGATCGTAGCAGAAGAATTGTTATTTTGAACAAAAAAGAACTAGAAACCGTTGCGGATTCCGGATAAAAAAACTGAATTTATGATTGGCGTCTATTGCGAATCAAATCCATTACTTTTTTTACAAAATATGCCACTATTAAATTTTTCCATCCACCGGTGGTTCCAATATTCGACCCTAGGCTTTTAATTAAATTCAAAGGAGCTAAATCTGTCCTGGCTCGGTGATAATGAATTTTAAGGCTTTCTAGACTTATTTCCCGCTGCAGCTTTAATATTTTTAAGCGGGTATCTACTTCCTCAAATGAACTATACTCCCTTTTCATGGTTGTTCGAAATAATAATTAGAAAATTTCCTTAGGATAGGAGCGTTAAGTTTCTTCCTGAAAATATAAAGCATGATTCCTACGAGTACATAAAAAGTACCAATTATGATAAAACCGCCATAGTAACTGTCCAACGATTCTGATATTGCCAAACAGGCGGCGAACGATAAAAAGAGTAAAGCAAAAACGGAACCTATACCAATGAGCAGGGATTGCGTGATAGAGGTAACAAAGAGCATGAGAATCTTGAAAATCCTTAGTCTCACATACTCATCGCTAGTTTCCACATAAGACCTCATTTCGGCTTGCGCACCCATGAGGTCTTCTTTGAATTCATCAAAAGCCATAGCCGCTATTTTTGTAGTTGGGCGTTCTTCCTTTTAAGCTCTTCGAGTTTACGCTCTAGATTTTCAATAATATCATCTGCCTTGTAGCTCATTGTTGAGATGGCTTCATCCAATTTTCTATCAAAAGCGTCCTTTTTTTCGTTTGCTGTTTTTGTAAGTTCTTCTTTGGCATGAGTTATACGCTCTGCAAGATCGTGAGCGGTATCGTCAACCTTCCTTTTAATTTTATGGCGTGTCTCAACGCCCTTATCGGGAGCATAAAGAATTCCTATTCCCGCGCCTATGGCGGCACCTGTTAATAGTGCCAGTAAAACACTTCCGTTATCGTTTGTCATAATTTTGATTTTTAAATTACTATGTTCATTAAAATTCTACTTAAAAATAGGTTGGAAATAATGTACTTGAAATGATTTTGGTCATGCTTCTCGAATTTGATGATTTGCGGGAGTTTTATAAAATCCTTATAGTTGTAAATGTGCGCTAATGATATTCCTTTAATTCCCGTGCATTTGGGAATAATACCATATGAAGGCTATAGCTTTTGACAAAAAAGGATTTTTAACAGAAGACCATATCAGCAAGAAATTAAGATTGCTTTCTGTACGACTTCTAACCAAGATTTTTGAGGTATAATTTGTCTATAAGGCATATAAAAACAGGAGACTAAAATCTCCTGTTTTCCGTGAAACGTTCAAATTTGTTTATGCTTTCTATCTAGCTCGTAAATCGCTTTATTTCTAAAATGACCTAAAAGACGATTTTAGCATTAACGGTATCTTCCGTTACACTATGGTCCATTTTTCCTTTCGGAACTATAGACCAATTTCGTATGTTAAAAGAAACCGAGGTACCAAGGTGCCTCGGTTTCATAGAAGATGTTCTTCAACTCAATCTCCACTTACATTGATTCATATGGAATATATTGCTATATCCCTTGGTGATACAAACGGTTTAAAATGGGTGTCCTTAACCTCTTCTTATCTAACAACTTAGTTTTCGAAATCGATTACTAAGTGTATTAAATTTATCAATGAACTTTTACTTTTGAATATACAGCTAAAATACAGTGCTAAATGTTTATACAAAATGACCTAGGTCATTTTGCCTATATTTTTCTAAAAAAATTCAGCATAGTACTGAACGACAATATCATGCTGAACATACCGTACACCAAGTGCTTTATAAGCGGTTTTATCTGCAAGTTCCCGTTCCTTAAAAGAATGTACTCTACCCTTAAGCTGCACCGTATCACCATCTACCTGTACGCGTATTCCCTTAGCTTCAAGACCGGCCAAGCGCTCGTAGGCTTTTGTTATTTGACTCTCAATAATATTTGCATTTGTTTTAGGTACTATTTCTATTCTTATCCCTAAAGGATCTTGTAAAATAAGTTGGGCCAATTTCCTTTGATAATCCCAAGAAACTTGCCCTGACAAATGAATATAAACATCTTCCGCAAATACCATTTTTTTACTTTGGGTATAGCTTTATTCCATTCTAAGGCATTCACAGCCGCTCTCGCAATTTCAGTATCCGTTTTTTCGTAGTCCGCCCCATAGTTTACTTCAATGTTCTATTTTTTGGGGTATCATCATAGGGAGGTGTTTGGGTACACAGTAATGAGTTGCCATCAAGGTACAATAATGCTAAATAAGCGCGCTCGCGTTATGAAAGAATTCAAAATTATAGTGAGGAGAATATTAGTAGTGATCATCAAAATAACAATACAAATCGAGGAAGGAGTAATAGTACTGTTAAAAGAAATAATTAATGACTAAGAAATCAAATTAAATACTTGTTTTGCAATCTCCAATTCCTCATTAGTAGGAATGACCAAAATCTTGACCTGAGAGGAATCGGTATTAATTTCTCGTAATACATTTGACCGTTTTTCATTTTTGACCGAATCCAATTTAATACCCAGATAATCCATGTCCAAGCAGGTAAGTTTTCGAATTAAACTGGAGTTCTCACCAATACCGGCAGTAAATATGAGAGCATCGAGTCCGTTCATCACCGCAGTGTAGCTTCCAATATATTTTTTAATTCGGTAGGCGTTCATTTCAAGTGCCAATTGACAGTTTTTGTCCCCTTCTTCAGCTTTTGCTTGTATATCCCGTAAATCACTAGATCCTGTTAGGCCAAGCATTCCACTTTTTTTATTCAATAATTGTTTTACCTCGTTTAGGGAGTAACCTAAACCATCCACCAAGTGAAATATAACGGAATGGTCTATATCTCCACTTCTTGAGCCCATAACCAATCCATTGGAAGGGGCAAAACCCAAACTATGGTCCACACTTTTACCGTTAACTATAGCCGTCATACTACATCCATTTCCTAAATGAACAGATATTATTTTTGAGGTTTCCCGGCCAAGATATTTTATGGCTTTTTCGGAAACGTATTTATGACTGGTACCGTGGAATCCATAAACCTTAATGTTGTCCTCGGTATAAAATGTATTGGGAATAGCATATTTTCTAGCCTTAACAGGCATGGTTTGATAGAAGGCCGTATCAAAAACAGCCACCTGTTTTGCCGTTGGAAATAATTTTTCTGCGATTTCAATACCTTCCAGGTTAGGTGGATTGTGCAATGGGGCCAATGCAGAATAGTAATTTATTTCATCTTTTACAGCCCCGTTGATTAGGGTCGTTTCCGCAAAGGAATCCCCACCATGTACGACACGGTGACCCACCGCAAAGATATCTTGCGGATTTTTAATTACCCCTTTTTCTGGATGTGTCAAATAACTGACAATGATACTTAAACCTTCACGATGCGACTTTATTGGAACGGTTTCTTGAATATTGATTTCATCCTTTTTAATACTCAAAATAGCATCTTCATAACCAATACGTTCCACCATTCCGGAGCAAATCATCTTTTCCAAAGGCATTTGCAATAGTTTGAACTTAATCGAGGAGCTTCCGGAATTGAGAACAAGTATTTTCATTATTCATTTTTCTATTAAAGACCTTGGGCCTGTATTGCCGTAATAATGACTGTATTGTAGATGTCCTCTACAGTACACCCGCGGCTAAGATCGTTTACCGGTTTATTAAGTCCTTGAAGCATTGGACCAATGGCCAGTGCCCCTGTTTCCCGTTGTACGGCCTTATAAGTGTTGTTTCCTGTATTGAGGTCAGGAAAAATGAAGACGCTTGCTTGGCCTGCTACCTGGGAATCAGGTAGTTTGGCGAGACCCACCTTACTGTCAACGGCTGCATCATATTGAATTGGACCTTCAACTTTGAGTTCCGGTCTTTTTTTCTTGATGATTTCAGTTGCTTTCCTTACACGATCTACATCTTCACCAACGCCCGATGCTCCCGATGAATATGAAAGCATGGCTATCTTGGGTTCAATGCCAAAAGCGATACTGGTAGCCGCAGATGAGATGGCAATTTCCGAAAGTTGTTCCGCGGTAGGATTGGGATTGATGGCACAATCTCCAAAGATAGTTACTCTGTTGGGCAAGCACATAAAGAACACAGAGGAAACAATGGAGACCCCTGGCCTTGTCTTAATAAATTGTAGGGCGGGCCGTATGGTATGTTGTGTGGTATGCACGGCTCCGGATACCATACCATCCGCATGTCCCATGTAAACCATCATTGTGCCAAAATAGGAAACATCCTCCATCAAGTCTTTTGCCATGGCCAGATTAACGTTCTTATGCTTTCTAAGTTCAAAAAGAGTAGTTGCATACTCCATGAAATGTGGTGACTCCGCTGGATTTACGATGTTTATGGTCGATGCATCCAAAACTATATCCAATTCAATGATTTTACTCTTGATTTCTTCTGGGTTTCCCAATAGGGTAAGGGTTACGGCATCTGCATCTATGAGCCTTTTAGTGGCGAGCAAAATACGCTCATCCGTACCCTCTGGTAATACTATGTGCTTTTTTTCCGATTTTGCCCTTTTTAGGAGATTGTACTGGAACATTCTAGGAGTGATACCACGGGGCTTGAACGTTATTAGGCGTTCCGCCAATTGGGTGGTGGGAACATGTTTCTCAAATTCCTGTATGGATGTATTGATTTTTACGGTGTTCTCAGCGTAGATTTTGGGTCGAATGGTACCAATTTGGTTTGTGACGGAAAAAGTACCTCCCTGTACGGATAGGATGGGTACAATATCGGAAAGTCCTTTGATCAATTTTACAATTGATTTCTCCGGCAACAATCCACCAGTTAATACAATTCCGGAAATATTGGGATAATTAGCAGAAATATTTGCCTGTAAAGCGCCTAATATTATATCTGCCCTATCGCCAGGTGTAATCACTAAACTGTCCTTTTTAAGATGGGTGAGATAATTCCTTAATTGCATTGCCCCAACACTAAAGCCACCGGCTTGGTTGTTCAAAAATTCTTCACCAAATAGAACTTTGGCCTCCAGTTCTTTTGAGATTTCTTTGACAGTTGGGTTCCCCAATAGCGGATTTATTGGAATGACACCCACCAAAACACTATTTGGAAGTTTCTTTTGTAACCCTTTAGTTACAATATCTATATTTTTTGGCTCAACTTTATTGGCAACGGTCAATAACACTTCTACACCCTTTTCTTTAAAGGAATCATAGGCCATAAAAAGGTTGCCGATGAGTTCTTCCAAAGTTTTACCGGTTCCGCTTGCAATAATTACTGTAGGAATGCCAAGGTTTTTGGCCACAAGCACATTGATGTCCCACTCGATTATCGCACCTTCGCCAGAAAAATCTGTTCCCTCAACTAGGATAAAGTCGAAACGGTCCTCTATAGCCTTGTATTTATGTATTATATGACCAAGAATTTCGTCGTCCCTGTCTAAGTTTTTTTGTTTTACAACTTCACTTCTAGTATAGGCGTAGGCATCTTTAAATGCCAAATCCAACTCAAAATGGGTAATAATAGTGTGGATATGGCTGTCCATAGTCCCTTTTTCAAAGTCGTCTATTATTGGCCTGAAATAGCCAACTTTTGCGGCTTTTCCCAGTAGGAGTTGCATTAATCCCAAAGAAACTATCGATTTTCCACTATTTGTTTCAGTGGTAGCAATATAAATGGCTTTGCTCACAGGTAAAGGGTTTTGTGGCTAACAAATTTATGGGATTCTTTAATGTTAACCCATTTAGTCTTTACAAACAAAAGAAGAAATCTTTAATTATACGTTCTAGATTGAATTTCCTTTTTATAGGATCTTAGTGAAGATAGGGCAAATACCAGCTTCCATAATAAGGATTTAGTGCTAATTGCTACTTTCTGCCGTTCCAAAAGTTACTTTCTGTTGTTCGGCCTTGTTGATATTTTCGATACCCTGTAGTAAAGCATCAGGATTAAAAGAAATGCTATCAATCCCTTCTAGAATAAGAAATTTTGCAAACTCAGGAAAGTCACTGGGAGCTTGACCGCATAATCCGATTTTTATATTTGATTTTTTTGCGGATTTAATTGCCATGGAAATCATGCGTTTGACGGCTTCATCATTTTCATTGAACAGTTTTCCCATAATTTCAGAATCCCTATCAATGCCCAATGTCAATTGGGTAAGATCATTAGAGCCAATGGAGAATCCATCGAAGATTTTCGCAAACTCCTCGGCTAATATGACATTGCTTGGAATCTCTACCATGGTATAAACTTCCAAACCATTTTCGGTACGTTTAAGTCCATTATCTTCCATTACTTTAAGCACTTTTTTACCTTCTTCGACAGTTCTGCAAAAAGGAACCATTACCTTAAGATTGATTAGCCCCATTTTTTCCCGAATTTTTTTAATAGCGGCACATTCCAAGGCAAAACCATCTTTATATAAATCACTATAGTATCGTGAGGCACCCCTAAAACCCAACATAGGATTTTCTTCGAAGGGTTCAAAATCCGATCCCCCAATAAGGTTCGCATATTCGTTTGTCTTAAAATCACTTAGTCTTACGATGACCTCTTTTGGATAAAAGGCCGCTGCTATAACTGCTATTCCTTCCGCCAGTTTATCAACAAAATAGTCAGCTTTGTTGGTGTATTGGCTTGTCAATTGCATTATTTTATTTTTTACTTTGGAGTCTTTTATTTCCTCAAATTTCACCAAGGCCATAGGGTGTATCTGTACGGAATGAGTAATGATAAATTCCATCCTTAATAAACCGATTCCATTATTGGGATAAAAGGAAAGTTGAAAAGCGTTTTCGGGATCGGCCAAAATCATTTTAGTTTCCGTTTTTGGAAGATGGATTCCTGTAAAATCAATTTCGCGCTCCTTAAAAGGGAGTTTCCCTTCATAAATATACCCAATCTTTCCTTGGGCACAGGACATGGTAATCATTTTACCGTTCACTATTTCTTCGGTAGCGTTGCCACAACCTACAATGGCCGGAACTCCCAATTCACGGGAAACGATGGCCGCATGACTGGTTCTGCCCCCTTTATTGGTGATAATTCCGCCCACTTTTTTGAGCAAAGGATCCCAATCTGGAGTAATAGTGTCCGTCACAATAATGGAATCTTTGGTCAAAGGTCCCGTTTCTATGGGAGAATTCAATAGTACAGGATATCCTATTTTAATTTTGGACCCTACAGCATCTCCTTTCACCAGCACTTTGCCCTCCTTCAATAGTTGATACTCTACATGTATATTTTTATTCTTAGTCTGATGGACCGTCTCTGGACGGGCTTGTGTGATGAACAATTCCTTTGTAATTCCATCCTTGGCCCATTCAATATCCATGGGTTTTTGGTAATGTTCCTCTATTAGTAGGGCCCACTTGGCCAAGGTAATAATTTCATTATCGGTCAATACATATTGTTCTTGTTGCTTTAATGGGGTATCGATGTTCAAGGTTGTTTCCTTCTCTTTTTCCGAAGCATAGACCATGGTCAGTTTTTTATCGCCCAGTTTTTTCTGAATTATGGGATACATATCTTTCTTAATGCTGGGTTTAAAGACATAAAACTCATCTGGGTTTACTATGCCTTGTACAATGTTCTCACCCAATCCCCAAACCCCCGAGAGTAATACAACGTTCTCAAAGCCGGATTCCGGTTCTATGGTAAAACCCACCCCAGAACAGCTTTTATCTGAACGTACCATTAGCTGTACACCAACTGATAGGGCAACATCTTTGTGTTTGAATCCCTTATCCTCTCGATATTTAATAGCGCGATCGGTATAGAGCGATGAGAAGCATTTTTTGACTGCCTCCAAAAGCTCTGGTTCTCCTTTAACATTTAAAAAAGTATCGTGTTGACCTGCAAAACTGGCATCTGGAAGGTCCTCTGCCGTTGCACTACTGCGCACTGCTACGGCCAATTCACCATCGTCACAGAGTTCCTTATAGGCACGTATAAGGGCGTTAGAAAATTCTTTGGAAAATTCGCTTTCAAGAATCAGGTTCCTTGCCCGATTACCTATCAGATTTAAATTTGTGTATTGGTTTCTGTCCAATTTTGATATGATATTTTCCAGGGCACGCTGTATATCATTTTCCTTTAAGAAGTTCCAAAAAGCAGAGGACGTACTGGCAAAACCATTAGGAATACGTACTCCTTTTGGTAACAATTGATTGTACATTTCTCCAAGAGAAGCATTTTTTCCTCCTACCGTTGATACATCCGTGATACCAATATGACTGAATTTTTTTATAAGCATTACAAAGAGAATTTATGGATTTAATAGAGGTAACTTGCCCAATGTCTTCATAAGACACCTTAACTTATGTTGGACGTTTCTAAGATTCCCTTTTCTTACCTGTAATCTCATTAATATTAATTCGGAATACGATGGGCGAACAATCCGATTCAATCTTGGCCGAAAATTCACTAATGTATTCGCTGTCCATCCCTTTAGTGCGACTCAAAATATTTTTTATACCCTCCGAAAACTCATGAAGCATATGTTTTGCGTCTATACCCTTTAACTCTTCAAAAGTGCCAAGTACTTGAACAGTTTGCCAATCTGCCACTGTTTCAATCTGATTAACTATAAAAGCTACAGCATTATTTTTGCGCATTGCTGCGATCTTGTGTCCTTCTGAAGAGTAACTAGTAATGGTATGGCTTTCTCTATCATAGTAATAGGTCATTGGCACTATAAATGGACTTGTACCCGATATATATGCTAAGTTTCCCATATAGTTGCTGGATAGTATTTGAAGGTTTTCAGCAGGTTCTAAATTTCTTCTCATAGCTTTGGTTTTATCTTCTTCCAAAACTAGTTTTTACAAAGTGAAATCCATATGACATTGGTCATCTAGGAAAAAATGGGAACAATGTTTATTTAATTAGGGATATTTAAAAACCTAAAAAAGAACATATATTCTTAAGAAGACTATAAGTTGCTCATATAAGGTAAGGAAATGACTGAATTTTGCTTTGGTATCCATGAAAACATTCATAGAACGTACAAAAAATTATCAGGACAAAATAGTTGTATTTACAACATCTGGTGAAGGCACGTATAGAATGGAAGGAGTAGATGCCATCACAGGAGAATCGATCATTGAGAATGTACCACTTATTGTGAACAGGATTAAAGTTAGACTGGACCCATTATTTATTAAGAGATAGCAATCTGAAAATAAACAAGATAATCTGGAGTCTTTTTCTAAAATTGCTGTCATTTAGGCGATAAGACCAATACAAAAAATCCTATTCTTTTTCTACAAAGCTTATGGGCTCATCCTTTTGCTCCGCATTTTCCAATAGGGAGTCTTTTTCTCCGTAGAGAAGCTCAGCAACCTCTATTAGATTCTTAATGATTTCGTTTAAGTTGTCTTTATCATTGACCAAAGAAGATGCCATCTTGGGAGTTATTAAATTATCCCTAATTAGCTTATTAATTGATTTGGTAGTTTGATATTTTCCATCTTTAGCTTTATTTTTAAGTATAAAAAGTTTGGTGTCATAGATTTGCTTGTCCACTTGTGTCCTTAACAAATATACTACCCGCAACACCCTTATTATTTTTTCGCGAAACTTGTTATACTCCTGAACCATATGAATATTTTCCGAGGTTCTATATTGGGATACATTTAATCCCAACTCCAAAACACCCTTTATGATTTCCACCATTTTGCGATTGGCTATTTTGATTTCTGAAATCCTATTGTTTAGGTTTTTGCCCATTTTCAAGGTGCTTTGAGCGGTAGTAGCATATCTTAGGATTTCACCATATATGGTTTTTACCTTACTGTAATAGAGATTGCGAACATCTGTTTTGAAATCCTCTTTGGTTTTCATCAAAATATCCTTTGGGTCTAAGTCGGATTTTATGTCCCCTCTATGAATATTCAGTGCATGTGCTATTATTTCAAAAATCGCATTTTCAAAAAGATATTTGGATTCTTCGGTCAATGCTGAAACCACAGTGCTTGGAAACTGTAGTATGCTCTCGTTTAAATATTTTGGTTGTTCAATACCCTTTTCTTTTTCTTCCTTGAAAAATTTGATAAGAAATTTTTCCGTTCTTTTTGTTAGTGGTATCATTATGAGTACGCCCAAAATGTTGAAGATAGTATGGAACATGGCCAATTTGAGCGTAAAATTATCAGCAGACACGCCGGTGATAGCTGAAACGAAATTTACAAAATTGGCAAGAGGAAAAATGATAGTCAAGGCTATGGCTCCAGTAAAAAGATTAAAAAGTAAATGGGCTCCAGCCAGTCTTTTTCCGGCAATGTTGGAACTTAAGGAACCCAAAATTGCTGTAATGGTCGTGCCAATATTTGCACCTATCGCCAAGGCCAGGGCATTTTCATATTGTATTTGTCCAGCAGCTAATGCAGTCAATATCAAAGCCAAGGTTGCACTGCTGGATTGAAGAATTGTGGTAATTATGATGCCAATACCTGCATAAACAATAACCCCTAAGAAACCTGGAATGGCATAATGGGTAAGATCAATATATTCTTTAAACACATCAAAACCTTCTTTCATGTACTGTATTCCCAGAAAGAAAAATCCTAATCCCGCGAGAATATTTCCTATGCCTTTCAAATGCGGTTTTTTTTGTAGGGAAAAAATTATTCCAAACACGAGCATTGGCATGGCAATGACGGCAATATCGATTTTTAGACCAAAACCTGCAACGATCCAAGCCGTTGCTGTTGTTCCTATATTGGCACCGAAAATTATTCCCATTCCACCTCGAAGAGTAACCAATCCTGCACTTATAAAAGAAATGGTTACTGCAGACACTAATGAACTTGATTGTATAAATGCGGTGACCAATGCACCAGCAGCAATGCTTTTGTATAACTTATCAGTTGCCTTTTTTAAAATTTTTTGCAAAGGGCCTTTCGCAAACCCCTTAAATCCTTCTTCCAACATAATCATGCCAAAAAGTAATATGGCAATACCTACAGCGATCGATTCAAAATTTGTGTTTAAGAACAAAACCACGGCAAGCATGATAAGAAATATATAAAACAATGCCTTTTTAATCATAGACTAATAGCGAAAGAGTATTTAATTTGGATTCATAGTTTTTTGTTAAAATTCGGTTCCCAACCTATTCATTCAAGGAATTGGATACTACTCGTATTACTCTTACCTTCAAGATTGGAAATGTACTTGCGAGGTTTAATATAATAAAGTAAAGGATTCTGGATATGTTTAATTTTTGACTAACGTTTTTCTTCCTTTTTCTTCTGTTTCTCTAATTTTCTAAAGTACCCGCGGGTTAAAAAATTATGTTTTAGCGCTTCCATATTTTCATTGAAACGCTCCGTTCCCTGTTCAATATTCCGCATAGTTCTATCTAGTTGGTTTACCAAAACAGTATCTTGAGATAAATAGCCAATTGCCCCATCACCCGTTTTGATATCGCCAACTAGGGTATTTAAGTCCATTGAAATCTTCTTTATTTGGAAACTGGAACTCTCAAGGTTTTGAATGATTTTTTTGATTCTACTCCCAGAAATGGTATCACTGAGCAACACGCCTGCGGCACTTTCTTCAAAATTAAAGTTGTCTACCAAGCGATTTAACTCCCCCATGGAAGTATTAGCATCTTCACTTGTTTGCTTGAGGTTTTTTAGTGTTTGCTCTAAGTGGTCCGCTAAAACAGTGTCATTGAGTAATCTCCCTAATGTACCTTTACCTTCGGTAAGTGCCTTTGATACTTTCAACAGGTCGGCTGTCAACAATGCGGCGTTATCATTTGTTATATTTAATGTACTCATCATATCTTGTGTACCAATTTTGCTAGTAGATTGCAGCTCATCTCCTGGAACAATAAGATCACTAGGCCCTTCACCTGGTGTTATATTGATAAGCATACTGCCCACCAATCCATTAGAGCCAATACTTGCAAGTGCATTTTTTTTAATATGCTTGCGCATGTTATCCTCAATTCTCATAAGTACTCGTATAGTAGTATCATTTATCATTTCAATACCATTTACAGTACCAACGTTAATTCCTGAAAAACGAACATTATTGCCATTTTGGAGACCAGTGGCATTTTTAAATATAGCACTTATACCAAAGGTTTTCCCGAACATATTCTGTCTATTGCCAATTAGAAAAGCTGCAAAAAGCAACAGGACTGTCCCTATGACTACAAACACGCCTAATCTTAAATTTTCCAACTTAGTCTTTGTCATATTCCTATTTTTTAAAAAACGCCTCAACTTTTGGATCGGATGACGATGATAATTCAGAAAAAGTGCCATCTGCATAGTTTATGCCGTCTACCAACAGAATCATTCGCTCGGATATCACACGGGCACAGTCTACGTCGTGGGTAATTATTAAAGAAGAGGTATTATATTTTTTTTGGATACTGCGCATTAATTCAATGATTTCCTTAGCCGTAATAGGGTCCAGTCCACTGGTGGGTTCATCGTATAGGATAATTTTTGGTTTGAGGATAAGCGTACGCGCCAAAGCAACACGTCTCTTCATTCCTCCAGAGAGCTTGGATGGCATTAAATCCATGGTATGGCCCAGACCTACATTTTCCAATGCCTCTAGCACCAGAGGGGTTGTATCATGGAAACCACCCAGTTTCTCTTTGTGTCTGCGCATTGGAAATTCTAGATTCTCTCGCACCGTCATGGAATCATACAGTGCGCTTCCTTGAAAAAGAAACCCTATATCAGAACGTAGTTCGTCCAAGTTTTGACGATTCAAGGTGCCTATCTCCTTACCCATAACTTCTATATATCCACTATCTGGTGTAATTAATCCTACAAGGCATTTTATCATTACAGACTTGCCCGAGCCCGATTTTCCCATGACCACTAAATTTTCACCTTGATGTAGCACCATGTTGAAACCATTTAGTACATGGTTACTGCCAAAGCTTTTACGAAGATCTTCAATACGGATGACTACCTTTCGACTGTTGTCATTTATTGGTTCCATTAAGTTTTTAGAAGCTATTAAAGGCATTTTTTTGATTTAGAGTTCATAAAAAACATCGGAAACGAAAACTGCAATAAAATCCACAACGAACAATAAGAGGGATGCCATTACTACTGCCGTGTTGGCCGCTACACCAACACCGGCCGTGCCTTTTTTGCAATAATATCCCTTATAGCAGCCTACCAAACCAATAACAAAACCGAAAAAAAAGGATTTTACCGTTGCTGGGACCAAATCTCCAAAACTCAAGGCATCAAAAACCGTATTAAAATATAGTTGAAAAGATACTTGTCCCTTCAAATTCTCAACCAAGGCGGAACCATATAGTGCAATCAAATCTCCAAAAATGACCAGAAGCGGAATCATTAGCGTCGTAGCCAAAATTCGTGTCACGACCAAATATTTGAATGGATTGGTTCCAGATACCTCCATGGCATCAATTTGCTCCGTTACCCGCATAGATCCCAATTCGGCCCCAATACCTGAAGCGATCCTGCCTGCACAGATCAAAGCCGTTATGACAGGGCCAATTTCCCTTACTATGGAAATACCTACCATATTGGGCATCATTGATACGGCCCCGAATTGAATCATGGTAGGCCTTGATTGGAGTGTTAACACTAAACCAATAATGAAGTTGGTCATAACAACCAATACCAAGGACCTATTTCCCATATGGTAACATTGGCGTAACAGTTCCTTGAATTCGAAAGGAAGTGTAAATGTCTCTTTGAAAAAGCGGCCTGCAAAATAGGATAGTTCTCCTATTTGGATGAAGAAATTCTTTATCCTACTGACCATTTTTGAAGCGTTAAATACCGGTTTTGCAACGTAACCCATTCTCAAATATAGATTGAATAGGATTTTTTAAAAATGACCAATATCATGCAGGTAATGAGAATTGTCATCTTTTACTTTTTAGATTGGTGATACTTTTATTCAACAAAAATTTACCATGAAACAGAAGTCAAAAATTGATTCCAATTCTTTCTACTTAAGTGAGGAGCGTACTTTTTTAGATGGTCCAAGGAGTAGATTCAAAGAATTTTGGTTTACACTAAAGGTTCAATATCACTTCATCAGGGCTTTTCGTAAATTACACTTTATAGGACCTTGTGTTACAGTATTTGGTTCTGCAAGGTTCGAGGAGGATAATATCTATTATAAACAAGCGGTGGAGGTTGGTAAGGCATTATCAGAAATGGGTTTTGCAGTGATGACAGGTGGCGGGCCAGGAATCATGGAGGCCGCTAACAAGGGGGCCTATCTCAATAATGGTTTTTCCATTGGTTGTAATATTATATTGCCATTTGAGCAAAAACCTAATCCTTATTTACATAAATGGATCAATATTCCTTATTTCTTCGTACGTAAGTTTTTGTTATTGAAATATTCCTATGCATTTGTGGTTATGCCAGGGGGTATTGGCACTTTAGATGAACTCTTTGAGGCATTGACGCTGATTCAAACAAAAATGATACACCATTTCCCAGTGGTAATTTTTGGAAAGGCATACCATAAGGAATTATATCACCATATTCAGACCATGGCGAAAAATGAAAGTATTTCGAAGGAGGATATGAATCTATTGTTTCTTACTGATTCTGTGGAGGAAATGACGCAACACCTTAAGGAATATGCCGTAAAGAGATTCGGACTTGTTAAAAAGCCTATGGAAACTAGGTGGTGGTTTGGGGAGACCCGTCCTAAACGAACATGATGAGGATCATTTTTCTGTACAGTTAGAGACCCTATTTTTAACCATAAAATTATTTAAGGGAATAGTGATAGTTCTACTGAAAAAGACAGATATGGTTAGATTCGTGTACTTTGGTATTTGGTCCCTATTATTGATTTTGACGTCATGTAACGCAAAAAACTCCTATGCGTTAGAGAAAAGGCAGATGGAAAGGATTATTTCAAATACCGGTGGAGATGATATCAAACAGCCAATAATGGTGCAAATAAACAGAAATGTCACCATAAGGGAGTACTTTGATTACATTGATTCATTGGTAATTCGTTATGATTCTTTATTATCTTATCCATTATCAGAACATATTATTGTTAGGAATAATCCATGGATAATTGACACTTTGGCCAATACGGATTATTACAGGATGATTTCCCGTGATTCCTTTGTTTATGACCAACGACAATTGACCGTACTGCCAAAAGGAAGTAAGCTTCATATTCCGGATTCGATTAAAGCCGAACAAATACTAGGGCAAATTGCAAAAACTGAAATCGATGTTAATATTCCTGAATTTAAATTAAGGATATTCCAAGATTCTGTATTGTTATATTCATTTCCCGTTCGAGTAGGGCAAAACAAGGAACGTTACTTGAAATTTGGAGACCGTATTACTGATTTGCGCACCAAAACTGGTATTGGGACCATAGTTGATCATGTTAGGCACCCTGAGTTCTATAATCCGGTAAACGGCAAACAGTTTTATGTTACCAAACGTGATGATGGAAAAACGACCATCATGCCTCAAATTCCTTGGATAGAAACAGAAATCAATGGGATAAGAAATGGACAAATGATACATCCGACTACCAATCCTGAAACGTTAGGAAAGGCCTATTCTAATGGATGTATTGGTACAAGGGAAGCAGATGCGTGGATAATTTATTATTACTCGCCCATTGGAACAAAGCTAAGGATTCGCTATGATTTAAAAACGTACGAAGAAGGTAGGGTAGTGGCCGTATTTAAGGATATTTACGATAAGAATAATTAAAATCAAATTTAGATTGCGCAAAGATAATGTTCGAAACCGTTGTTTCTACTCATCTACTCAAAGTCCAGCATTGTCTATCTTTTCTCGGCTCATATTATTGTAATGATTTGCCATGTTTTTCCTTTTTCGCCGCCAAGTGAGTAGAAGCTGGTTAAATTGAACTACAAAAAAAGGAATTTTTTGAGCTACTTAAAAAGTCATGTTATACATGGCCATAAAAGGGTTTACATAATTATTGCTATGCTCACTTAAATCAGGCCAACGTTGTATACTAGGACTGGGTCATCCACATATGATATATTCAAACTGATTTTAAGATTAAAATCGAAATAATAATCGTTTGAAAGTAAACTTTTTTCAAGATATAAAGGATACTATTGTGTTCACTTAATTTAAAAAAACCCTGAATGTAAAATTGGGTGTAAGAGAAAGAGCTCCCTCGTTTATTTCCTCGACCTCCCCATTTCTTATTCTGTAATAATGGTTTAGGGTGTTCTGGTTATTCAATGAATTCCAAATGGAAAATCCTGCAAGACCATTCAAATTTTCATTAATCCTGAAATTGTAAATGGCTGAAAAATCCAATCGGAAAAAGTCCTTGATATTTTCATTGTTTGGAAAATCGTAGTTCAGTGCTCCATTTTCATTTTCCATGTTTAGGAGAATTGTAGTGGGCTTTCCGGTATGCCAGTTTAATCCAGAGGAAACTTTTAAATTGCCAATCGTATAATTGATGCCAGTAGTGATGGCATTTTTTATGTGTAAATTATTTGGAAATACACTGGGCATGAAGTTATTAAAACGATAGTTGTTGGATGTATATGAATAGCTAAACCAGGTGTTTATTCTTTTATACTGACGGTTGACCAAGAGATCCAAGCCCTGTATCGTGTAACTCCCTGTTTCTCTTGCATCTTCAAATTGATTTTGAAAACCTTGGCTCTGACTTGTAATCCCTGTGATTTTTTTAATATAGCCATCCGCACTGGCAAGCCAGCCCTTTCTTTTAAAGGTAAAGCCCGTACTTAGTTGTTTACCTTGAATGATGGGTATTTGATTTGGTGATGAAAGTACCCATCGCCTGTTCTCTACCCCCAAGAAATCATTTTGAAAATCGATGATCTGTGAGGTGGTCTGACTTTTAATTTCACCTAATACCTGAACGGAAAAGTATTTCAAAAATCGTTTGTTCATACTAATTCGTGGCTCAACCAAAACCGTGTTGAATTTATTGATGTGGTTTGCCCTAACTCCTCCGTAAATGACCGTCTTAAGTTTTGGTATTGTATAATTTAACTGTGCATAAAGGCTATTTGTTCTTAAGACCTGTTTATCCAGTTGCCTTAATAAGGGATTGTTTATTTCTTGAAAGTTTTCGATACCTGTTTCATTGAATTGATATCCTACCGCTAGCTTTAAATCTGAATTGAAATTAAAATTGCCCCCAATCTTTAAACCATTTTCGGTAACGTGATTTTCTTGGGACAGGGCTTGATTGTCAGGTATGTTCGCGTTTACGGCTTTCAGTTTGTACAAGCTACCATATGCTTGAATTTCCGTAAAGAATTTTTGGCTCCAATTTTTTCTGTAATACAATCCTGTACTAATATTATTTTGAGATAGATTACTGTTTCTAAAAACCTGCTCATTATTGACATCACCCACCTCGGTCAAACCCAATTGGTTACCCAAGATGATAAAATTGAAATTGAATAGATCATTTTCGGTAGGTTTATAAAGCAATCTCGCATTGGTGTCAAAGAAAGAAAAGCCAACTTGTGATGGTTTTTCTTCTTTTCCAAAGCCCACTACTTCGGTGTTCTGAAAGGACTTTTCAAAATAGGAAGCATACGTGGGCGACTCGATTAAATTATTTATAGATTTTCTTCCGGATAGTTGCAAGGACATTTTTGGCGATAACGGTAGGTCTAAAAAAGCATCTGTGCTCAAAAGATTAAAGCCCCAATTAACCTTGTATGTAGTGTTCAATTTTTTTTCCGTTTCCAATTCCACGATTCCCGAAACGCCATCACCATAAAAAGAACTACTGCCATTTTTGGTTATGGTAGCTCTGCTGGTGAGATAGGGGTTGAATGCCGAGATAAGTCCAAAGAAATGACCTGTTTGGTACATTTTAATTCCGTCCCAAAGTATAAGGGTCTGATCGCTTGTACCTCCTCGAATGTTGATATTGGAGACGGTTTCGTTAACACTCAATATGCCGGGCAGCTCTTGGATTGATTTGAGGACATCGGGCTCAATAAGTCCGGGAAGAATATCAAACTCATTAAAGTCTATGGTAGTGCTTCCATTTAAATTTTGACTAATGCCCCTTGCAAGATAATTGCTGATGAGCGTAACGGGTTGAAGCATTTCAACCATCTCATCGAAAACAATTGTTCTGCAATCTTCATTTTCAAAAAAATCCATAGAAACGGATTTTGCCCGATTATCTGGAGGGTATATAAATATCACTTCAGAATCATTCTTGGAAAGAAATGTGAAATTTTTATCGCCCTCGATTGTTAATCGTTGATAGTCGGTTATAACGGTATATTTATTATGTTCTTCATTTTTGTTTGCATTCCTAATGCGTCCACATACTTTTTTTAAATCATGCTTTAAGGACACGGCAATAATTTCTTTATCAAGAAGGGTAAAGTTGAAAAGGGTTTTATCGGTTAAAATAGAAAGTGCCTCTGAAAGACTTTTTGGTTTGTTAAAATCGACGAAATGTGATTCTAATTGTTGGTCGTGATAATTGAAATTACATTGGAAATCGTTTTCTAAAGCTGTAAGAACACTTTTAAGGGATTGTTTTGAAATATTTTGCTGTGCGTAACTTATTGACGACAATAAGATTACGCCTAAAACAAATAACCTTGACACAGTATTCAAATTCCTATTCTTTTATTAACACGATGTCTCCTGTAATTTCGAATTGTAAATTTAGTGGAACGGTCAATGCCTTTAATGCTTCTTCTAAATTATCACTGCTGATTTTTCCCGTAAAATTTTGGCTTAGGTCTATGGCACTTGATAGTTCTAAGGTTATACCATACTGTTTTTCGATGTTCTCGATTACTTTGTTCAAAGGAATGCTTTTAAATAAAAGGCTGTTAGAAATCCAAGTAGGCTCCGAAATGAAAACATCCAGAGGCGCATCTCCCATTGCTGTATTTAACTCTTTTCCAGCCTCTAAGATTGTATTCTTGTTATTTGCCATAATACTAACCTTGCCTTCATAACATGTTACAACTAAGCCGTTGTCTTCCTTTACATTGAATTGGGTACCTAGCACCGTTATGATCGCCTCTTTTGCATGCACAACGAAGGACGAACCTTTCTCAACCTTGAAAAATCCCTCTCCGTTCAGTGTAACGTCCCGCTGTTGTTTCCAGGTCCGTTTATTATAAACAATACTGCTGCCCTGGGTCAATACAACACTACTCTCATCAGGTAGGGTAACAGAAAAACCATTAAGGTTTGCCGTTATTGTAGTTACATGCGTTCTAAAAAAACTGAAATAAAGGCCAAAAATGACCACCACGCTGGCAGCGACGGCTATAATGGAACGGTATACAAATTGGCGTTTTCTTTTTTCGCTCTTTATTTTATTTTTAATAGTGATGTAGGAATCATCTATTTCAAAAGCGGGCGCTTTAAATTTATGGGCGTTATCTATAATATATTCATAATCAGAAAAATCATCCGAAGTTTTTAAGACCTTCAATTCTTCGCTGGTAATTGAGCTATTCAGCCACTTTTTTAACAATATTTTATTTTCAAGTTTGTCCATTCTATATTAAAAACAATTACGCATAAAATACTCCTACCCTTTTTTACTACTTTTTTATAGCCTCCTTGATTTTTTTGAGGGCCGCATAGATTCTTTTTTCAACCGTTTTTTGACTAATCCCTAGAATTTCAGCTATATCGCTGTGCTTCTTGCCTTCTATTTTACTCAACATAAAGGCTACCCTTTGTGACTCCGTTAGTTTTTCCAGTGCTTCCTTATATCTTAATAACTTTGGATCTGCCTCTTTTATGAACTCTGGCTCCTCTTCCTGTTGTGTAGGTGCAGTATTGGCAAAGTTTAAAACTACTTTGTTGTGCTTTATTTCATTTAGACCTAAATTTTTTGCAGTTACAAATAAAAACCCTTTTGCATTTTCAAATTCGATGTTTTTACAATTTTCCCATAATTTAACAAAAGCATCCTGAACTTTGTCCTTTGTATTTATTTGATTTCCATATCTGTAGTATAAAGTATCGTACAATTCTTTTGAAAATCTTTTATAGATTAGGGAAAAAATTTGTTCCTCACACACATTATTGAATAACTTTTTAGGCATTAGGGTGGGAGAATTTAATGTTAAGTTGTCTTTATAGAAAATACAATGTTATGAAGAATTTTATATTTATTGCATTTCTATTTATGTTCTCTACCTGCCAAAAGGAAGAATTTTCTTTGGAGACCGATCCTCAGGAATCTTCTTTTTTAAACGACGGACAGCTTACCAATTTGGTGAAATCGATAGCCCTGCACGATGGGTCATTTGATGATGCGGTTGATGGATCCAATTGTTTCAGTATCAATTTTCCGTACGAAATCACCCTTGACAATAGTACACACAATATAACTGGGATAGATGATTTGAGTATCTTCCAAAGCGGTCAAGAAATAAGACCCGTGTTTCCAATTCAAATAACATTTTCAAACCATGAACAGATCCAATTGGAAGATTATCAAACACTATTGAATTTACAGCATAATTGTGCCGAAGGACTTATGGACAATAATTTTATAAGCTGTTTGGATTTTGTTTACAATATAGATGTCGCCTTGTTCGATTCCTCATTGGGCACTTTTTCATCGATAACATTCGATCACGATCGTACCACCTATCAGTCCATACAAGGATTTTCTAAAAGTACGCTGGCCTCCATACAATTTCCGGTTATTCTTAAGTTGCATGGCAGTTCTGACATATCCGTTCATAGTAATGAAGAATTAAAGGAAATTATTCTAGAACATCAATCAGCCTGTAACTAGATTCCTTAAGGATTCTCCCAATATTTTTCTTGAGCGCTCGAAAGTACCTCCCTAGCGGCCTACGGCCATTACAAACCTTTCTAAATGCATTTTGGCAACCGTTTCTTTGACTTTCTTCCAGGTTTCAGCCCGCCAAATAGGGTATAGATTTCCTGCGCACGTTTTAGGTTCCATCTGTGGCCGTGCTTGAGGCTGTGGTTGAAAAGCTTATCAAAGCCCCTGCTGGAATTGGTTTATGCCAACTTAGTTGGTCTATTGATAGCTTCCGTATCGCCTCAATGCCTAGGTTAGTACCATAACGAACTGGAGAGTTTTACTGTATTATTGGCTCTGGCCAAGTTCATGGGACTTGCTTCAAACGTACTTTCGCAATAGTGCAACGCTCTGAGTTTCTGTAAACCTGCCTTTTTCACAATCTAAAATAACTGATTTTTAAACTGTTCGAAAAACAGGTAAGCCTTCACTGATAAGAACCTTTTTCTTTCTTTTTTAAAATAAAACACCCTCCCCTTAAATGTTAAAATAGAATTAAAATTCCTGAACATAGGGGTAGATTTCAAAAGGCTGTTGTTTTTATACAAGACGTCCAAAATTAAATAACTGAAATTTTTAACATAATTCTAAAATCCCATACATTATGAAAAAAGTATTACATTTTAAAACATTTATGATACTGTTGACTACCCTATTTATGGTCATTTCTTGCGAAAAGGAAGATGGTATCGAGACTTCAAAGGAAGATGGCCTGACCATTGTGGAGACTGCCCAAGGCCAAGACGCCCTAACATCCCTCGTTAGTGCACTGATCACCGCAGATGTTAATGAGGGAACCGATTTGGTAGGAACTTTGAGTTCTGAAGGTCCCTTTACTGTATTTGCCCCTACAAACGATGCCTTCGCAGCGCTGTTAGGGCAATTGGACGGTTTTGATTCCTTGGAAGATTTTGATACAGATGAAGAAAGGGCCATTCTTGCCAAAATTCTAACCTATCATGTGGTGGCAGGTACGGCAGCAGCATCCACGGACTTGTCGGATGGTATGATGGTTACCACCGTTCAGGGAGAGGACCTGACCATTAGTCTGGAAGGTGGCGTTTTCATTGATGATGCAACTGATATGAATGCCCAAGTAATTATTCCGGACGTAGCAGCTAGCAATGGTATCGTACACGTAATAGATAAAGTGTTGCTTCCACAAGAAATAATCGACGCTCTAAATGCGGGCGAAATGGAAAATGAAACGGGTACCTTGGTAGATATCGTAGTAGCTACGGAAGCCCTGTCCATCCTAGAGGCTGCGGTAATCAAGGCAGATTTGGCCGCTACCTTAAGTTCTGATGGCCCCTTTACCGTTTTTGCACCAACGGATGATGCTTTTGTAGCCCTTTTGGACATTCTTGGGGACGAGTACAATAGTCTGGATGACTTTGACACCATGGAAGAAATGGCCCTCTTAAAGGACATCTTGTTATACCATGTAATAGCGGCAGAGGTCAAGTCGACCGATTTAGCACCTGGTCAAGTACCAACTGCCCTACCGGATAACAGCATCGAAGTAATCGCTTCAGGGGATACGTTTGTAATTGGAGACGCTTCTGGAACGGACGCCAATATTACTGGGGTCGATATAATGGCCTCCAACGGCGTTGCTCATACGATCAATAAGGTTTTATTGCCTCAAAGTGCCATTGATTTTGTAACCCAACTGCAATTAAAGTCTATTGTGGAAATCGCCGTAGAGACTGAGGATTTAAGCTTATTGGTAGGTGCCTTGACCCAAGCGAATGCCGGATTGGTGGAAACGTTGAACGGTGATGGCCCTTTTACCGTTTTTGCTCCAACCAACGAAGCCTTCGTGGCGTTGTTGGATACATTGGGTGAGGATTATAATAGCTTAGCCGATTTTGATACCGATGCCGAAAAGGATTTATTGGTAACCATTCTTACCTATCATGTCGTTGCCGGTACTGCCGCTTTTTCTTCCGGACTTAGCGATGGACAGGAAATTGAGACCTTTCAAGGCGAAAACGTGACCATTAATATAAAGGATGGAACCGTACATGTAGCCGATGCAACTGGGGAAAACGCGACCGTAACAATGCCCGATGTCGAGGCCAGCAATGGAGTTGTACACATTATAAACAAAGTATTGTTACCGCAGGCAGCTTTGGACGCTTTGGAACCTCCCATGCCTAACATTGTTGAAGCTGCACAAGCTACCGAAAGCTTAAGTTCATTGGTAGCAGCATTGATACAAGCGGATGCCGGTTTGGTAGAAACTTTGAGTGGAGAGGGCCCCTTTACAGTTTTCGCACCCACAAATGCAGCTTTTGTGGATTTGCTGAACAATTTAGGTCCTAATTATAATAGTCTGGAAGATTTTGATACGGACCAGGAGAAGGCACTATTGGCCCAATTACTTACCTATCATGTGGTTGCAGGTGCCGCAGTGGCCTCCACAGACCTAACTGACCATCAGGAAATTGTAACCGTACAGGGAGAATCACTATTTGCAATCCTTGGGCATGGTGTACAAATAAGGGATAAAACACATGTGGATGCCAACGTTACCATAGCGGACGTTATGACCAGCAACGGTATTGTACACATCATTGATAAAGTGCTTTTGCCACAGGAAATCATAGATGCCCTACACTAAATAAGCATAAGGCTTTTGCTTTAAAAAAACCTTCCTCAATATAGAGGAAGGTTTTTTTGTTTGGAAAGTTTTTGTGAGGTATGTGGTATATCGTTTGTCATGCGGCGTACTAAAAATCGGCCCATCGTTCCTATATGCCGCACGGCAAAACTCCTGCAAATAGCTACTTAGATGGCAAGACTAGATGTCGGTCAAAGTATTCGATTATCTTACCAAACAGATAGCGATCGTAATATTGCTCACGGCTCCATCCATGCGTCGCACCCGGTGCAAACGCAAAGTCGAAGTCTTTGCCCTGTTTGATTAGTTCTTCGGCTAACACGGCTATCGTCTTGAAGGGCACCACATGGTCCTGCATGCCGTGGATAAACAGGAGTTTATCTTTCAGATTCGCTGCATAGTTGAGCGCTTTTCTTTCGAAGACCTCTGGGTGTGACTGTGGGCTACGAACAATCGCAACGTCGTCCGTGCCAAAGAACATTGGGTCAACAGCCGCCGCTGCAGCAACACCCACCTGGAATAAGCCCGGCTTCATCAACAGCGAATAAACGGAGAGAGTGCCACCGTAACTGCTGCCCCAGATGCCGATGCGATCGGGATCGACATAATCCAGAGACTCCATGTAGGCAACGGCACTCGCATAATCCTCAATGTCTTGGTCGGCAAAACCCAGAAGGAATTCTTCACGGAATGCCCGGCCATAACCATTGCTACCACGTGAATCCACCTGTACGATAATATATCCCTTCTTGACCAGCAATTGCTGTACGAGGCTGTAGTTACCTGCCCATCGGTTCCTTGCTGTATTCGAATACACGGGCCCAAACAGCACTGGATACTTCGTACCGGGCTGCATGTTGGTAGGTTTCAGAATCCTGGCATGCAGCGTGTAGTCATCTACAAGACTAGGGAAACTAACGTATTCCGCAGCTGTCCAGGTTCGCTTCGTGAAGGCGGGCAATGGCGAGTGGGTTACTCGCGTAGCGTCACCACCCTCGCTGCTTACTGCGTAAAGTTCGGGCGGCGATGTGTCGTTGCTATGTATGAATGCCAAGTGCCGGCCATGTGGTGAGGGGTAGCCAACGTTCTGGCCGGAAAGATTTGTCACTTGTTTTGGATCACCACCGGACAGATTCAGGCGATACACGTGTTGTTCATACGGATTAACGCCGTTGCCTTCATAAAACAGCGCACCACCAGCAATAATTGGGGCGGATAACACATCGTAGGAGGGATCTGTCAGTAGCTGCGGACTATCCCTAGACGGTGAGGCATCGATTGTATAAAGGCCGTAGCGATCACCCATATCGCTTAAGAAAACGACACTCTTTCCATCAGAATCCCAGGTAGACCCAAACGATGTATACATGCGGCTCTCTCGAACACCTCGCCAAATCTCGCGCAGTTGGCTTTCTCTGGGTGCAACGACGAACAGCTTACGTTCAACGGCGGTGTCGGATGCGGTATCAACCAGCAGAGCACCGTCCGGTGACCAGTTGAAGTCAATGACCTGGTTGGCGTTCGGGTCTGGTAAATTTAAATACATAATGGTACCACTCTCTACATCGAGGAGGCCAACCCTGCGAAGCTCGTTTGGATCGCCCGGATAACTTCTGCGTACCTCGTTAGGATTGGTTTCGGTAGCGAGGAAATCTGGGAACGGCACTTTTCGCATCTCGCGTCGGTCAACGACATGAATTGCGATTATCTTGCCATTGGGCGACCACTTGTACGTTGGCCCACTCCAGATGCCTGGACCTATTTCACGTTCCGGTCGACTGTAGCGTCCCTTCCCTAAGCTCGAGAGACTGGCGATGCCGATCTCGGTGAGCTGGCGATTCTGTTTGGAAGAGAAGTCAGCAAGCCAAAGGTCACCGTTCCGTATATAAGCCGCTTGGTTGCCGCTTGGTGATATCGACAGGTCATGTGCACCTGACTCGACTGGCATAAGCTTGAGGTCGTCTCCTTGGCTCAGGGATGTTTGCCAAAGGTCATTACCTCGAAGGCTGACGATTGTATTCGCGCCGCTCCAGACAATATCGCGTACGGATGCGGATGCCGTATTGGAACGGAGGCGCACTTCCTTCCCATCGCTCGTGGATACCCAGAGGCCACGTTCAGGATTTCCAGGTTCACTCCAGGAAAAGGCGAAGTGCTTGCTATTCGGTGCCCACACAGGCCGGGAAGGGGTTGTTCCCGTCAGTTTTGGTTTTGCAAATAGGTCATCCAGCGTGAGCTCACCTTCCTGTGCTGTGACTTTTGCGTGCATCGCCATCAGTAAACCTAGCACTACCAATGTTTGCCAAAAAGAAATCTGTTGCATGTTTTTTTGCTTTAGTAACTGTCTAGTAAAATACTTTTATACTGCTTAAATAGTACTCTCGCCATTGAAGCGTGTGCTTTCTGAACGTCTTTCAAGTCGGATTTTTTTGGTTTTCTTGTCATCACTTCCATTGCGCATACCGGTCTCGGCACGTATGTTTGCCCAGTATTGGTTATTATTTATAAATATAGTAGATTCCTAATTACTAATAAGAGCTTAAAATAGAAGGGACAAGGAGGTCCTGGCGAGATACATTAAATGATATCGTTTCAAAGAAATCACGCCCATCTATATTTTTCTTTGAATCCTTACAGTACCTAAATCCTGTTTCTCAAAGGTCTAATGATGTGCGAGCAAGGATGATAAAGAGAGGTATGTTTAATAGGTTTTCTAAAAAGTTGTTTGTGTTACAGATGTGTTACAAGAACAAAAAAGCACTCAAGCAAGCTCGGCGTTTTCTATGCGAATTCTTTTTTAGTGATTGCGACAAGATTCGAACGTGTGACAGTCTGCTAGCGCGCGAATCCTTATCGAGTGGTCTACAGACTATCGGTTTTCTTTACCACACTATTGGAATCGTGCGGTAGAGGGGGTAATCTTGTTGCATAAAAACAACTATTATTTATTATTCAAACTGTGCGAAAATTATTATTGAATTCACAAAACAAAATTATACGTATTTGAACCATTTTTCCGAATGTGCCTTTTGACCTCAAAATTCGCATTTTGGTTCCAATATGAGATGTTAGAAAAGAAATAATTCGTTGGATAAGCCTTAACATAGATAGTATCTCCTTGTTTAAAACCAACTTCTTCAAATAGTTTAAAATCAAACCTGGACCAAAGGAAAATTCTGTCAGTAGTATAGCCTTCTTCCAAAGGGGAGGAACTGTTATTATCACCTCCGTAGGAACTTGCGGATAAATAACGTAAATCATAATTCAGAAAATTAACAGAAGAATCTTTTGAAAAAAAGAACTCATTTCTAACTAATTGCCAGTTATCATCAGCAAAATAAGTATGGGTGGTTCTACCAAGATATCCATTTTCGAATTTCATGTTTAGAATGGTCAAGTCTGCTTTTGGAAATTCCAGTAATCTAACCTTGGAAATGATATCAATTGTTTCATTATTCTTTATCTTAAGTGTATCATAAGATCCATATCTTGGCTTTTCGAGTACCATTAGCAATTCACCTATTTCAATATCTTCAATTATATAAGTGCTATCCTTATACATTGAATAATTACCTAAAATGGTATTATCTTTAAGAATTTTGATTTTAATGTCACTATAGTTGTAGGACTCTTTTCCGTACCTATCAAAAAGTTGTAGGGTTCCTTTAATGGAGCCAGTTTTTATTGGTATCTCCTGTAGTTCCTCTGATTCCGGTTTAATAGATTCTTTTGAACAACCTAAGAGAACTACGATCGTGAGAAGCAAAATTTCGAATTTCAGAAACCTGTTTATGTATTTTGTATTCATTGGATTATTATTCGTTGTAAGGTAAACCGATATATTCGTGTGATTGCAAAAGTGAATTTCCTGGAACTTGTTGTCTCCATAAATATAATACTGTAGATTGAAACTCAAGATTATCTAAATCCATTTTCGGAAAACGTGTTTTAAGTTCTTTAGGGAAATCTTCAAGTGTTAATTTATTTTCATCATCCAAATCAATTGCCCAACTTGTAAAGCTATAATTAGCATTGAGCTGTGAGCCTGCAGAGTTTTTCCAATAATGTTGAGTAGCAGCAAACTCAACGTTGGCCTCAAATTCAAAATTAAATGGGGTGGTTTCCAACCATTTTGCGTTTGGTTTTGAAGGAATAACGATTTCGGTTAGTTTATTTCCATAGTTAACTATACCATAATTATAACCTTCATTAAGGGAAATATTGAATATGGTTCTATAGCGTTCGAAACGATCTAAATACCCCAATTTCAAGGGACTGGTAGTGACAGAAGGGTTTAGTGGCTTGATTACATCGTTCAGACAATAACCATAGCGATCATGAAAGGCCTGCCATTCATCAAAACCGGCAATATTAAGAAGATAAAAACTATTTCTGGGCAATACCAATTCTACATAATGATCGAAATTCTTAAAATCAGTCAAAAAATCGGCTTTTACAGGATAAGTTCCATCCGCATTGAACTCATCATAATATTTAAGATTATTATAGGCGTCTAAAATGGTTATAATACCATCATATACTTTGTATTTATCAAAATCTACATTAAGCTCTAAATAGCCATTGATACTTCTTCCGGAACCTCTTATTCCCGATTTTTGGGTGGCATCTGTAAAAATAATGTTGGCTGGCCATGCCCCTGTATTATTGTTAACCGGAATGTTGGTGATATTGCAATCAATGGTGACCCTTTCCAAAGTAGAATTTTCATTTGGAACCTCCTCAAAACCAAAAACATCTTCAGCACCCCTTTTAATCAAGCTTTTTGTATTTAAATAATGTATGTCTCCAGATTCATGTCTGTAATCCAGTGTGGTAATACGAATGTTTTCTGAGATAGTGTCAAGAGAGCCATAAAATGATATTTTTCCTATAGATTCAATTTTTTTGTAATCAAGTAATTTTCCTGTTTCTTCATGGATAATTATCCAATATTCACTTACAGGAAGTGATTTGACGTCAAGTGTGTAATATGGAACCGGGTCAGGTAAAGACTCTGGCTCAAATTGTTCGGGGGATTGTTCCTTTGAACATCCAGTAGCTAATAGAATTAAAATTAACAGATTAAGAGAAATGAATGATTTCATGGAATAGAATTTTGAATAAATTGTTAATTTAAACTAAAATAAATGCCTTTCAGATTTTGGCCTTATTTTCCGATAAATTGTTCTCAAAACATGTTTAAAAGAATAAAATAATACTCAATTCCCATTTTATATTCTAAAAGAATAATCTCAATTTGCAAATAATTAAATGGTTTAATTCAGAGCAAGGGTTTGCATATTCCTAGAGCATAATGTCCTAAAAATAGTCCAAACAAAAAACGATCAAGCAAGCTCGGCGTTTTTTTACTTACTCGTGATCGCGACACGATTGCATATCGATTGCACTCAAAGTTGCAAATTCAAAACCTAGCAGTGTAGATACCCCTATTTATCGTATATTCTCATACTCATAAAATTGTTTTCATTTGTTTTATTGATTTTTTTAGACCATATGTCCAATAATTGAACCCAATAGGATGTATTATAATTTATTATTTAAATAGTTAATTAATAATCACATTTTCAATAAAGGACTTCTTTTAAAACCATAAGATTTATCTGATAAAATGTTCAAATAAAGACCGTAGGTCGGGATAGAAAAGAAAAATCACCCTTCAAAAATCTTTAGTACTTTAAAAAGTTACCTATTAGGCACATCAAAATATTTTCATATTTGCAACATTTAACAAATTGTACATAAATGGATTATATAATTTTACCTACTTTTTAATTGGTAAGATATATTTTAGGTAACTAAATTTCAATGGCATGACCTTAATTCCTTTTAGTTTACGCGGACTTATTGAATTCGAATTAATTTGATGAGAATAAGATTATTGACTTTCGTAATGGCTCTTGGATGGAGTTCCTATGCTCTGTCCCAACTTCCCATAAAAACCTTGGAAAAGAGTATAAAACCGCTTTCTAAAATGGTGGATACCTCGTTGCAGCAAAAGCTTGAAAACGAGCTCATAAAAAACAAGGATTGGGCACAACTCATCGATTCAAAAAAAATGGCGGTTGGTATCGTAGACTTGAGTAATCCTGAAGATATACGATATGCCAGGGTCAATGGTACCCATATGATGTACGCGGCGAGCTTGCCAAAGATTGCCATATTATTGGCTTCAATGGATGCCATTGAAAAAGGGGAATTGAAGGAAACTGTTGAAATTAAAAAGGATATGCGCCTAATGATCAGTAAATCTGATAATGCGGCCTCTACCCGAATGATCGACCGTTTGGGGTATGACAAAATCGAAGAGGTTATGACAGATTCCAAATATGCCTTTTATGATGAGGAGACTGGTGGAGGTCTCTGGGTGGGAAAACGATATGGTGGAGGTGGTGATACGCATCGTGAACCACTAAAAAACCTAAGCCATGCTGCATCGGTATCACAAGTATGCCGGTTCTACTATCTTTTGGCCCATGGTAAATTGGTCAATGAAAGACGTTCAAAACAGATGCTCGACATTATGGAAAATCCTGAACTGCACCATAAGTTTGTCAATACGTTGGATCAGATTGCACCAAATGCCAGACTTTTCAGAAAGTCAGGTTCTTGGAAAACCTACCACTCCGATTCGGTTTTGGTTTGGGGCAAGGACCCTGAAAGGCGTTACATCTTAGTCGCCTTGATTGACGACGCCAATGGGGAGCAGATTATCCGCGATTTAGTCAAACCTGTGGAGAAAGTCTTAAAAAAGCCCGTTCTTTGATGAAGCCCAATAAGTAACGAACATTTTCCAATGGTCCAAAAATTAATTTCGGACTTCTTTGATATTCGCAGGGGAGAATTGCGTATTTCTATTTTTATGTTCTGCTACATTTTTATCGTTGTAGCGGTACTTTTGGTCTTAAAACCTACGGTAAGTGCTCTTTTTCTTTCTGAACTTGGCCCAGAGCAGCTTCCGTTCGGTTACCTTTTGGTGGCAATTGGTGCCATCTTGAGTTCCTTGTGGTATTCCCAATTACTTTCAAAATACAGACTTAAAACTATCATTCGATACACACTCGTTTTTTCAAGTTTGGTGTTGATTTCTGCCGCAATTTTTGTGTTTTTGAATATTTTAAAAGGTTGGATGCTTTATCTTATCTATACATGGGTAGCCATCTACGGGGTTTTGGCGGCCTCACAATTTTGGGTATTGGCGAACTTGGTCTTCAATGTAAGGGATGCCAAAAGGTTGTTTGGATTTATTGGCTCTGGCGCCATCATGGGCGGTCTTTTTGGTGGTTACCTCACTTCTTTGTTGGCCCCTTGGTTTGGTAACGGAATCATGATGCTCCTTGCAGCTGCTTTACTACTTCTTTTACTCCCGCTCTTACAAAGTATCTGGAGCTTTCGCGTTACGCAATTGAATGAATTCAAGAAGAGCAAAACATATCCAACAAGTTCAGAAAAACCTTTTCAGCTGGTGAAAAATGAACCACATTTAAGAAATCTTGCAATGCTTGTTGGCATTAGCGTTTTGGTGGCCAAACTTGTTGATTACCTGTTCAGCGATTATGCTGCGAACGCCATTTCCGACCCAGATGAACTGTCTTCTTTTTTTGGGTTTTGGTTTTCGACCTTCAACTTGGTCTCTTTAGCATTACAATTATTTCTAACTCAGCGTATTGTTGGTGTTTGGGGGGTTGGTTTTTCCCTGTTACTGCTGCCCTTGGGTATCCTGGTGGGTAGCGTTTTTTTCCTTTTTCTGCCTGAGCTATCCGCTGTTGTTGCTATCAAGGCTATGGATGGTGTTCTAAAACAATCAATAAACAAAAGTGCTTTTGAGTTACTGGCTTTACCCTTGCCCTTTGATTTAAAGAATAGGACCAAATCATTCATTGATGTTGTCATAGATAGCTTGGCCACAGGTATCGCTGGCATTTTATTGGTGTTTTTGATAAAAGGTTTTGAGTGGCAAAGTTATCAGGTCACTTGGTTGATTATCGCATTGGTAGTGCTTTGGGCCTATTTTATTTTTAGGGTTCGCAAAACCTACTACAAAGCGTTCAGGGCTAACTTAAGGGGGCAAACTAATGAAGAAGTGGCTCCTCCGGTAGTCAAACAAATTTCCGTTTTGAAAGGTATGCGCAAGGTTTTTTCTGAAGGAAGTGAAAATCAAATCCTTTTTATGCTGGATAAGTTGATGGAAATTAATGACAAACGTTTCGCACCCGATGTTCGCAACCTTTTGGACCATCCTTCCATTAAAGTCAAGACATCGGCTATCAAAAATCTCTACTTTTTGGATAGTGCATCCATGCCATGGAACATAAACGAGTTACTTTCAATTGGTAATGAAGATTTGAACTTGGCGGCTATGGATTTTTTGCTTCTGCATTCTAGAAATGATCCTGAGGCTATTTTTTCATACTACCTTGAGCATAAGGATAAGAACATCTCTGAGGCGGCTCTTTTTTCGTTGGCAAAGGAATCGATAAATAACCGAAGGATGCAAAAACGATATGATTTGGAAAAACGCATTCAAAAAGGTGTGGACGATTCTGATGAGAATTTATCTCCTTATTTGATAAAGACCATAGGTGTTGCCGGGTTGACAAAATTCCACCCCCTACTCACCCAAATCTTGAATGGCCATGATGTGGATTTACAGATGGAAGCCATCGAAGCAGTGGGGTTAAGCATGGAATCATCTTTTGTTCCCCATTTAGTGGAACTGCTTCCAAAAAAAATCTATCGAGGACCAGTAATAGCTTCCCTAAGGAATTATGGACCTGGGGTGATGCCAGTTTTAGTAAGGATGGTAAAGGACCAAACGGTAAGCATCGAGGCGTGTAGGTTCATTCCCAAGGTCATTGAAAACTTTGGCAACCAAGAGGCCGTACAGCATCTTTTTCAATTGTTCAATGACGTAGATTTGAGCGTTCGATTGGAAAGTGTTCGTTCACTCAGTAACTTGCGTTCATCGCACCCCGAAATAAAGTTCAACCGTTTTGAGGTGGCCTCTAAGATTTATGAAGAGTGTAAACTTTTTCACCAGACCCTTAATGCAATGCACACCCAAATCATCATCTCGTACCGAAATCGCAAGAGTCCCCGGCATGAAGTTGAGCAAAAGGAACGGGAGGCCAGAACGTCACTATTAGAATTGTTGGAACGCCGTCTTGATGCTGCTTTGGAACGCATTTTTAGGTTATTGGGTCTGAAATATACTCAAGAGGATATCTCATTGGCCTTTGAAAGATTGACAAGTGATGAAGAAGAGCTTCGCTCCAATGCAATTGATTTTTTGGACAATCTGTTGACAGGAAACCTCAAACAACAGCTTTTTCTTATCATTGAAGAAGTAGTAAGGGATTTTTCTTCTGAAGAGACAATTCAGCGCATCAAACCAAAAATTCCCTCAGAAAAGGAATGCTTTGAACTGCTTTTAAAGATGCCTGATTTAAAAATGCAGTTGGCAGTTCTTTATCTTATAGGAAAACAGGTTGATAAAAGGTATTTACCTATTTTGGAAGATTTGTCCAGACAAGACAATTTAAAAATCAGGACTTTTGCGTTGAGTGCCATATCAGAAATAAATGCAGAAAACTAAAGTTTTGCAACAAATGAAAGAATGGGTAAAACATGTGGCAAACGAATCAATGATTCAGGTCACCGCATTGTTGCGAAAATCCAAAAACGTTATTTTAAAATCTCTGGGATTTATTAGAAAGCACCCCATCAAATCCACCTCATATATCTTCGTATCTTGCCTTGGTTTTGTGATTTCATTTTTTTTGCTGACTTATTTTGGTGTATTTGGCCACATTCCTACAAAGGAAGAATTAAAATCACTTGAGAACCCTGTTACTTCCACTATTTATAGTAAAGATGAACAGCCCATAGGTACATTTTTTTTTCAAAATAGGTCCAATATTGAACATGCCGAGCTCACAAATGAAATCATCAATGCCTTAGTAGCAACTGAAGACGTCCGTTTTTATTCACATGGTGGGATAGATTACAAAAGCTATGCACGGGTTTTGATTAAGTCGGTTTTGCTGGGTCAAGATGCAGGGGGCGGAAGTACCATTACCCAACAGATTGCAAAGAATTTGTTCGGTCGCAAAAAACAAAGGTTTCTGACCACTCCGATCAATAAGATGAGGGAGGTCATCATCGCAAAGCGATTGGAGAATATTTATACCAAGGATGAATTAATATTGCTTTATTTCAACACGGTTTCCTTTGGTGAGAATCTATATGGCTTGGAAAAGGCAGCCTTTAGATTTTTTAATAAGTCTACAAACGACCTGAATCTTTCGGAGAGTGCTACCTTGGTAGGTCTTTTAAAGGCACCAACGTTCTATAACCCTAGAAATCATCCTGAAAGAGCCGAAAAAAGAAGAAATATCGTTCTCGAACAAATGATTAAATATGGTTATAGAGATGATAGCTTAGCCAATTTGGCCAAGGTACCGCTTAAGCTCAACTACCAGCCCCCTGTAAAACAATCCTCTTTTGCTTCTTATTATAAAGAATTTATTCGACAAGAATTTGATAAATGGGCACTTAAAAACCCAACAAGTAATGGTGGACTGTACGATGTAGAGCTGGATGGTCTAAAAATATTTACTACGCTTAATCCCAATATACAGCGATATCTTGAAAATGCAATGACCCGTCAAATGAACCGGTTGCAGTCCGATATGGATAGGTCTTGGACCAGTGCCACTGTTGAAGGGGGTAAAGAGGGTTTGGTCAAACGACTGTTAGCCGACCATCCGCAGGTCAAAAAACTAAGGCAGCACGGAAAAACTGAGGAAGAGATAGATCAATATATCAATTTAAGGCAAAACCGAAAATACTGGGAGCTAGGAATGGGCTGGGTCGATGTGGAACAATCATTAAAGGATTCCATAGTCAAGGCGATAACAAGGTTGCATACGGGTATTTTGGCAATGAACAGCAGAAGCGGTGAGATTATGGGATACCTTGGAGGCATTGATTACGGTTATTCTCAAAAAGACCACATTCAAGAACCGAAACAAGTGGGCTCCGTATTTAAGCCCATTACCTATCTGGCTGCCCTAAACTCTGGCGAAGATGCCTGTACATTCTATGACAACATTTTGAGAAAATACGCCAAGTTTGAAGATTGGAAACCAAGGAACGCCGATCACAGGTATGGGGGCAGTTATAGCATGCATGGCGCATTGGCAAATTCAATCAATACCGTTTCGGTCGAACTTCAGTTGAAAACGGGTAACCAAAATGTCATGGCCCTGGCCAAAAAAATGGGAATCAATACTGAAATACCAGATGTACCATCTATTGTATTGGGTACGGCCGAAATTTCACTTTTTGAAATGGTTAAAGCCTATGCTTCCATTTCAAATGGGGGGCGTTCGGTTACGCCCTATATCATTGAACGAATAGAACAGGAAGATGGTACGGTCCTTTTTACCGCGGATAAAAAAAATATTGGGAATCGGGTTTCCTCAACAGAAAATGTAAAAACGCTACAAAAAATGATGCTCGAGGTTACCAAAGAGGGCACAGGAAAGGGTTTTCAGGCATACGGCGTTTCTTTCAATGTAATTGGAAAAACAGGAACCACCCAGAACAATTCCGATGGTTGGTTCATTGGTTGCTCACCAGAACTTGTAATCGGTTCTTGGGCGGGTACATTGGACAAAAGGGTGCAACTAGGGTATGGTTCCGGAGCAAGAACGGCCATGCCTATGGTCGCTTCCACCTTTAGGAGTCTTAGTAGTTGGAAAAGACCCATGCTAACGAACTTTGAGTTTGATCAGGAACATTTTGGTTGCCCCTCGTACTCTGAGCTGGATGCAGCTTCTACCATGGCACATTATTCTGCAGATTCTGTCTATATAAAAGAACTTTTTATAAAAGATTCGATCATTCAAGATTCAATCAATCGAAAGGTCTTGATCGACAGTATTGGTGTTCCAATAATTCAGCCGGACAGCCTTACGCTTGAAACAATTGGCTCAGAACAGTTATAATGTACCAATAACCGAAACTACCCTTTTCGTATGGCTTTGTCTATTAAATTGGCCAAATACATATGATCTGAGGCCGAATTCTTCCTTAGTACGTTACTCATCAAGGCGACTATATATTTACAATTATCGGGATGTTCTACGATGATAATCGAGTTCATATAGTTCATAACATTGCCCATATACTTGCCACATTCCTCTCCTTTGCTTCGGTCACATTTGTATAGGCTGCCCGATTTAAAATATACCGCTGCTTCTTTTAAAGAAGGTGATTGCGCATAGCGAATACGCCTATCGGTCATATACATTAACCGCTTCATTTCAAGACTTGATGCTTCATCAATCACTTTGCCCTGTTCCAACTGGACCAAAAATTTCATCAACCCCAATGGGGTGCCAATACTACCTCCTTTGTCGCCCACATAGGTGTTCGCCCCTCCGGTAAAAAAACTGCCCAGACGCCATTCTTCATGGGTTATACCCAATTGCCGTAAAGGAAGGTTGACAATATCATTGGCCATATCGGTCAATAGCTTTTTTGGAGTTTCCTTAAAATAGGCATCTGCCTCTTCTTGGGTCAATTCCGGATATTTTTCGCAAAAGACAGACATTAACAAAGCCTCACGCCAAACAATACTTGCCGCACCGTTATTACTGACCGAAAGCATGTGATCTGCCCATTCAAAAAGCGTAAAGACATCACTTGCGATGACCTGCCTTTTGACCAAGGTATTTTTTTCTATATTGAAAATAGGAACGGTGTGTTCATCTGTAAGGCCCCAAACCCCTGACTTTACCGACTTATTTTTTAGCAGCTCGATCCGCTGTTCAAAGGAGTCAGGATATATCTTGGCCAATTGAGTGAACAAAGCGTTCAAAACTGCCAACTTACCAACGCTTCCCGGTTGGTAGCCCAAGGTTTCATTTCGCTGTGCATAGCGTGTGCTGTCAGGATTCGAAATATCAAGCACTGCAATGGAATAGCTTCTGTCAAGTCCTCGAAATAATCCACCTATTTCCCTTTGGAGACCATCATCAACTTGAAAAAAAGACCCCAGACTATCTTCTTTTCTTGACGCTAAATTCAACGAAATCTCTTCCCAAGATTTTAAAGCTCCCAACGGGATGGTTGCGGCATCCTTGAGTTCGCCACTTTGGATGAGTTCCAACCGCTTCAATCGCTTTATGCCGGTTCGTTCATAGCCGTCAATGGGATAGGGCGATACAGTAAAGGCCATCACCAGAAAACAAATCGACGCCAATGCAACTATTTTTTTCATAGCTATAGATTTTTTGATAAGGAAATCATTTTGTTCAATTCCACTTTTGGGGTAATCGATTCCAAATAATCAGAGCTCAGGGCCTTTTTGTTTTCTACAAAGGGACGGATTTGAAACAACCACAATTTATCATCCTTAAAACCAAGTTCAACATCATAGGCCCCATGATAATCGGATTTTGTTTCCTTTGGAATACGTTCTTGAATCGTTGTGGCCATACCGCGAATATCTTTAAGATTCTTTGGGTTGAGCACGGGAGATTCAAAAGTGGCGCTTTTTTTTAGGGTTCCCCCAGTTTTGGGTAGGCTGTTATAGTAGGATTCACGGGCAGGTGCCAGCAACATATTCTGGCCATTTTCCTTCAATAAGTATTGTTCGGCAGCCTGCCCATCCACCGCACCACCTGCACCACGGCTAAAGGCAATAGTTAAATCCTTTTCGTTGCCCGAAACGATTCCCTTAGTAATCAAAACTCCGGAATAATCAACATCGACACTTGGAATCACCAAAATGGAAGGAAATACATTTTCTGGGTTCAACAAATACTTTTGTCTCCATTTGAAACTACGCTCCGTATAAGGGGAAGCCCAGACGGCACGAACTCCATCCAATATCTTCTCCTCTTCAAACACATTGAAAAGGGTAAGATTGAGTCCTGCTCCGGTAAAATCCTTTAAATCTTCCATATTGGTATCGCTCCTAAGGAAGACCGGGACTTTACCTATTTCTGAACCCAAGACATTTTTAAACCCTGCCTTTAACGCTTCCACGAATTTAGCATTCAGCGGCATTATTTTAATGGCTTCGCGAAGTACTTCCAACTGCTGTAACTGGTAGTTTTCAACCTCTTTTTCTTCTACGGAATTTGAACGCATTCGGTCAGCTTCGGTAAACACCCCGTTTAGAAAAGTCCAATAGCTTACAGTTTGCCCCGGCATGGTCTGGTCCATATGTTCCCTAAAAATCCCAAAGGGAATGACCAACCCTTCAACCACATAATCTGGAAACATTTTTTTCAACTGCCCTAGATTTGCTGCTTTTGGGCCACATAGTTTTCCAGAATCTTCGACATCAACAGTGCGCATATCCAAGACCTCTTTTTCATCCAAACGAATTTGTCCGACAGGCACTTCAATGCGTTCATCCTTCCGTTCTTTTTTTGTAAATAAGCTTTTTTCTGTCTCACTCATTTGCGCTTCGGGTTTCAATATCACATTTCCCTTGTTAGAAACGGCAAAGAACACCCGTTGCCCGTCATACTTTTTGAGTTGTTGCAAGTTTTCATCGGAAAGTGCTGCATTGGGGATTGCCAAATTGCGGGCCAATAATTGCACATGGGAAACCATATTTCCTTCGGCTACCGTGGCAATTCCTGCCACTGGCTTCAAGTCGGAAGGGGGACTTTGAAACACATAGATTTTATCCGAAGATACTTCGATATCATCTGAACTGCCTCCAATAACTACCAACTCCCCAAATGCATACCCGGGATTCAATCCGCGAATGGTGCTTTGGTTGGACAAATCCATCACTTTATTGGTCAATGAGGATTCCGAAGCGATAAAACTACCAAGCTCCCCCACGGCATTTCCCAAGTGAAGGGCCACGGAGCCCCTGATTCTGTCATCGATAAAACCGGACGCCAAGGGCTCAAAGCCGGAGTAGGTTTTAACAACATCGTCGTAATTGGCCTTGACCATGCTGGCACTCCATTCCACCCCACTTAGCGCTTGTTGCAGGGTTTCTGTCAACTCGGCCAGTGAAAGGGTTCGAGATTCATAGTTGGAAAGGTAGCCCTGAAGTTGATTCCATTCCCATTCCTCTAAATATCCAGCTCCAGCGGAAGCCATACCTAAGTGGCATATTTTCTCTAGGAGAGATTGTAAGTTATTGGTTTTCCAATTCAATGCATTTTTGAAGACCAAACCTTCCAGTTTTAGGGAAACATCCAAAAGGTTCAATCGAACCTGTGGATCGGTCTCCAATAAAATTCCCTCCCTAAGCTTTAAAAGTAAATCTGAAGCCTCACGAACCAATTCGGTAGGATTAGTAGCCAGATTGCCATTATTTGCAAATTGGTTCAGGACGGTTTTCAGTTCTGAATTTTGAAGGTTACCACTATTTTTGCTAAGCGATCCCAAATCTATAGGCTTGTGAAATTCACGCATGGTAGAAAGCAATTCCTTGAACTGGGAGTTCAAGGTACCGGTCAATTTATCTTGATGTTTATTTACGAACTGCTCCACTTTTTGAATATCGGAAGGTTCTGGTCGTCCATGAATTTTGATGCGTAGTTCCATAAAAGGCACATATTCATCTGACAGCACTTTCGACTCACTTCTCATTTTTTGGGCAATGTTGCTATCACCGCTATGTGGCACATCTTTGAGCGACTGCCGAATCAAAAAATAGTTTTTCGTAAGGTTTTCATCCTCTTTCAACAATCCTTTATAAAAGTCGATACCCCAAGACTCTTCATCTTCAGCCTGAACGGCACCCCTGTAGTACTGACCTTTTTGTAAAATCCAACCATCATCAACACTTTTTAGGTATTGCTCCAACTGGTATTGTTTCAAACGGGCATGGTTATTATCAGCATCCCAAAAATCCTTTGGGTCCGTGTAGGCAAGAATTTGACCAAAATAAATATGGTTTGACTTGCCCAACTCCACAACATCATCACGATATCTGGCATGTTGCCAGCCTGGGCCTATTTCATCAGGGCAAGGATCCTTCGGCTGGCGAATGCTCCCATCGGTACAGAACCAACGAATGTCTTTGTAGGGGCCGCGAATGTCCTGCTTTAATTTAGATATTAGCTCTGAAATTCCCTTATTGTCCCTTATTTGAGCTAGAATAGAACTTTGCCAAAAAAAGCACGTTAAAAAAAATAAAACATATTTTTTCAAGTTTCTACAATTTTTTTAGGTGTTATAGGATAATACTCCTTTAAAGACAGACTTACCTTTATTACGCCTTCCCCAATTTAATATAGCTCTAAATTCAACAATTTTTGGTTAAAAGTGTCCGTTTCGAGGAAGAATTCTTCTCCGGAACACTCTTTGTAATTCTTTCGGTGAATTTTTATAAAATCAAGGGAGGCTAGCTATAATTTACTTACAAAAAAATAAAGGCAAGCTACGTTTTAGCTTGCTTTGTTTACAACCTTGTTTGGATTTACTCGTGAACGCAACACGATTGCATATCGATTTTATTCAAAGTTGTAAATACAAAACCTAGCTACTATCGCTGCCTGCCTTCATTTTTGTCCGAATTGGCAAACAAGTTTGCATTTCTCCCAAAAATAAAGAACCACGCCAATTGGCGTGGTTTTGTGAGTGTCGTGATCGCGAGAGGATTCGCACCTCTGACCATCTGCTAACCCTTAATTTTATTGGGTTTCGCCTTGCTTATGTTTTGTAACTAACCAAATTACAGACTACTATGAGCAATCTCATTTCGTAGGACCCAAAATTAACTATAAAATATTAAACCTGTCCTAAAAATCGGGGTATCTACATTCATGCCCATGAATAAATTCAAAGGTTTGTATGAGTATATTATATGAGGCTTTGTCTTCTAGCCTTTTGAACAGCCTCTAACTTGTTGTGGACCTGAAGCTTCCTGTAAATATTCTCGATATGCTTCCTTACAGTACTTGGGGATAGGAAGAGATTATTGGCAATCACGGTATAGCTTAACCCTTCCGCCAGTTGTTCCAATACTTCTTTTTCACGTGTACTTAACGAAACGTCATCTTCCTGTACGGATAGTGATTCTTGTTTTTCCGGATATCGTAATAATTTGAGCGTCTTTACCGCAATGGAAGGGCTCATCGCCGCACCTCCCCCAAGAGTCTCGGTAATGGCATTGTACAACTTTTGTCCTTCAATTTCCTTGAGCAAATACCCATCGGCACCGGCCTGGATAGCATTAAAAATATTCTCGTCATTATCAAAAACGGTAAGCATGAGAACCTTAATATGAGGATATTTTTGTTTCATTATCCTAACCGTTTCAATACCATCTAAAACGGGCATTTCTATGTCCATGAGCACCAAATCTAGATTATGGTTTTTTTCCAACCGTGCCAGTAAATCGCTACCGTTAGAGACCATGTGCTTGATGCTCAATTCATTAAAATCGACCAGTTTTTCACGGATGGCCCGCGCCAAAAATGTATTGTCGTCTACAATAGCCAGTTTTATTTTGCTCATGGTCTTATTTTTTTAGTAGTACGGTAATTAAACCCTTACAGTCAACGTTACCTTGGTACCTTTGCCGATAACACTTTTCTGGTTAAAATCAATACTCGCTTTTTCTGCTCTGTTACGCATTATATGGAGACCGTTTCCGGTTGATTCTCTTGCTGTATCGAATCCTTTGCCAAAATCTTGGATAACGAGTTTGACCAGATTTTCAGACTCCTTAAACGATACGACTATCTGGGGGCTTTCCGAATGTTTTACCGCGTTGTTGACGGATTCTTGAATAATCCGGAACAGGTTCATTCCAACAAACGCATTAAGCACCTTATTGTTGGGGGTTCCCTCAATTTTTACATTGACTTTATCATCCGTTGCCTCATGTACAGTTGCCGCTAATTGCCGGGTCCGTTCCATAATGTCTTCCAAACTAATCTCGTCCTTGTTCATCGCCCAAATGGTATCCCGAAGCTCGGTGATGGTAACCAGTGAAAACTGTTTCATTTGGGTGAGCTTTTCTATTAAGAATACTTCGCCTTTATCTATTCCGCGCTTTGCGGCATCGGTTATTGAGGTGAGGTAGGTGAGCTGCGACCCAATATTGTCATGTAAATCTCGGGCAATACGTAAACGTTGTTCCTTAAGGTTTTCCTGTGCTCGGGCCTCTGCCATCGCCTTTTGCAGTGCGGTTTCTCTAGCAAAGTTCTTTGCTTTCAATTTTTGTTCTCTAAATAGAACAAAGCTTAATACCAAAAGTATCACCATCAAACCACCACTGCCAATCAGCATATTGTTGCGGTTTTTCAGAGCTAGTTCATTTTCTGCCAACTCTTTTTGTTGGCGCAGAATCTCATTTTGCTTCTGCTCCGACTCGTACTTTGCCTTTAGGTTGAACATTTCCCTCGCTTTTTCGGCAAAGTAAAGACTGTCCCTAGCGGCCTTATGTTTTTGATGATAAACATAGGCCTTTTTGAAATCCAGTTTTTCTTCATATATCAGGGACAACGTTTTGGCAAGCACATCAATACCTGGAAGGTAATCTATTGAATCTGCTTCTTGATATGTGTTCAAAGCTAAGTTTTCGGCACGATTGGTTTTTCCCTGTTCAAGATAGATATTGGCCAAATCGTTTTTTAAGGAAACCTGTGCCAAACGTTCTCCCCTTTCCTCTTGAATGGCTATGGCCCGGTTATAAAAAAGTTCAGCATCATCAAAATTTCCAAGCGCCCAACTTGCCAAGGCCATGTTCGTCAACGGATACCCTGTATCCAATCTTGCTCCGATGGTGTTGTAGTCCTCAAATGATTTTTTGGCATATTCAAATGCTTTATCAAACTGCTTTTTTTCAAGATAGGCCGCAGCCAAGCTATTATAGGACATCGCCACAAAATAATCGTTTCCTATCTTCCTGTACATATCCAATGCCTTTTGGTAATATTCCAGTGAAAGGTCAGGCTCTTGAACCAGCTTGTATCTGTTTCCCAAATTCAAATAGGATCCTGCAATCCATAGACTGTCCTTCCCTGCAATAAAGTTCTCCAAGGCTTTGAACTGATAATCTACAGCGATGTCAAATTCAGAAAGGGCCTCATAGGCATTGGATATATTGGTATAGAGACTTCCCAACACATAGTATTCCTTTGAATTTTCCAAAATGGGCCTAGCCTTCATGTGATATTCCAATGCTTCTTTAGGTCTGCCAGTATCCCATGAAAGAATACCGTAGGTCATCCAAATTCTTGCCCTGTAATAATCATCATCCAATGCTTCTGCTTCCTTGAAAGCCAAGTCGACATAATATCTGGCACTGTCCACATTTATGGATCGAAACTTCATTCCGACATCCTTAAGGGCCAACACTTTATCGCCGCCCTTCTTCAATTGGGCGGTATCCTTTAGTGCTTTGATTTCTCTTTTAAAATCCTGTGCCAAAATTGACTGTCCTGAGAATATCAAAAAGAATAGAAAGGTGATTGGAAATTTGTAATAAGTGGTCATTAAAGCAAAAAAATGGTTGGTGCCTAAAACTAGTTCAATTGATTTTATAATTTAAGTCTTTGCAGAAAAATTAATTTGCTTTGTCCACCAACTTTTGGATAGTGGCATCCAGAAACGATTCAATGGCCATTTCAGCACCCCGCTTATATTTTTCCGAATCGCATTTTACGACCGAAACATTGATGTCTTCCTTGTCCTCAACCCTCCAGACATGGAACACCCCGGCATCCATTCCGCGCTTGTCAACATCTGCCCCTTGTGAAGCATCAAATTTTTGCTTTTCTAGTACGCCTTCAACTTCCACTCCATGATTGGAAACCACCTGCCCAATGTTGAACCTGTTGAAACTGGATTCATCAATCTTAAAATCGGTCTCGGCCTTTACCTGTGCGTACCCGGCATGTCTGTTCAAGGCTCTTGTGGTTTCGCTCAATGCATTATCAAAAGAAATTACGTTCAATACTACTTTGTTGAAAATAAAATCGTTTTTCTGGTTGGCCACCTTCATTTCGACCTGCTCCTCGTAATTGGCTAGCTTTAATGGCCCAGCGTTCTTGTTCTCCATATTTTGCTTTGCCACGATAAATTTTTGTCCTGTGGGACGCATTACTATGTCACCGAACTCATCTCCTTTTTCGCCACCTTGACCAGACCTCAAATCCCATCTTTGTTCACGGTTTTTCTCATAGGCGCTATGGTTCCATAATTCCTCAATGGGAGCTATTTCAAATCCTTTTGCTGCAAGGTCCGCCTTGTACTCTTCAAAGAGTTTATCGGTAAGTTGTTGAAGATCTTCAATATTAAGTCCATCGAGCACCAAGGTCAGGGACGCCTTTGCATCTCCTTTTAATCCTCCTCGCCACATTTTGCCTCCTTTTTTCTTGTCCTCTAACTGCAAAGCAGTTTGAAAATTGACCTGGAAATCGGAAATGACGATTCGTTTTGGACTTTTTCTAAAATTGAGATTGGCCGGCCCCAACATTTTTATCTTAAAATCCTTTACATTTTGTGCAAATGCCACAGGAGAGGCACAAAGTAGAATCAATAAAAAAGATAACATGGGTAAATTGATACGTTTCATACTATTGGTTTAAAGTTTTGAACAAACATAGCATCCAATGGCGTTGAACTCAATAGGGCAATTGTCGTAAAATGACAGGCAATAGGTGGGCTATGTGTCAAATATCAAAATAGAAAAAGCTTAAAAGCCCTATAACGAATGTTGCCAAAAGCAAAGCCGAATTGAGACGTTGCAACTTTGGGTTCAATTTTTTAAGAGTTGCATAAATGTGCAACGCCAATGCCAAAAAAAACGCAGGTAGACTCAAATAGAAGTTGAAAAGGTAGAACCATAGCCAACTGGTGCACAGCGCCCACGCTGAAATCGCCGATATTGCCGGTGGTATGCATTGATTCATACGGCTCACAGCTGTATCAGGATAACGATAATACAGAATAGTTGCCAAAAGTACCATGGGCCCAAGCATCGCGATCAACAATAGCACACTACCGAACATAATATGTTTTTTATACCAAATAAACTTCTTCACCATTGGGCAGCACAATGCTCAACGGCACATTTCCATATTGTGTCTTGTAAACCAATACTTTGTCCCCAATAAAGAGTTTGTCGTACAGTGTTGAGCTTACCAAGAGTGGTCCTGATGTAAGTATGATTCGACTGGAATTGGCATATCGGTTGGAAGTCAGTGCGAATTTATCTTCGACGATGGATGGAACTCCACGTTTATGGGACCTTTCCTTGTTCCTGTTATAATTTCGGTAAGCCACATATAATCTATAACATTGGAAAAGAGGTGCGGCCCAAATTGGAAACAATAACACGACAAAACTCCAGAAACCGCTGATGATCATTAAAAAGCCAATAGTGATAAATGGACTGGACCTTACCAAACGCTTTTTTATTTCCAATTTCCAAACCCTATGCAAGGCTTCATGGTCTTTTGGGGTGTAGCGAGTATGTGGAATGTGCTTTTCCAGAAACTTTTCTTCTTCATCAAGCTTTTGAGCAACATGGGTATCCTCAACTTGCCCCAAAACTTGAAGATCTAGTGTAATTCCTGATTTGGGCGCTCGGTCCAGCTGCACGTCTGTTCCGACCCTGGCTTTTGAGTAACAGGAATAGTCCACCGAAAACTCCTCATCATCTATATAAACATAATATGACCTCCTGTTTCGGGTCCTTGTTTTGTGCCCGTAAACAGGCCTATCTCCCGTTGTGGCCCAATGCATCCTTTTGTCGGTGATTTTTCCGGAGACCCGAGATTTTATACCTCGTTTTAAATCGATTGCGGTGGATGCAATAATATAGGCTATGACGCTAAAAAATAAGACCGAGAAGGCCACCATCATGTAGATTCCAAAGGAATCATCTGCAAAACCTGAATTGAACATAAACGACAGGAACAACCAGAATATGCCGATAACCACGACCGGAAATAACAACATTCCATATAATTGACGCCTTAGCTTGGTCTTATCTCTATGTGCTAAGGGCAATGTTTCCAATTTAGGCATGATCCACAATTTGGTAGTGCCAAAATTAGGGCCTCCTCGAATCCCTACAATAGGGCAATTGTCCTATTGCGCCATAGCATGGCTTACAGATAGTTTTGCTGAAAACCAATCCAGCAAAAAAATGAATTCCATTACCAATACCAAAAGACTTTACCCTGCCCTATTTATAATTCTTGCCCACTTTTTTCATTACCAAGGGTCTGCCCAAAACCTGCACCTCAGCAATTTTGACATCAAGGATGCACAGGTAACAGCGATGTCCATTACCAAATATCATGCTATCGGAGCCCATTTGTACAGTGAGAAGAACCAACTCGTGTTCAACCCCGATGGTTATTTAACAGAGGACAAACTTTACCTGGATAATAATTACGAAAAGCTTACCACTTATGATTACATTGATAATGCGTCAAAAGCCATAGAGAAAAAATTCAATCCATTAGGTAAACAAGAAGGTTTGGATAAAACCCTTTATATCTATGAAACACCCATTGGCATAATTTCGGATGACCTACCCGAAACCGTAAAAAACGATGAAGGTCAATACATTGTTCTTGGCGGTTTAAAATACGGTGCAATCTTTAAGTACAAAAAATACGTGATCGTCTATGAGCTTGCGGAAGCAAACAATGGAGAAAACAAGGTGTTCTACTCCAGTGAATATACCTACGATGGACTAAAACTAGATGAATCCTACAATCAAAAGGATATACGTTATTTTAAATACAATGACAAAAAGTTATTGGAGGAAGAATTGGGCATGTCCAAGATTTGGGAAAGCCTTTTATATAAGTATGTTTACGACCAACGTGGCAATTGGATTGAAAAAACCAAATTTAGGGCATCAAACTTTACCGAAACCAAATATCAATGGATCATCGATGAGGTAAAATACAGGACCATCACGTACTCAGATGGTACGGTAACAGGCAGCACTGTGCCAAGTACTCCAGAAATCGCCTATTCATCCAACCAAAACAAATTGAAAGACCTCCCAAAACTCAGCGATCCCATATTGATGTCCAAATCCATGAAATTCCTTCAAGATATCACTAGGCTCAGAAACAAAAACAACGAAGGTACAAGCAACGCAACTAAAAACGAGATTTCCCCAACATGTTTAAACGGTGACTGTTCCAATGGGTTTGGCAAAGCTGATTTTGGGACATATACCATTGAAGGTTTTTTTAGTAATGGCAAGGCCAATGGCCAAGGAACTTTATTCTACAAGGATAATTCAGGATACTATCAAGGCAACTTTGTAAATGGTTTCAGGGAAGGCTTCGGCATTTATACTTGGCTCAACAGTAAAAACTATTACATCGGGCAATGGGAAAAAGGCTTTCAAAATGGATATGGGTATGTAAAGAACGGCGGAGAAATTCTACAGGCAGGTAAATTTGAAAAGGGAAAACTAGTCCAAGATTTACTCACCTATGACTATAAGAACAAAATAGCAAAGGGAAACTGTGTAGGTGAATGTCAGAATGGATTTGGGTACTATAAGTTTGATAATGGAGATAGCTATGTTGGATTTTTCACCAATGGTAAAAGAGATCATGTAGGTGCTTACTCTTGGAAATCTGGAATGGCGCATATCGGAACAATTGTTAATGAACAGCATAATGGTTACGGTCAAGAATTCTATAGGCCTAGCGAACAATATTATCTAGGTAATTTTTCACAAGGAAAACGCAATGGTCTTGGGATTTTCTATAACAAAGAGCATCAAGTACTACAAAAAGGTATTTGGAGTGATGGGCAATTGACCGGAAAGTTCTAGAAAACTTGAGCGCTTTTATGAAAAGCTTAAGCTACTCAAGATTCCTTGAGTATTAAAAAATCAAAATTTAGCGAACGGAACGCAGTGAAGTGCTGCAAGCCCCAAATCTTGCCAAACTAACCATACTGGGCGAGGCAATTTTATCTATTAATCCGCTATACTCTTAACATCATTTGAGTTAATCCAATGGTCTGTTGACCTCAATTTTATATTTCCAATCTCCATTCCGTTATTTTAAGCTTTAGATTGCTTTTCCATAGGTCCAATTTATTTTTTCGTCAAATTGCGTCAATTTTTTCGTCAAAATTTTCCAGTGTTTACAGGGCTTCCCAAAGGGTTTACTGTAGATTTCGGAAAATCCTACTGTAGACCCCTGATTTTGAACAGTATTCCAAAATCCATTCAGCTAACTGGTATTCAACGTGTTGAAGACACGAAAACAACCGTGATGGCGCAATTTGCGTATCACCCTCTTGCTATTCCTTCGTCCCGCATGCGGAACCGAATAAATACAAGCTGATTTGGATATCAGCTGTCCAATAAATATTCTTTGGTTTGTACGGACTTTAGGAAAGTCAAATCAAAATTAGCATGCCGTACAAATGATGCATTATAGCATAGATTAAAGATAATGATTTAAAACTCAAATTCCTTTCTCGAGAATGCTAGTTCCATAGTCATATTTCAGCTAACAACTACTAGATCATGATTTAAGTATTCAAAGGAAGTGTTTGAACTCGAAATACAAACAAATTTCGCCTACAAAAGTTAAAAAGTGTTAAAATTAATGGCGTTTGCAAATTGTTTGCAAAAAATAGGTCTCAAAAAGATAAACTCTCTGAGACCCTATGAATAATAGTGATCGCGACACGATTCGAACGTGTGACCGTCTGCTTAGAAGGCAGATGCTCTATCCAGCTGAGCTACGCGACCGTAGTACATTTAAAAGAATGGGTTTTTTAAATGTGGCTGCAAATTTAGTAAAAAATATATAGTGGTAAAACCAAAATCATTAAAAGATACAGCTTCTCAAATTCAACCTGTTTTAAGTCTTTTTGTATCCATCGTATTTGTCAAAGTTATCGTATAACTGGTCAAGGACCTGATAGAAGGTTTCAAAGGCTTCTTCTGAAATATTTATGGTACTGACCCTTCTCAAATCCTGAATCAAAGGAAGTACTTTTTCCATGAGCTGCTGTCCCTCTACGGTCATGACCAATTTGTAGCGTTTTTGATCGTCCCGAAAGCGTGATTTTTTCAATAAGCCCTTCTTACAAAGTCCGCTGATGACCCTTGAGGTCGTGGCTCTGTTTCTAAAATTGGATTTAGCAATGTCTGCCTGGGAGGCATCCGTACCTTCCAAATGTACCCGTTGAAGGATGACCCACTGTTCTATGGTCAAATCGATGTCGTTCTCCGCGAATACCTGTAAAAAAGTACTTTGAACCTTTTTTAAAGTACGGTCAATGTATACGCCAAATCCTTCTGTCCGGTCCATAAATTGCTTTTGGTCGAACAAAAATACATAGAATATCGTTAAAATTGTTGTTAATGCAACAAAATGAAATATTTTTTGTAATTTTAAGCCAAGATTGGGTAACCTATTAAGCATCATGTCCATACAGTTCAAAACATATATTTTAGAGGATAGCACGTATAAAGGTGGCAGCAAGAAAATTGTAATGCCCGAAGGTATTGAGGTGCATAAATTATCCTCCAATGAAAATCCACTGGGGTATTCTCCAAGGGTAAGGCAAGCATTGATGGATTCAATGGAGGACCTTAGTCAATATCCTGACAATACGGATATCCGTTTGCGCCAGGCTTTGGTAAAGGATTTTGACCATGAACTTTCTGAAGATCATTTCATTACGGCGAACAGCGGTTCGGAAATTATCGACCTAATTTCAAAGGCTTTCTTGAATGAAGGCGATCAGGTCATTGTGAGTCAGCCCTGCTTTCTGCCTTATACGGCATTCACTAGGTGGATGGGGGCCACGGCTATCAATGTACCCATGACCGCCGATTACGACTATGACTTTGAAGGTATTCTGAATGCCATGACGGATAATGTCAAATTGGTCTTTCTGGCTTCGCCCAATAATCCTTCGGGAACCTACATTCCAAAAGATGTTCTGGAGGATTTTATTGATAAAGTTCCAGAACACGTAATTGTAGTATTGGATGAGGTGTATCGGCATTTTGCCGAAGCCCCGGATTATGTGACCGGACTTCCCTTTGTAAAACAGCAAAAAAATATCATCGCCATCAATAGCTTTTCCAAGACCTATGGATTGGCTGGACTCAGAGTTGGGTATTGCTATGCACCGTTACACATCAGCAGTTATATCCGAAAAATTTGTAAACCGTTCCTATTGTCGTCCATGGCCTTGGAAGGTGCCATTGCGGCTCTTGAAGACGTTGAATTTGTCCAGAAGACGGTCGATTTGGTTTTCAAGGAAAGGGCATTCGTACTGAAAAGGTTAAAGGAACTTAAGATCCAATATTGGCCTACCCAGGGCAACTTTGTCTTGATTAATCCTCCAATTCCCGATGTAGATTTGGTAAAACAATTGGAACAAAAAGGAATTATGGTACGGCCCGTGGGCAATTTTGGTGCTCCCGGATTGGTCCGTATCTCCTTTGGCACACGACAGGCAAATAGTGCCTTGTTGAAAGCGCTGGAAGCTATCATTAAACTAAAGGAAGTAACAATCTAAATATTTCTTTGGCAACTATGTTGCAACAACAACAATATTAAAATAAAGAATTATGTCAACAATCGTAGCAGCACAAAATAAACAAGAAAAAACGACCGATTTCATGCCCATAAACGGCACGGATTATTTGGAACTGTATGTAAGCAACTCCAAACAGGCGGCCCATTTTTATAAAACCGCTTTCGGTTTTGAATCCTTGGCCTATAGAGGTTTGGAAACAGGTAGCAGGGAATTTGAATCCTACGTGGTTCAGCAGGATAAAATTAGATTGGTTCTTACATCTCCGTTAAAAAGTGGCACCGAAGTGGGTAAACACATAGATAAGCACGGTGATGGTGTAAAGGTAACGGCCCTTTGGGTAGATGATGCTACCTATGCCTATGAAGAGGCGGTGAAGCGCGGGGCCAAAAGTTTTATGAAGCCCCAAGTGGAGGAAGATGATCATGGAAAAGTGGTGCGTTCCGGCATTCATACCTATGGAGAAGTAGTCCATATTTTTGTAGAGCGAAAGGATTATAATGGGGTATTTTTACCCGGATATAGGAAATGGGAATCGGATTATAGACCGGAATCCGTTGGACTCAAATTTGTAGACCACATGGTGGGGAATGTGGAAGAAGGCAAAATGAATTATTGGGTGAAGTTCTATGAAGAAGTGATGGGCTTCAAACAGATTCTTTCTTTTGACGATAAGGAAATCTCTACGGAATACACCGCTTTGATGAGCAAGGTGATGAGCAATGGCAATGGGCGAATCAAATTTCCTATCAATGAACCGGCTCCGGGAAAGAAAAAATCACAAGTAGATGAATATCTGGAGTTTTATGAAGGTGAAGGGGTGCAACATATTGCTGTCGCTACCGATGATATTGTAAAAACCGTTTCCGACTTAAAAAGTAGAGGCGTTGAATTTTTGACCGTACCCACTACGTATTACGATGTCTTGACCGAAAGAGTTGGCAAAATCGATGAAGACATAGACTCTTTGCGAAAATTAGGAATTTTGGTGGATCGTGACGATGAGGGTTATTTGTTGCAGATTTTCACTAAAACGGTACAGGCAAGACCTACTATGTTTTTTGAGATCATTCAGAGGAAGGGAGCTACTTCCTTTGGAAAAGGAAACTTTAAGGCATTGTTTGAAGCTATCGAGCGCGAACAAGAACTTAGGGGTACTTTGTAATACTCCAAATTGAGTAACTTTAAAGAAACCTAAGATTAAAAAAATTCTATGCCTATATATCATAAACAAGGAACTATACCCCCAAAGCGGCACACGCAATTTCGTAGGCCAGACGGGGAACTGTATTCAGAGCAACTGTTCGGGACCATAGGTTTTGATGGCATGTCTTCATTACTCTATCACCACAATAGGCCTACAATGGTTAAGGAAATTGTGAAGAGTACAGATATGTCCCCTAAAATCGCCATGGAAAAACATATTCGTTCGTTAAAATTGGTGAGTTTTAATGTGGAACCCAAGGACGATTTCCTCGAAGCACGCGAACCCCTTTTGGTGAATAGCGATGTGCATATAGGTGTGGCGGCGCCCAGACATTCCATGACCACCTATTTTTATAAGAATGCCGATGCGGATGAAATGTTGTTCATCCACAAGGGCACGGGTACGCTCAGGACCATTTTTGGAAACATTCCTTTTGAATATGGCGACTATCTCATTATTCCAAGAGGGGTCATTTATCAAATCGATTTTGATTCTGAGGAAAACCGAATTTTTTACGCGGAGTCCTTCACGCCCATATATACGCCAAAACGGTATAGAAATTGGTTTGGTCAATTGTTGGAACATTCACCGTATTGCGAACGTGATTATAAACTCCCTCAGGACTTGGAAACTTTCACGGATACTCAGGAGCATCTTATGAAGGTTAAAAAGCAAGGGGTGCTCCATGAAATGATTTACGAAGGACATCCTTTTGATGTTGTGGGATGGGACGGTTACAATTATCCCTACGGATTTTCAATCCATAATTTTGAACCGATTACCGGGAGGATACACCAACCACCACCGGTACATCAGACCTTTGAGACATCGGCCTTTGTTATCTGCTCCTTTGTGCCCAGATTGTACGATTATCATCCAAAATCCATTCCGGCTCCATACAACCATTCCAATATAGATTCAGATGAGGTACTGTACTATGTGGACGGTGATTTTATGAGCAGGAACGGGGTGGCCCCGGGCAATATTTCCTTACATCCTGCCGGTATTCCACACGGTCCGCACCCGGGTGCCGTAGAGCGAAGTATCGGCCAAAAAGGTTCCGAGGAATTGGCTGTGATGATAGACACCTTCAGACCTTTGATGGTCACGGAAAATGCCCTAAAACTGGACGACGGGGATTATTATCGTTCTTGGTTGAATTCATAAATCCAGCAGAACCTACATGAAGCCTTTGACCACTTGGGTGCACGTGCCACAAAATTCGGATTTCACTATTTATAATTTGCCCTTCGGGATATTTTCTACCGATGGAAAGAGCCCTAGGGCGGGTATGGCCATAGGCGAACAGATCGTGGACCTTTCCGTTTTGGCAAAAGCCGATTTAATAAAGGTGGAAGCGCATAATTTTTTGCAATCCAGTCTGAACGATTTTATCGCGCTCGGTAAATCCATTACCAACAAAGTTAGGTTAGATGTTCAGCAATTATTGATAGATGAAGTTTCACCCCTAAAAAATAGGCCCGATGCCTTTGTGCCCCAAGACAAAGCGACGATGCACCTTCCCGTCCAAATTGGGGACTATACAGATTTTTACAGCAGTTTGGAGCACGCCACCAATGTGGGTAAAATGTTCCGTGACCCGGAAAACGCTTTGCTGCCCAATTGGAAACACCTTCCAGTGGGTTATCACGGTCGGGCCTCTTCCATCGTTGTCAGCGGCACAGAAATACATCGACCCAAAGGCCAAGTATTGCCAAGAGGAGCGGAAACGCCCGTTTTTAAACCTTCCGGTCGGTTGGATTTTGAATTGGAAATGGCGTTTATTGTGGGCAAGGAAACCAAATTGGGAGAATCTATTCTTGTGGATAAGGCATCGGATTATATCTTTGGCATGGTATTGTTTAACGATTGGTCCGCCCGGGATATTCAGAAATGGGAATACGTTCCCTTGGGACCTTTTTTGGGCAAGAGTTTTGCCTCATCCGTATCGCCGTGGATTGTCACCTTAGAGGCCTTGGAACCATTTAAGGTATCGGGACCAAAACAAGATCCGGAAGTACTTCCCTATTTAAAATATGAACGGCCCTTCAATTATGATATTCAATTGGAAGTAACCTTAGCTCCCGAAAATTCGGAACCCCAAACCATTTGCAAATCCAATTTTAAATACATGTATTGGAACATGGCCCAGCAGTTGGCGCATCATACCGTAAACGGATGTAATGTGAAGGTGGGCGATATGATGGCTTCCGGTACCATTTCCGGGAAGGACGAAACGGCATACGGCTCGCTTTTGGAGCTTTCTTGGGGCGGTAAAAAAACAATTCGGCTTACAAACGGACAAACCCGAACATTTATAGAAGATAATGACACCATAACCCTAAAAGGGTTTGCAGAAAAGGATTTTATAAAGGTAGGTTTCGGTGAAGTTTCGGGAAAAATTCTTCCTGCTAAAAAATAAAATATGATAAAGACCATTGATCCAAATAGCGTTTCCCAACAGGAACTACATGCCTATCTTTTGTCGGCCGTAGCACCTAGGCCCATTTGTTTTGCCAGTACGGTAGATAAGGACGGAAACGTAAATTTGAGTCCTTACAGCTATTTCAATATTTTCAGTATCAACCCACCTATTATGATTTTCTCGCCCAACCGAAGTGGTAGGGATGGGTCCATGAAGCATTCCCATCAGAATGTACTAGAGGTTCCGGAAGTAGTGATCAATATCGTGAACTATGCCATGGTGGAACAGATGTCCTTGGCAAGTACTTCCTACGATAAAGGCGTCAATGAATTTATAAAGGCCGGATTTACCCAAGTGCCCAGTGAAAAAGTGAAACCGCCCAGGGTAGGGGAGGCGCCAGTGGCTATTGAATGCACGGTTACCGAAGTGATAGAATTGGCCGACACACCTGGAGCTGGAAACCTCATTTTAGCCAAAGTGGAACTCGTACACATTAACGATGCTTATTTGAATGAAAATGCCCAATTGGATACACAAAAATTGGACTTGGTAGGCCGTATGGGCGGAAACTGGTATACACGTTCCAGTGGTGCGTCCCTTTTTGAGATTCCCAAACCCATTAGAAACCAAGGAATTGGTGTGGACCAATTACCCGAAAATGTGAGGAACAGTACCGTTTTAACGGGTAATAATTTAGGCCGATTAGGGAATCTGGAATCCCTTCCCCCACAGGAATCCATCGATAGGATTGCGGCTTTGCCCGAAATAAAGGAACTTCTGGAAAGTACCATTGATGACGTGAAAATCCATAAGCTTGCACAAAAATGGCTGGAAGAGAATCGGACAGAGGACGCCATGGCCCTTTTGTGTATTCGATAATTTAGGGGCCACACATTCAAAGCAGTTAAACAAAAGTCCTTTTGAGGAAAGCCGGCAATACGGAATCGATAATTTTGTTCTTCAACCAAAATTAATCGTCATGCCCATCATTGGAAGTGTTATCAAAGGTCTTATCGATGTTACCGGTTCCATTACTGGTGATTCTGACCCTATAGCGGAGCAAAAGGAGGTACTGAAATCCCTTTTGGAAAGAGCTGAAGAAACGCAATTTGGCATTGCACATAACTTTTCGGAAATTCTTTCATCCGAGAACATTCAGCGAACTTTTGCTGAAACCGTACCCTACTTTGATTACGATTCAATTAATACCAAATGGTGGAAAAAGCTCCATGAAGGGGAAGAAAATGTAACATGGCCGGGCAATCCGGATTATTTTGCCTTAAGTTCTGGAACAACGGGTAAAACAAGTAAGCGCATTCCCGTAACCGAAGATATGATCAAGGCCATTCGTTGGGCAGGTATCAAACAGGTATTGGCACTTAGCAATTTTGATTTTCCTTCTGATTTTTTTGAAAAGGGTATTTTAATGCTGGGAAGCTCTACAGATTTAATAAAGCAAGAAGACCATTTGGAAGGAGAAATTAGCGGTATTAGCGCCAGTAATATTCCTTCTTGGTTTCGTGGCTATTACAAACCTGGCGAGGAGATCGCCAAGATAGACGATTGGGACGAGCGGGTGGAAAAGATTGTGGAGGAGGCTCCCAATTGGGATATTGGTGGGCTTAGCGGAATTCCCTCTTGGATAGAGTTGATGTTGAAAGAGGTCATTAAGGCCCACAACCTAAAAAACATCCATGAAATTTGGCCCAATCTGGAGGTCTATACCTCTGGGGGCGTCGCTTTTGGGCCTTATGAAAAGAGCTTCAATGCCTTAATGGGTAGGCCTATAACGGTAATAGATACTTATTTAGCGTCTGAAGGGTTCATTGCTTTCCAGGCGAGACCGGAGACCGATGCTATGAAATTGGTAACCGACAATGGAATTTATTTCGAGTTCGTTCCTTTTGATCCAGACCAGATACAAGAAGACGGATCATTAAGTCTGGATGCAAAATCATTGACCCTTTCAGAGGTGGAAAAAGGTCAAAACTATGTTTTGATTATCAGTACTGTAAGCGGTGCATGGCGTTATCTTATAGGGGATACCATAGAGTTTACCGATGTGGAAAGGGCCGAAATCAAGATTACGGGCAGGACCAAGTTTTTCCTGAATACCGTGGGTTCCCAATTATCCGTAAATAAACTGGACGATGCCCTCCAGGAACTGGAACATACATTTGATGTGGAAGTACCGGAATATACCCTTTGTGCAAAAAAGTACGAGGACGGTTTTTACCATACTTGGTACTTGGGTACAAACGCGCAATTGGATTCTAATGAAGCGGCAAAGGCTTTGGATGACTCCTTGAAAAAGGCGAACAAAAACTACAAGGTGGCACGATCAAAGGCCTTGCAAGGGGTTAAGGTATTTGTAGTAAAACCCGATGTTTTTTACGGATGGAACGATCAAAACAAGAAAAAAGGCGGACAGGTAAAAATGGAACGCGTCATGGACGAAGAAAAATTTAGCGAATGGGAAGATTTTGTTGATAAGCAAAACTAAATTCCCAGGCTTTAATGAAGGGCCGCATCCCGCTCTTCTACCATGGACATGATTTCTTCGGGACTCACGTACAACCTTTTTATTCTATTGATATATTTATCAGGTAGTCCAGCTTTTTCCAGAATAAATGACTTTGTTTCCAATATATATTTTTCCATACCGTGGCCTACCGCGTAGAAGTCGGCACGCCGCTCGGCTTTTTTAAGGTACTTTTTTGATGTTAAGTATTTAATTCCAAAACCAATTAAATTAAGTCCGCTCCGATCTTTAAAATCCATGATATGACCTAGTTCATGGCCCAACCAGCCTATCATGATTTCAGAAGGCATATCCGTAGTGCTGTATAGTGTATCCGCTATTTTGATTTTTTCACTGATAAGGATCTTATAGCTACGTTTCCCTTTTTTCTTAAAAACACTCCAAAAAGCGGGCTGTGCCTGCATCGTGGATTTTTTTATATGCTCCTTGAATTTAAACTCGATAGGTGTATCTGCAAGTTCGGGGTAATGCGATAGGGCCACTAGGGCCTCTCTTCTAATTTCATCGGGTATGATATGGGGTTCCAAAGTGGGCATAAAAAGAGCAACAATTACATGTATCAATAAGAGCAAATCATCAAAATTTTAGAGCAAAGGGCTAAAGAATTTGGCAAGGCCTTCCATAAACTTAAAGTAAATGGACCGTTTTTTAAAGGACTCCTTTTCCAGCAAAATTTCCTTTTTACAGTGGCCGAAAAAAAACTTTTCAATTTTTTGGGCAATCTCCTTATCGTAGACAAGGACGTTGGTTTCAAAGTTATGTTCAAAACTTCGGTAATCAAAATTTCCAGAACCCACCGATGCAATTTCACCATCGATGATGATGACCTTACTGTGGGAAAAATCGGGTCTCAGGTAGATGTTGGCCCCAACGTCGAGCAAAGCCTCGAATCCTGAAAACATACTGTATTTGGCCAGCAGGGAGTCCGATACTTTTGGGGTCAACAGATTCACCTCAACACCGCTCAAGGCGGCTATTTGTAGGGCTTCGCGCACGGGCATACCGGGTATAAAATAAGGGTTTGCAATGCAAATGCTTTTTTTGGCCGTATTGATCATAGCCAAATATTGCTGCATGATGGCCGGATACTTGGAATCCGGGCCACTGGAAACTACCTGGGCTATGCTGGTACCATGGGCCTCGATTTTTGGAAAATACGTATCATTTAAGAGTATGTCCTCATCACCTGCAAAATGATAATCTTTAATAAAAATACGTTGTAAACTGTTTACCACCGGACCTTCCAGTCTCAAATGGAGGTCTTGCCAGAGACCAAGATTGGAAATAGGATCAACATACTTGTCCGAGACATTAAATCCTCCTGCGAATCCTACCTTGCCATCAATGACCACAATTTTTCTATGATTGCGATAATTGAGCGTAAACAATAGGTTCCCAAATCGTATGGGCATTGAGGAGAATGCTTTTACACCTATATCCTTAAAGCGTTTTACCACCTTTCCGCGCAGTGAATGACTGCCCAGGGAATCATAGAGCATTCTGATCTCGACCCCTTCTTTCACCTTCTTTGAAAAAAGGTCATAGAATCTATCCAATAATTTGCCTTCCTCTAAAATGTAATATTGGATGTGAATGAATTTTTCAGCCTTTTCGATGGCCTCAAAGATGGCTCCAAAAGCCTCTTCGCCATTATTTAACAAGTCGATCTTGTTTCCCTCATAGGGAGCAAAATAGCTGTTTTTTCGTATTAGGGAAGCAATCTTATCGTGTTTGTAATTATCAAAGTCATGTACGCTTTTCTCGCCACCCTTAAGTTCCTTATAGGTTTCTGAATAGAGTTTTCTTTTTTCGGTCTGTTTTAGTTTAAAAAGCTTGAATTTTCTGCGGTTGATACCAAAGAGATAGTACAAAACTGGGCCCAAAAAGGGCAATATTATTACGGTAAGGGACCAGCTTATCATCTTGGTGGAACGCTGGCCGTAGAATATAATATTGACTATACTCCAAATGGTAACGGTAAAATAGCCTATCCACAGAAAGGTGTTCATTTTGTATCTTTAAAGGAATCAACAAGATAGTGCATTTTAGGGTGTTTGTTGGGCTGGCATAGCGTTTCGAATACTTTTAATGCGATATGAGTTAAGTTTTGGCAGGTGTAGCTATTAATTTTAAAAATAAATTATATGGGAGTTATTGCAATGGACAAAAGACAGATTACCTTATACTACAGTTCAAAAAATTCAATCGGAAAGCAAATCCATGCCTATGTTGAATCATCCGGCAAGAAAAACTTGGCCATCGACATATCCAAAACCAATGTCACGGGCACCCAATGGGCGGAAATAGCTTCCGGACTTAACATACCAATTAGAGATCTTGTTGCCCAGCACCATCCTGATTTTTTAGAAATCTATGGGGAAAATAAACAGGATTTGGATGAAAATGATTGGCTTAAAATTTTGGAGAAAGAACCCCATCTATTAAAGCACCCCATTGCCATTGATGGCGAAAACTATATTGAACTTGAAAGTGCGGCTAGTTTTAAAAAATTTATGGAACCCGATAGTGCCGGTTTGGAGAAATCCTAGTTACACCTTTGGTGTAAAGGGTAGGATTTAATTGAACCTATTAAATGCTTGGTAGCTTATGAATTTTAAACGTATTATTACATGGGCGCTGGGTGTTATAATTTTCTCTATAGGACTATACTTTTTGGCCCAATGGCAAATGAAAAGGGCCATTGTTGAATTCTTGGAACGAAAAGTTCCTAATCATATCCAATATTCCTTTGAACAAATAGATATTAACCTTGTCAAGGGTGATTTGAAGTTTGGAAATACTAATGTCAATAGTACCGGACGCCAAACGGCTTCTTGTGAAATCCTACTACAAACCAACGGAATCCTTGTAAAAGGATTTAGTTATTGGCGATTCTTTTCAAAGAACCAAATCCATGCCCGTAAAATCGAATTGGTCAAACCCTTTTTAAACTTCAAGACCTGTTCAAAGGATACTACCAATATTGGTAAAACAAACTCCATTAACCTCTTAAAACCCATTTCCGTAGACGAAATAGTATTTAGGAAGGGGAGCGTGGAGATAACGGATTCATCTGGGGAAAAGAATCTCCTAAAGGTGGAGACCATAGATTTTTCCATAAAAGATGTAGGGACAGATGCTATTCAGATTAAGAAGTATATACCATTCAAATTTGAGGATTATCATTTGGCTTTCTCCAATGTAAGTGGTCCCTCGGGTGAATTTGAAGAATTTTTTATTGGTAACTATATTATGGATAGCGCTTCCATTGAAATTTCGGACTTGAAGTTCAACACAAAATATTCAAAACAGGAATTAAGTGAAAAAATAAGGTATGAGAGAGATCATTTGAAATTAAAAATACCATCTATCCGAATAAACGGGCATAATCTAGATGTGGTAGATGAAATCCTTTATTTAAATTTTGATACGATAAACGTAGAAAAGCCCAAATTTGATGTGTACCGGGATAAAGAGTTATTGGAAAACCAAATAAGACGTCCATTATATGCAGAGTTGATTAGGGGGTTACCGGTAAAACTCCGGATTGCGCAGGTAGCCATACGTGAAGGGTATTTATCTTACGAAGAAAACGCTCCAAATAATGCCAGACCTGGAATCCTAACTTTTGAAGATTTAGGTGTAACCGTAACCAACTTCTCGAATATACAGGGAAATGATGATATGCTAAGCATTAAAATTAACTCTGCATTCATGGGGAGCGGCATGTTTACCATGGATTGGAAGTTTAACGTTTTTGATCAAAAGGATGAATTTATAGTTTCTGGGGGACTTAGTAATTTGGAAACGTCCAACTTAAATGATTTTTTGATTCCCAATGCTAGGTTAAGAGTGGAAGGGACCATAGACCAAATGTATTTTACAATTAGCGGAGGAGAATATACCGCGCAAGGGGATATCAAAATGAATTATGAGGACTTTAAACTGCAATTATTGGACAAGGAGCGTGATCATGTTAAAAAAATAATTTCCTTTCTTGGCAATTTGTTCATCAATGATGGTTCCAAGGCAGATGATAATGGTTATAGGCATGGCACCATAGAAGTGGGAAGAAACCGTAATAAATCTTTTTTTAACTATTTATGGATTGGTCTGGAAGATGGACTTATAGATGTCATTACCGGGAGCGGTAAAAAGGAATAAAAAAAGAGGGCTTTTAACCCTCTTTTAATACGTGTTTATTGTTTAGCTGTTAATGATCGTCGGCAACGTCTTCAACGGCATCCTCAACTTCTTCGGCACCATCTTCAATACCATCACCAATATCTTCTACGCCTTCTTCAATTTTTTCACCTGTTGATTTTTCTTCCCTACAGCTCAGCGCAATTCCTATTGTCATTAGACAAAAAAGGAACATAAATAATGACTTTCTCATGATTTTTGTTTTAAAATTATTAATTGGGTAAAGGTTGTTGTGTAGTTTCTATACCACTTTTTTCCCTCTGATAAGGGATACAATGAAAAGAACTATAAATATAAAAAATAGCACTTTTGCTATACCTGCGGCTCCCGCAGCTATTCCTCCAAATCCTAAAATCCCGGCTATAATAGCCAATATTATAAAAGTTATCGTCCAGCGTAACATAGTATGTGTGTTTAAAAAGTTAATATACTAAGGGGACTATCCCCATTTCTATATTTCAAAGATCATGTAAATGTTCGTATAGTGTTTGTTGTAAAAAAGTTATGATTGACTCATTCAAAGGGTTCCCCAATATCTCTAATGAATTGATTCATCCACACTTATAACAAATGGGATTATCTTTAACACTATCGGGCTAGGATTTTTCAGTTGACTGTATTTTGTTATATCTTGTGGGTTATTGCAACAGTATATGGGCGATAAAAAGGAACTTAAAGAACTCAACGTAGTTGATGTTGTAAAGGATATTGCAAATCGTTTACATGTGGACTATGAGACCGAAAACAATGAGATCTGTATCGATATTCCAGAAGATGCCGGTACAGGTACCATAAGGGCCATGTCCTTTTCCCATGGCGTAGGTCTAATGGATTTGAACGTTCGGCTTAAAAATGATATACATTTTGAGCTTAATCAATCTTTGGTCCAACCCTTGGAACTCATTTACAATAGGGAATCCAGCTTTAGACATAGATTCAACGGTAAGGAAGACGCCCATGATATAAACCAGTTGGAAAGTGCCATGTTGTCCAGTAATGGGAAACATTCCAATTTGGTGGTGTTACCGGCCAAGGAACCCATATGCTTCTTTTTTATCGAAATTAACCGAAAGCGTTTTGAGGAAAAGATCGGTGATTTTCTACCGGATATGAACTCCGATCTTGAGGCCTTGTTTCGGGATGTCAATGGTGTAAACCTTTTTTTTTACAAGAGCAATTACAGCCTAGACATTGCCAAGTGTATCGAGGAAATTATGGAATGCGAACATACAGGTTTTCCAAAAAGTGTTTTTATAGAGGGAAAGTGTTATGAAATGTTGGCACATCATTTAAGACAATATATCGATGATTCTTCCGATGATGATAACAGAAAAATTTTAAGGCAGGCCACCGTTAAGAAGTTGGAGCAAGCCACCGATATAATTTCTGCCGAACTTGAACAAGTGGATAATATAATAGCCTTGGCCAAAAGGGTAGGGCTGAACCAGAATACCCTTCAGAATGGATTTCAACACCTATATGGAATGTCCGTCAATCAATACATTAGAAACGAGCGAATGGAAATGGCCAAGAACCTCATGGAGAAAACCGATTTGAATATCACCGAAATAACCTATAAAATTGGAATAAATTCGAGAAGTTACTTTTCCAAGCTGTTCAAGGAGAGGTACGCCATGACCCCTACCCAATACTTGAAGCAATTGAAATCCAAAAAAAACGGGATAAAAACCGCATGACCCATAGATGCTTACCTTGGGAAATTCCCTTCTTATTAATTCATTTAACAAAATATTTATTCCAAAAACATCGCAAAAGTGTTAACGAACGTTTCATTATTGTTAATCTAAACCGTCAATTTATAATTTCTTTGCCCTAGTTGTTTTTAAGTTAAATAGCTTTGAAAGAGATTGTTATACATAGTGTTAAGGATGAGGATTTGCTCATGGGCTTTAAAGAGTACCTAAACGGTACACTGGTGGAGCAGTGGGGCGAGAAGGTCGTTACCTTTGACAATGATTTGGCCAAAGGAAGTATTAGAAACATAGAATTTGACTGGGGCGTATCCCTTTTTGATTGTCATATCACCTTTTTTGAAGATGTAAAGCTTACAGTTAAGTCCAAGGGAATTGCCCCGTTGGAGTTTATTTTTATTTCCAAAGGGAGATTCTTTTACAAGGAAGGTCATTTGGGGGAAAAAATGGAGTTGGAACAATTTCAAAACATTATTTTGTCATCGGAAAGGTTTCAGGAAAAAAATTTCATTTTTCCATCTAACAGGGAATTGAAGGTGAATAGTATAAGAATATTCAAAAAGGAATACCTTAAAAAGAAAAATAATAATGTAACCTACCTGAACGAATTGCTCTTTTCTATTTTCAAGGATGAGAAGAATACATTTCCATACTCCCACGGTGGGAGCTACAGCCTCAAGATTGCTGATGAGGTTAAGAAATTGGAGAATGTATATGAGTCTGGTATCATGCGAACCTTGTCCATTGAAGGAAGGATATACCTCATTCTTTCCTTGCAATTGTTGGAACACCACAATTTTGAAAGTAAGGATACCGCTAGGGAATCCTTATCCAAGGAAGATATTAAAAAAGTACATGTCCTTACGGAATATATTATAGACAATATTTCCGGACCTATTTCCATAGAGGTGCTTTCCAGAAAATCAGGCCTGAGCCCCAAAAAATTGCAATTGGGCTTTAAGGTCCTTTATTCCAAAACGGTAAACGAATATATAAGGCAACTGAAACTCGAAGTATCCAGGGACCACTTGAAAAACTCGAATTTGACCATTTCTGAAATCGTCTATCTTATCGGTATAAAGAGTAGAAGTTATTTCTCGAAAATATTTCATGAAACCTATGGAATTCTGCCAACGGACTATCGTAAACATTTAAAATCTGGAAGAATGGAATGAATGGACTACGGGCGATTGAGAAATAATTCAGTGTTCCCATAATTGTAATAACTATCCGAAATGGAGGTTGCCCTAAAATCCTGTTCAATATGTTTTTTCAAGATTTGCCGCGTTCTTAAAGGTGTTGTTTTGAGACTTAGCCATTCCTCCATTATATCGTCAGAAATGGTTATAGGCATGGTGTCCACCACGTTCTGTACCTGTTTAATAAAGTCATTGGATTGGCCCACCAAAAGGGAACAGGTTATGAATCCGTCCTCCAAAACCGTATAGATTCCAGCTAAATAAAACGGATTCCCATTTTTAAGTCCGATCTTGAAATGGTAGGCTTCCCCATTTTCTATAAAAGTGGTAAAGTAACCAGTCACAGGAATTAAACATCGTCTGTCTACCAGTGATTTTGTATACCATAATCCCGAATCCATGGAGGTCTCGTGGAAATTTAGCGTGTTAAAACTGTCTTGGAAAAGGCTCCAATCGTCCGTATGATTTTCAGGTAAAAGTCCCCAAATGGCCAACGAAAGTTCTTTGTGGTCCTCCATGGTGATGATAGGAATGGTAACTTCTTTTAGTCCGTGGATGATATATTGTGGCTTGTAAAGGTTTGGATATTTAAAAGAGGCCTTAGTCATCCTCTCCAAATTTTCCTTCTCTGCTGTATTCGACAGTTTAAAATACATGTGCCTCCTCAATTTTGTCCTTGCAAGTAAATCAAACTTTGGAATTGGTTTTGATTGAAACACCAGAAAAGGTAACCCATTAAAAATTAGCAACTTATTTCCGTTCAAAAATGTAGGTGTTTACCGTATTTCGTTAAAGATTTATGGTATTTCGGCAAACTACCGGATAAAATCAGGTTATCTTTAAAATAAGGTAAATTCCTACAAAATAAAGAAATAATACCCATATGAAAACACGAAGAAGAAATGCTTTACACGAGCTTAACCTCTTAAACGAGAGGTTTAAAGGTGAAGTTTCAAATGACAATGGAGTTCCGGTTTTGGTTGTAGGTTCATCACTTGGCTCAGGACAAATCAATATAGTAAATCTGGAAAAAGGCTTAATGGCCATGGAGTTTGACCTTTCCTTAAAACAGGATTTTGAACTCCCTATGGATCAGACGGACGATGAGACCGTATTTTTGTTTTACTGTCTTAAAGGAAATTGCCTGCATAAATTCAGCGGTGGCGAAATAGTAACCAAGTTGGAAGAATTGCAAACGGCGGTCGTATTTGATGATGATGCACACACTAGCAAATTGATCTTTAAACGGGATGCCCATGTTATCTTCAATTGTCTTAAAGTGAATATGAGGGAATACCAAAAAGGTACGGAGGATTCTGAACGGGAAACGGTGGCATCCCTGTTGAATTCCTATGACAAGAAAATTATGGGACATCTGCATGTAGGAAAATTCAATTTGGAGATTGGCGAACTTATCAAAAAATTGGAGGATGCCAAATTTGCAAATTCACTTTCTTCCCTAAGCTATTTTAACGGCGTCTGCCATATGATCTTGGCAAAACAGATAGAGCAGTTCCAAAAGGATTTGGAAAAGGGTCTAAAACCGGCTACTACCCTTCTTAAAGCGGAACTGGAAATGATCAGCGAACTAACGGATTATATAAACAACTATCCTGAGGTGGAACATAGCATTAGTAGCATCTCTGAAAAATCCGGGCTTTCCCCTTCAAAATTGCAGCTTGGATTCAAGTTTATGCATGATACCACTTTGGGCGAGTACATCAGACTCGTGAGACTGGAAAAAGCTGAAGAGCTTATAAGGACGACAGATCTCAATATATCCCAAGTGGTGTACTCCATAGGTTTTACCAGTAGAAGTTATTTCTGTAAAATATTCAAGAAGAAATATAGATGTAGTCCCAAAGCCTATAAAAAGAATGCAAACAAAATCGCGCTACAAAATGAAAAGAAGGCTGCTTAGCCTTCTTTTTTTCATATCAAATCGCTTTGGTTTTTATGCCAGGTCTTCCAATGTTTTAATATTGGAGAGCCCATTTTCTATTGCCATCTTTTGACTTTTCAATAAAGTGGACGTGCTGCTTGGCAAGGAAGTTTCCCTTAAAACATCATCGTATTCCTCAATGGCCGCTTTTTCTCCCCGAATGGCCTCCTCTAGCATGGCCTCCGCATCGTCCGATGTAAACATCGCCTTAATGTCCATCCAGGTTCTATGGGCTTTGCTGGTTAGACTGTCTCCCTTTTCCACTTTCTGACCAAAGCTTGTGATTTCGCCTTTCAACTCGTGTCCAAAATCATAACGTTGCTTTGCCTTGTTTTCAAAATAGGTTTTAAGGGCAAGGTTGTCTGTATTGTCCGCGGCTTTTTTAAAACCTTTTTCGGCATCATAGGTCTTTTCCAAAATGTCGTTTAATTTATCCCCAACTTTTTCAGTGTATGTACTCATATCAATTTTCATTTAAGTGATAGGCCTTTTTACTGGGATGTAGGCCATTTAACATCCTTTGATTTATTATGAATGGTAGAATTTGTTCCTTAGTTTAAAAGATTCCAATCGTCTTTTTTTTTCCCGTATTTTCTCCGGATTGTCATTGGTGGACCCATCTACCGTGAGGTTATCCATATCCATATTTATAAAGGATTCACTGTTATTGGTTTGATGAAATCCAAGTCCTTGTTCGTTGTTTTTTTCAAAAACTGTTTCCTTGATGAAAATTACAAGAAACCCTAAAGCGGTAAAGATGGATACCGCCCCAATTATTTCTACCATGGCGATCATGTTTTATTTTTTTACAAATCTAGTTGGCAATTAATCTACCTTTTGGCTTGATAAATTTGAGTTTTGGCTCAAACCGATACGGTCAATTATACTAGTAAATGCGTTAAAATTGAAGGCGCTAATAGTGGGCAACTATCATAAAATTTCAGAATTTCACACTCATAGTTAATATTCCAAATTGGTTAGAATTTGTGGGTTGCCTAAAACCATCTTCCCATTGCCTTGTTCTCCAAAAAATTTTGGCAGTGGGAAGCACAAGTTCAAAAGTCGACAATCTTAGTTATGATTAAAAAAGGAGCGGAAGTACAGTGGAAATGGGGCAATGGCTATGCCAAGGGTAAGGTAAAGGAAACCTTTGACCATGAAGTAACAAAAAAATTAAAAGGAACCGAGGTAACTAGAAAAGGAAAACAGGGCGATAAGGCCCTTTACATTCAACAAGATGATGGAGATTATGTACTTAAACGTGAAAGTGAGGTTGAACACATTTGAGTACTATCCAAGAAAATTTATTTCTCATCTTCCTTCCCCGATACAATTTTCAATTTTTGTGGTAAGTCCAGTGTTCTAATAGGGAACGGTATGTTGATTCCATTATCATCAAACGCTTTCTTGACCGCGATCATAGCAGTGGTCTTGGCTTTGGCCACTTCTAAGGCTGAGGTTGATTTTATCCAAAAACGTGTTTCAAAATTAATTGAACTGTCCCCAAACTCCTCGTATAGAAATATAATGTCCTCTTTATTCTCTATTGAGTCGAAATTTTCCAAAATGGTTTTTTTCACCAAATCCCGAACAAAGGTCAAATCTGATTCATAGCCCACCCCACATTCCAAAATTACCCTGGACTGGGCCGTGGTAGAATAGTTTTTAATTGGATTTTCAACTACCAATTTATTGGGCAGAAACACCAGATTATTGTCCGGCTGTCTTAAGGTTACAGATCTAAGGTCTAAATCGATTACCTCCCCTTCAAACCCATTGCTTTCTATCCAGTCACCAAATTTTATATGTTTAATGTATGACAGCACAATGCCGGAATAGGTATTGGCAAGAGCTCCTTGAAGAGCTAAACCAACAGCTAATCCCACTACGCCCGCACCTGCCAAGACTGTATTGAGGGCCTTGCTCAAATTTAGGATTCCCAAAACCAAAAATAGCCCCAATAATACAACTGTGATTGAAACGATTTTTGACAACAAGCTTCTCATCGAGGCTTGTAATTTTGTTTTTTCCAGAAGTCTGGAAACACCCTTACTAATGTATCTAGATATAATAACCGAAATTGTAAAGACGACAATGGCAATTATAATATTAGGTAGATTAAGGATAAAGGTATCAAACCAACTCCCCAGTTTTTCCAACATTTTGGACCATGCTTCGGAAAATTTTTCGTTCATGTTTGTTTTTTTAAAGATTCTTTAATGGTTTGTAATCCTTTATAAGTTTTAGGATTTCTTTCTCCGTATTAGTTAGAAAGGTAGCTTCGCTCGTTTCTTCGGAATCTTCTGTTTTCAGATTAAGATCTCCTTGTTCGTATTTTTTTACTACCAAAGGATGGACATAGTATTTTCGGCAAACATTCCTGGTATTCCCTAATTCCTTGGCCGTCCGGTCAAAGGCAGCCAATATATTTTTTTTAATGTTTTTGGTCGAAGTAGCTTTTGGCAGTTCAATTAGGGTTTCATAAAAGATTATAGTTCCTGACCAGGTTCTAAAATCCTTTGCCGTGAAGAGATGCCCACTTATCTCATGAATATAGTCGTTCACCATACTGCTATCTACACTGGTTTTAATACCATCCTCATCATAAAATTGAAACAATTCCCAACCAGGTATTTCCTCACATTTACTCACCAGACTCAGGAGTCTTTTGTTTCTCAATGTTATTTTATGTTTTTTTCCCTTTTTTCCGGTGAATTCGAATCTGAGTTTCTCCTTGAAGAATTTAATGTGTTTTTTTCTAAGCGTAGAGAGACCATAAGTTTTATTTCTTTTGGCATATTGTTGGCTCCCAATTCTTATATGGGTTTCCTCCATAAGCTTTAAAATTAGGGCCATGACCTTTTTTCTTGGCCAACCGCTCAATGATAGGTCTATTTCTATTTGCTCCCTAATCTTGGGGAGTGACTCCCCAAAATGTACCATTTTAAAGAACTTGGTGCGATTCCTGATTTTCACCCAAATAGGGTGGTACTTGTATTGAAGTCTACTTTTAATGTCATATCCAATTGCCTGTAAATGGGCATTTTCAAAAGAGGAAATTTTCACATCCTCCCATGCGGGTGGTATTGCCAAACGATCAATTCTATCCAATTCCCTTTTTTTTTGAATCGGTTTCTTATGAAGAATATAGTTGAACCTTTTTCCATTTCTGACCCTAAGTATAGATAGGTTTTCCCTTGCCACATATCGAAGGTCCAAATGAGACGCAGCCTCACTGGGTTGGTTCATGAGTTTCTCAATGAAATCTATATCGTAAGTAAGATTTGTTTCCATTTTATGCAATACTTGGTATTACGTTGAAATCGAAAAAAAATGACTCAAATATGTATTACCATACGAGAATCATTTTTCATCAACCAATCAACCAAAATTTTATTTCTCGTAAATCACTTTATTGTCCTTCATTTCATTTTCAATTTCAGACATGTTGTTCACATATTCATATTTGGTATTGAACATGTTATCCGGTCTTTGTCCAACGATGTAATATTTTACATCCAATTCAGGAGCCTTTAATACTACCTGATCGGAAACCCTCATCGTTTTGTCGGCAATGGAGGTATCCGTACTTGTTAATTCCGAAACAACATATAGTTTGTTGCCTGAGGCATAAATCTTCGTTATATCGAGTTTATGTTCTTTATCCGTAACTTCTGCCTCCACCATAATGGTTCTTTCAGATATTTGGGTACTATCGCTTTCTGGCATGTCAAAATCAATAAAGGGAACTTCTACTTCTTCCTCTTCCATTACAACGACTACTTTAGGTACATTGACCGTTTTGGTGGTGGTGCCTACATCGATATCTGCCCAATTAACTTCGTACTCCGGTAATTCACCTGCATCTGCCATGATATCTACATCAACTTCTGGCATTTCACCTTTTTCCTCTTTCTTAATATTACAACTTGTGATGAGAACTCCCACTCCCATAATGAATATCAATTTTTTCATTTCTCTTAGTTTTATGTTCTACTTTGTTTCCTTACAAAACTAAAAGGACAATACTGATTCCCTTTGCTGTATCCCTAGCAATCTTGACGTGAATACGTAGCATTTAGGACTTAATTTTCCCTTATTTTGTACGTAGCAATAATTTTGCTTTTTGAGTTACTAAACACTTTGAAAAAAGAATATTTTCGACTAGTTGAGCAAGTCCATTAACATGATTAAAGTTGACTTATAGCTGACTAATTCCAATAAAAATTGAAAATGAAAGCGACGCCTACCTTACTGTGTATACCCGATATAAGTGGTTTTACGGAATTTATGAGCGGAACCAATTTTGACCTGAGTTCCAAAGTTATTCCTACCCTATTGAACAAAATAATATATTCCAATAAAATAGGGCTCAAAGTTTCAGAAATAGAAGGGGATGCCGTGTTGTTCTTTAAAACAGGAAAACTGCCACCTATTCGTAAATTAATCGAGCAGTGTGAACATTTTTATATAGAGTTTTATGAGCAATTGGAAAAACTAAGGGAGCAATACAAGGAGGAGAAGGACGCCTCCACAATTCCAGAGGTATTGGGTCTTAAGATTATTCTGCATTACGGAGAAGAAGTGGCCTCAACCAAGGTAGGAAATAGGATAAAACTTTTTGGGGAGGATTTAATCGTTGCCCACAGGCTCTTAAAGAACAAGATTAGGATGGATGAATATATCTTGATAAGTGAAGGACTTTCCAGCTATTATAAAGAGCATGATCTTGATGAGCAATTCGAATGGGGAACCTTAAAGAAAAACTATACCGAATACGACCACGTTGGAAAAATCCATTACCATTACATCAATTTAAAGCCCTTGGTTAAGCCGTAGCGTTAGGTATGTTAAATGATTGCCAATATTTGATTTGCGTTAAGTGTTGATTCTATAGAGATAAGGAGTATAAAGGCCTGTCACTAAATTGTTTGTTGAATCAAAATCATAATTAAAATATTAATAAATGAGTTATTTAGTCATAGACAAAAAAGAGGTTAAACCCGTTGTGGAAGAGTTGAATATACTTCTGGCGGATTATAATATTTATTATCAAAATCTAAGAGGGTTTCATTGGAACGTTCTAGGGAAAAATTTCTTCGACCTGCATGAAAAGTTTGAAGAACTGTATACCGATGCCAGAATAAAAATCGATGAAATTGCTGAGCGAATCTTGACTTTGAGACAGCATCCGGAAAGTCGTTTTACCGAGTATTTAAAACTGTCAAAGGTGAAGGAAGTTTCATCCTTGATAAGTGATCAAAAAATGGTGGAACACATCTTGACCAATCATGAATATATACTCAAACAAATGAACACGGTAATCAAAAAAGCCGATGAAGCAGGAGATGAAGGTACCATAGATATGATGGGTGGCTACATTGCCAGTTTGGAAAAAGTTAGTTGGATGTTGGATGCTTGGTCCAAAGAGACGAGAGACCAATTGTAATACTATTTTTTGTACCGTAAAAAGCTCCTTTTTAGGGGCTTTTTTTTGTTAAAGAGCATAAATCTGGCGAAAAGGTTTTAACTTTCCCCAGTTGGGGATTCCATGAGATAACGCCTAGTCGTACATCACAGAAAAGGAAATCCTTCTTTTTATGGATTGTCAATAAATGGTTGTTTATGATAACGATAAAAACTACGGGGAGCTCTACCAGTGACAATGTTCGCCAGATTCAACAACAAATTGGCGGAGTGATTACTGAACGATGGGGAGAGTATACGCTAACCTTAAACAATGAAAATGCAACGGGTAATATAAGGTTTGTTCCCTTTGAATGGGGTGTTACATTGCTTGAGTATGACATTACCTTTCATGATGAAGTTATTTTTGAAAGTAATTATGCTGAATACAACCCAATTAGGTTCTATTATTGCTTGGAAGGAAATTGTGGACATAGATTTGGTAACCAATCGAAAAATGAATTTAAGCAACTGGAACAGTTTCAATCCGTTATTATTGCTAATACGGACGATACCCCCAGCTTGGGATATTTTACCAAAGGACTAAAATTGTCTATAAATGTGATTTTGATAACCAGAAGAAAATTTCTTAAAAAGCGTTTGAACGGGGTACAAGAGTTGAACAAACAATTATATAATGTATTTATGGATACGGACCACGAACGGAGGTTCGCTTTTTTTGGATCTTACAATTTGAAACTCGCCAATAAAATTTCCGCACTAAGAAAGGTTCGTAATAAGAACGGTATGATCAGAATTATGCAGATTGAGGGTCTGGTCTATGAAATCTTGGCCATGCACATAGCACAGCATGAGCGGGAAAATAAAAATTCCCTACCCGCAACCTCGTTGTTACGAAGGGAATTGAAAATTATAAGGGATTTAGCCAATAAAATCGCCAAAAATGTCGCAAAGGATTATACCTTGGAGCAACTCTCCAGGGAATCCGGATTGTCCCAAGCTAAATTACAGGAAGGTTTTAAGCTTTTGTACACCCGTACGGTTACTGAATATATTCGGCATGTGCGATTGGAAGCTGCAAGGGATTATTTAAGTAATTCAGATATGAATATTTCTCAAGTTGTCTACTCCATTGGTTTCAGCAGCCGAAGCTACTTTTCTAAAATTTTCAAGAATAAATTTGGTATTAGCCCAAGTGAGTTTCAAGCCCACGTAAAAAGACCTTTAACGTTCGAGGCTATTTAATGTATATAGCTATTTTAAAATTTTCTTGATCAAATAAAGGATACCGTATTTTTTGACTACGGAAATTGCGGTAGACAACCAATTATATGGACTCAAGTCTTCCTTAACTTCCTGTTTGAGTCCCTTAAGCTCTTCCATGGCAATTTGTCTTTCAAGGTCCAATCTTTGAAGGTCAAATTCTATTTCATCAAAGTTTTTGTACATATTTAATTGAAGAATTTACTGGATAATTTCCTTATGATCAAATTGTCTATTTTATTTCGAATCATATAAAGAACAAAGACTATGATAAAGAATGAGAACCCCATTAGTAAGCAAGAATAGATAATGCTGCCCAGGACTTCTCCTAGATAAATCGTACCTCCCACTGTTAAGAACAATATACCTAAAAAGGCCAAACTACCAAGGATGGCCATTTTACAGAACATTCCGGTAGTTAGTGCCAATTGGTGAAAGACCTTTAGTTTATAGTACTCCTGGGTCTTTTTATAATACTGTTCACTTATATCAACAGCCTTGTTGGAAGTATTGTTAAGTGATTCAAAAACTCCCATTTACGAAGTCTTTTGAAGTTTCTTGTTTTTCGCTTTCAGCTCTGCCAACTTCCTTTCCAAGGTTGTAATTACGTCCTCTGTCTTATAACTCACATCAGATACCAAGGATTCTACCCTGTGGTCCAAAGATTGTTTCTCAGAGGCAATGCTACTGGCTACCCTGTCTTTTAAGGTGATAGCATTTTCAGTTAAATGATCTTTTGTTTCATTGGCCTTGTCGGCAATTCTTTTTCGTGTCACTTCTCCTTTATCGGGAGCATATAAAATTCCTAGAGCCACGCCTATGGCTGATCCTGCAAGGATGGCCAAAAGTGTATTTCCTGTGTTATTATTCATAATGATTGATTTTAGATTCTGTCATGATGTCTCTCATCATGTACCATACAAAGGTGAACATATACCGGCACGTGGCTTAGCTCAAATACATTAAATATTGACGGCAATGCGTAAAGTGCAAAAGGGTCAACAAAATATGGAAAAGAACTAAGGCGAAACCCCACATGAACTTAACTTTGAAGGTTATACAAGCAAACGAATAAATATGTCTAGCATTTGGTCAAAAAACCCATACACAGGAGAAAAGTTAAAGGAATATCAAAAAGATACTTCAACGTCCATTCAAGAAAAATTAAAGATGGCGCAATCGGTGCAAAAGGAATGGTCGGATAAAACGATTGAGGAGCGTTGTGAATTGTTGCAAAACGTATCCGAGCTGCTTCTAGATAGAAAGGAAGAATACGCAAAGCTGATAAGCACGGAAATGGGAAAACCAATTTCCCAAAGTACCGCTGAAATAGAGAAATGTGCATGGGCCTGTGATTTTTATGCCTTTAATGCTGAAGACCTCCTGGCCGATGAAATTATCGAAACCGATGCCGAGGAAAGCTTTATAAGCTATGACCCCTTGGGATGTATCTTGGCCGTTATGCCTTGGAACTATCCCTTTTGGCAGGTTATTCGGTTCGCGGCGCCCACACTTACCGCCGGTAATACGGGTATTCTCAAACATGCCCAAAATGTTCCCGGCTGCTCCATGGCCTTGGAGCAGTTATTTTTGGATGCAGGTTTTCCCAAAGGGTGTTTTCAGGCCATTCTTGCCGGTCATGTGGAAATTGAAGAATTGATCGGTAATGATGGTATAAAGGCAGTGACCTTGACGGGAAGTGAAAAGGCGGGAAAGGGCATCGCCCAAGCCGCAGGTAAGAACCTTAAGAAAACGCTTCTGGAGTTGGGGGGCAACAATGCCTGTATTGTTTTTGAGGATGCCAACTTGGACAAGTATTTGGATACTATGGTGCAGGCCAGGATGCAGAATACGGGACAAAGTTGTATTGCTGCGAAACGATTTATTGTCTGTCCGGAGATCTATGACGAATTTCTGGAAAGGTTTGTTGGGGCCACCAAAAAACTGACCGTAGGAAATCCAATGGATAAGGACACTTACATAGGAGTTCTTGCCAGGGCGGATTTGGCGGATACCTTAAAAGAACAAGTGGACAAATCTCTGGAAAAAGGTGCTCAACTGATTGTTGGCAACAAAAAGGATGGAGCATTTTTTGAACCCACTATCCTTAGCGAAGTAACACCTGGAATGCCGGCATTCGATGAGGAAACCTTTGGACCCGTTGCGGCCATTGTCAAAGCGGAGAATAGAAAGCATGCCATAGAATTGGCCAATAATTCCAGATACGGATTGGGGTCTATGTTGTTTACCGAGGATATTGAGGGGGCATTGGAACTGATACCCGAAATTTCAGATGGGGCATTTTTTATCAATGACATGGTAAAATCGGATCCCAGATTGCCTTTTGGGGGCACCAAGGCCTCCGGGTATGGAAGGGAACTGTCAAGGGAGGGCATTTTGGCCTTCGTAAATAAGAAAACAGTGTATATTAAAAATTAAACATATGGAATGAGCCACAGCCAATATTTATAGGCATCAACATTTTTGATTGGCTAATTACATCTATTATTAACTATAAAAATTTGAACGGATGAAGAAACAAGGTGAAGAAAAAACAGAATTTGTTAAAGACCCTGAAAATGAAAAACGGGGCTATATTTTTCAAAAGGATAAAAAGACCAAATTAGGTGCGGCCATTGTCATCGGTTTCCTAATCCTAATGATTTTGGGCGTAGTGTTTAGCGGAATAGCCTTCGATTAGTAAGCTAATTTTTAGTAAGAAATCAAATTGACTTTATGATTAGACCCTTCAGTCGTATTAAACTCCCATCTTTTTGGATAAACCAATTTCTTTGTGCTCTAACACTCTTGTTTTTGGACTCTTGTGCCAGTTTTAAAGAGCATCAAAATATTCCAGATGTTCCACCGGGTAATACCCAAAATATTAGCTATACGTTCTATTTGGCAGGTGGATTTGGTAACCCTTCCAAAACCTCTAACAAACGACTCTTGGAAAAATTTAGGCAAGAAATCAACAAGGCTCATGATAATAGCATGGTCATCTTTACCGGGGATAATATTTCAACGGAAATGGGGGGTTGGTCCAAGGATAGTTTATTAATACGGGAACAGATAAATCTGGTAAAGGATTTTAAGGGAAATACCATATTTCTTCCAGGAAATAACGAATGGAAAAGTTATGAACTGGATAAAATGGAACGTGTTGAGGATTATTTAAAGGATGTTGATTTGGAGCGTATAGAGGCCTTTCCCGAAAACGGTTGTCCCATAGAACATAAAGTCATAAATGATGATTTGGATTTAATCCTGATAGATTCCAAATGGTTCATTGCCAATTGGTCCAGATTGGTGGATATCAACAAAAAGTGCGATAATATAGTCACCAGAAGGCGCTTCATGGAAGAATTGGAGGGCTACATTAATGATGGACAAGGGAAGAATATAGTCATAGCCATGCATCATCCGGTAATGAGTAATGGTACCTATGCTGGGACCCAATCTTTTAAATCACATATGAGTCCGCTTCCCATCTTGGGAACACTTAGGAGTACCGTTATGGATTTGGGGGCATTTAATCCAGACCACCTAAATTCAAGAAGATATAATTACTTAAGAATAGCGGTAAGTGCATTGGCTCAGGCCAATGACCGTATTACATTGGTTTCAGGCCATGAGGAAAATTTACAGTTGTTGTCCGGTGGGGGAATTCATCAAATTATTAGCGGCTCACTGGGCAATAAAAGTCCAACAAGGATTGAGAAAAAACATATTACCGCCATTGGGGGCTCCATGGAATATGAGGGTGATTATGCCTATGGGGAACGGGGTTTTGCCAGATTGGACTATTATGATGATGGAAGTTCTAAAGTAACCTTTTTTTCAGAAGATGATTTGGATGATCTGGAGACCTTTGATGTCCTAGAACCTATTGAAAAGAAAAAAGAATATAAAGGTTTTGATGATAGTTTTGGCGAATCGGTTACCGGTCCCATTTTGGACAATCCTGAGGACTATGATAAAAACGGCTTTTATAAGTTCTTGTGGGGGGAGAGGTACCGGTCTTATTTTGGTAAGTCGGTCACTGCTCCAGTGGTGAAGTTGGATACCTTATATGGGGGGCTCCATGTAGTAAAGGAGGGCGGAGGTCATCAATCTTTCTCCTTACGATTGGCAGATAAGGATGGCAAACAATATGCCATGCGCTCCCTTAGAAAGAGCGCCCTAAAGTTTTTAAGGTTCAAGCTTCCGGGTATATCTTATAATTCCGATGATTATAGGGATACGTGGGCGGAAGAGGTTATATCCGACTTTTTTACGACAGCCCACCCTTATATGCAACTGGTTGTAAATCCACTTGCGGAATCGGTAGGTATCAACCATTCGGATACCCAGTTGTTTTATGTTCCCAGGCAGCCTCAGCTAGAGGAGTACAATGAAAATTTTGGCGATGAACTTTATTTTATACAAAGACGTCCTTCCGATGAACAATTAAATTATAAGGGGTATAGGAGAACAATTGACAAGGTATCTGGTAAGGTCAAGGATTTTGAGAGTACAACGGATATGCTCGAAAGAATAAAGCGGGACGAATCCTTCGCAATCGACCAGAAGAATTTCATCCGTGCCCGAATATTTGATATGCTCATTGGCGACTGGGATAGGCATCAAGATCAATGGCGGTGGATAGAATACGAAACCCCGGATGGTGAAAAGGAATTTATGCCCGTGCCAAGGGACCGAGACAATGTTTTCCCCCGGTTCGATGGAAATGCAATGAGACTTGTAAAACTTTTTGTTCCTACTAGCAAAAGATGGCAAACCTTTGACGGTGATATTGATAATACCAAATGGCAGAATATGGGGGGCAATAAATTGGATAGGGCCTTATTGACAAAATACGGGGTAGATACATGGGTGGAGGAAGCAGAGTATATACAAGAACATATGACACCTCAAGCGATAGAACAGGCATTTATGAGATTACCTGTTGAGGTTAGGGACAATACAGCCCAATTCCTTGAGCAAAGTTTGAAGGAACGACTCAAAACGTTGCCCGATAAGGCAAGGGAATACGGGGAATACCTAAACAAGGTGGTGGCCGTAACGGGAACAGAAAAAGATGATCTTTTTGAGGTGGAAAAATTACCCGATGGGGCCTTGTCCGTTACTATAAGGAGACTCTTGACCGACAGGAAAAACGAAATTTTCTTTCAAAGAATTTTTAAGGAAAGTGAAACTAAGGAAGTTTGGTTGTACGGTCTTGGGGACGATGATATTTTTAGGGTTACAGGAAACACCGACCCCGGGATAAAAATTAAGGTTATAGGAGGATATGGTGAAGATATCTATGAGATAGCAAACAAGAAGCGTATTAAGGTCTATGATTGGGAACATGAAGAAATCCATTTTAAGGACAAGGAGCCCAAGAAACAGCTTAGTGATATCTATACGACCAATAACTATCATTGGCGGTATTTTAAGCCCAATACGAATGTGATAGTTCCCACAATGGGTTTTAGAACGGATGATGGGGTGTTTTTAGGGGCATCAAACACCTATACCGTTAACGGTTTAAACGGAAACGATTTTAAGCAACGGCATACTATAAAGGCAAATTATTATTTCAATTTCGATGCCTCTGAAATTCAATATTCAGGTGCTTTTGGGAATGTTTTTCCTAAATGGAATTTTATTTTGGACGGATACTATACCAGTGACAGGTATGCGAAAAATTATTTCGGGACAGGGAATGAAACCTTCAATAACGAAGATAACCTTGGAAGGGATTTCTACCGGGCCCGACTAAAACAAATCAAGGCTAGTGCAGGTATTTCGTATTATTCCTTAAAAATTAGGGGCTTGTTTGAGTCCTTCAAGGTGAACCAAAATGATCAGAGGTTATTCAATCCCAGTAATTTACCAGTGGACTTGTTCGAAAATCAGAGTTATGGCGGAGCGGAAATTTCAGGATATTATGATAATGAGGATGCGGACGACTTTCCCACCAAGTCCATATTGATTGGATTGCGAATGGGTTACAAGGCCAATTTTAAGCTCAAGGATAATAACTTTGCGTACGCTTCGCTGAAATTGGGTTTCAATCATAAATTGATCTCCTCCGGAGCCTTGGTTTTGGGAAGCACTGCGGAGTATAGTACGGTGTCCAAATCCAATGATATCTTCTTTTACCATACACCATCTATTGGTGGCGATAACGGACTCAGGGGCTTTAGGGACGAACGCTTTACGGGAAGGTCGTCTTTTTACCATAGTTCAGATGTAAAGTGGAAAATAAAACGGTATGTAACCGCAGTTTCCCCTATAACGATTGGGATGTATGGAGGCTTCGACTATGGTAGGGTTTGGAGTTCCAACGAAAGTTCCAATACATGGCATACCTCCCAAGGGGGTGGGTTATGGATCAGTAGTTTAAAAGCATTAACTTTTAACATAGGTTATTTTAACTCTAGGGAAGGAAATATGGTGCAAGTAGGATTTTTGGCACCTTTTTAAAACCTAAAAATTATTTTTTAAATGGATTCTATTATTGCAAAGACAGAGGCTTTCGTAACCGATAAATTGGGAAGTGGGATTGATGGGAAATATCTATATCATAACCTCAGACATACGGAGCGCGTAGTTAAAAGCGCCAAAGAACTTATGGAAGGGGAAGAATTGCATGGCAAGGATCGGGAAAAGCTAATGGTAGCCGCTTGGTTCCATGACGTAGGCTATCTAAAGTCTAATGAGGACCATGAAAGCCATAGTTGCCAAATGGCAAGGGATTTCCTGACCTCTGAATCTTGTGATGAGGCATTTATTGATGAGGTTTGCGTACTTATTTTGGCTACAAAAATGAATTATGAGCCTAAAAACCACTTGGAGGAAATAATGAGGGATGCGGACTCGTCCCATTTTGCCAAGAAAAGCTTCATTCAGACTTCAGAATTACTTCGAGAGGAACTCAAACGTCTGGGCTTACGGAATAGTTCCGTGGAAGACTGGCGTGACGAAAACATTCATCTCTTGAGGGTGAAACATAGATTCTACACTGATTTTGCCAAGGAATATTGGCAAAGCGAAAAGGACAAAAATATCAGGCGTCTAGTAAAGGCTAAGAAAAAGAGCAAAAAACTAATCAAAAAAGAGAGTCTTAAAGCCAAGTTCAAGGGGCAGATACCTGATAGGGGTGTACAGACCCTATACCGTGTTACCCTTAGAAACCACATCAAGCTCAGTGACATTGCAGATACTAAGGCCAATATTCTTTTATCTGTCAATGCCATAATAATTTCATTGGCATTGGCCAATCTGATTCCCAAACTGGACAATCCCAGAAATGACTATTTAATATACCCTACATTCATCTTCATATTTTTCAGTATCATTTCCATGATCATGTCCATTTTGGCAACTAAGCCCAATGTAACCAGTGGTGAATTTACTGACGAAGATGTGAGGACCAAAAAAGTGAATCTGCTGTTCTTTGGCAATTTTCATAAGATGAAATTGGAAAAGTACCAATGGGCCATAAAGGAAGTCATAAAGGACCAGGATTATATTTACTCCTCGTTGACCAAAGACCTCTATTACCTTGGTATTGTCCTGGAAAGAAAGTACCGTCTGTTAAGATGGACGTATACTGTATTCATGGTGGGTATGATTTTGTCCGTCATCGTTTTTGCCATAGCCTTAAAATACTATGGTCCGGACAGGGTATTGGACCTTCCGGTAATGACACAATAATATCTGCTGATAAGGTGTTTCCTAAAAGGAAATAAAGGTTTTAAAAAGTGTTTTTCGCTAGCAGGATTATACAGAATACGATACCGATCGCCGCTACCACTATAGAAAACTTAATGGTCAATATCAACGGAGAATTTCTATTTTCCTTTGATGTTATTTTATAGTTCATTTTTTCTTTTTGCATGCCCAAAATGGTTGGTGTGTAAATGTACCTCCATACTGTTAAAAAAATTAACTCTTTTAACAAATTTTTTGTTTTTAAAAAGATTGGGCTGCAGTTTTATAATTGTCTATAACCGTACGGGTTGTGCGGCTCATATTATTAAAATATTTCCTTTTTGGGCTAATAGGTCGTTTTTGTTACTCTTACATTTAATGGAAAAGAATCATTTTCTATGTTTTCAATTATTTATCGTTCCAAAGCGGCCGTTGGCCTGCCCCATGAAGATATTTTGGGAATCATGAGGAAGTCTGGTCGCTACAATGCAAAGAATGACATTACTGGATGTCTTGTGTACCATAGACAATGCTTTATACATTTGTTGGAAGGAGACGAGGAACCTGTACGTAGCTTGTTTGAAAAGATAGGTAGGGACAAAAGACATAGGGATATTTCATTATTAAATCTGGAGGAAAACAACGTTCGCTTGTTTTCCCAATTTTCAACGGTTTACAATAATTTTGATAACATTTCAGATCAAGTACGGCACAAGAAAATGCTATTTCATCAAATTTTTCATGGTTCGGAAATTGTAAAATCACCTGGATCATCCAAACTAACGTTATGGGCACAGGTCAATAACTTACTGGAAATTGAAAATAAACTGTATTCTGGTTAACCCGGAGTTTAACCGAAATTTGAAAAATTATTCATAACCTTTACAAAAAACAAATCTTCGTTTTGTCAACAACAATTATTTAATTTTAAAATATGAAAAAACTAATTCAAATTATTGGGGCCTGGTACGGGGCAAGAAAAATTGGTGGTGGAAAATGTGGGTGTATAGGGACTATTTTTGTCTTCCTGATTCTCTATTGGATTTTTGGCTATGTCCTAAACTACTTCTAAACGTTTGGTCCTTATCAGTATGAAATATAAAAGCCGGAACAATTCCCGGCTTTTCTCTTTTAGTGACAATGGATATTTTTATTTCCTATCCATCTCATCGTATTCGAACTTTTGACCACCAATTGAAAGGTCTGCCATCAAACCTTTTTTGGGCTTGGTAAATACCACAACGCCATCTTTGTAATTGGCGTTAGCAGCAATTCCTTTATCCAGGGCTATGGCGGTAGCATTTGCGGATAGTTCGTAGTTTCCATCCTTAAAATCGTTCAAGGATTCCTCCGTTTCAAAGAAAATGATTTCAGTAAGTGCCTGTCCGCCTGCCTGAAGTCCTATATCTACTTTTTTTAAACTGGCCATGCCTTTTGGCATTCCATTTTCATATAGGACACCATTTCCTGACGCCCCTCCAACGATCAATCCGCCTTTGCCTACATTGGGGAAAATTACATAGCCGGAAGCGTTGTTAAAGAATCGGTCCATTCCCTCCATTTCCTTTAACTCCATTTTGGCCTTTTCAGCATCGGCCATCACTTCCTTATCCTTATCGTTTTGTGCAAATAGGTTTGCAGATACTACCAATAATACAGTAGCTAATATTGTTTTAAATTTCATAATAGGTGTTTTTTAATTATACAAATGGGTTTAGCAGAATGTGATAATTCTTTTCGCCCGTTTTATTTTCCTTTCTAAAGTACGGTTGAGAAACATTGTGGGCTGCCGCTATTAACGCTATTTTTGATGCGATAGGTAAATAGCTGAATTATAACATATTATAGTGTTAATCAAATCTCAAATTTTGGGATTTTATTAAGGTTTTAGGGGGTGGTTTTTTCCTCTTGACCTTACGGTTCTTAAATGGGTACGTCCCTCATGAAATGAATCAATAAATACCTTAATCAAGTCATTCCGTGCCTTCTTTTCTAAGTACAATGAGGTTAGTTGAATTATTAAAATAAATATTATGAACAAGGAACAATTAGAAGGAAAATGGAATCAAGTGAAAGGTGAGTTCAAACAGAAATACGGTAACGTAACGGATGATGATACCACTTTCGCGGAGGGTAAGTTTGACGAAATGTTGGGCAGACTTCAAGAAAAAACAGGAAAGAAAAAGGAAGAAATCAAAAAGGAAATTGAAACTTGGTAAACCATTTTTCAAATACAATGAGCCCCTGAGTCACAATTCAGGGGCTTTTTTGTTTTTTGGATTAGTCTCCCATATGCTAGTTCACCTGCCTTACTAGCTTTTTTGTCTTAAATTAGGTGACCAAAGTCATCGGTATCTGACAAATTGTGCTTTAAATTTCCAGATATCGTGTCTTAGACTTCAAAATTCATAATGCAATGTGGACATCCATTTTATTCGGTATTTATATATTGATTACGTTGTCCATTGTAATTGCCATTCTTCTGTATGGTGCCAGGCCTTCCAAAAGTTTGGCTTGGCTTCTGGCCATTTTTGCCATTCCCGTTGGGGGAATAATCCTTTACCTTTTGCTGGGAAGAAATAGAAGAAAGAATAAACTGGTCCAGTTAAAAAGGAACTTATTTAAAAGACTGCCCAAACCAGACCAGAATCAGGTGGGGGCCTTTGAGGGCAAATATAAAAGGTTGATGACCCTGTTCTATAATAATTCGCACTTTCCGCCTATCGGGAACAATAAATTGCAATTATTGAAGGACGGCAAGACCACTTTTGATGTCATATTTAATGCTTTGGAGCAGGCACAGCGTGAAATACATATCCAATACTATATATTTGAAGAAGGGGAATTGGCCAATGCATTATTGCTTCTTTTTGAAAGAAAAGTCTTGGAGGGTGTTAAAGTAAGAATGATTTACGATGGTATTGGAAGCTTTTCATTGAGCAAGGTATACTTGAAAAAATTGGTGGCCCTGGGTGTGGAGGTCTATCCCTTTCTCCCTTTTAAATTTGGCCGATTTTTCTCTTCCCTGAACTATAGAAATCATAGAAAAATTATTGTTGTGGATGGTCATACCGCCTTTACCGGAGGTATTAATATTTCCGATAAGTATTTGAAAGGGGAACCCGGAGTGGGCAAGTGGCACGATATGCACCTAAAGATAGATGGTCCTGCAGCCTCACATTTGAACCAAGTTTTTATGATGGATTGGTATTTGGTTTGCCAAGAGTTGCTGGAACCCCTGGAACACGTAGATAGCGTTTACAAGCTAAAAGAGGATTCTTTGGTGCAAATCGTTTCTGGAGGGCCGGATGATGATTTTTCTGCTTTGGAGCAGACCTATTTCTCAATTATCAATACGGCAAAAAAATATGTATATATCACCAATCCATACATAATTCCAAGTCAGGCACTCCTAAAAGCCCTACAAACGGCTGCCTTGAGCGGAGTGGATGTACGTCTTTTAGTTTCAGAAAATGGGGATAACAGATTGGTGAGCTGGTCCGTACATTCCTATTTTGAATCGTTTTTAAAATCCGGCATAAAAATTTACTTGTTTCCGGACGGATTCCTGCACAGCAAGATCATTGTAAGTGATGACGCCATATCTTCCATTGGAACTGCCAATTTGGACGATAGGAGTTTTGAGCAGAATTATGAGGTAAACGCCATTGTATACGAAAAGGAGTTTGCAGAATTGCTAAAATCCGATTTTTTAAAAGATAGTGGTTCAGGACACTTGTTGACGTATGATGAATATGTTGAGCGCCCATGGACCAAAAAGCTCAAGGAAGGAATCGGTAAAATATTTAGTCCCTTGTTTTAAGTGTATAACGAAAACCGCAAAACGTCCTTTAAAAATCTTTAATAAAGATTAAATCTTGCTCTTCCAATGCGGTAACGACTAAATTGACATAGTCTTTTATGGCCTTGTTCACATTACTGGGGTCCATAATCTCTATAATGCCCCGCCAAATCATGGCCCTTTCTTTTCCCTCGCAAATGCAGTAAAGCGTGGTCTCCGCAAAATAGACTTTGAAGTTTTCATAGTAGGCTTCCTCAAAATAAATGCCTTGGTGCTCCAAGTAATCATCGTTGAACCTTACTTGGCCATCTTCCCATCGCGACATGGATTTCAAAAAGTTCTCCCTGTTTTCGGAGCCCGTAATTTTGGTAAACAGGATGGCATCAAAACCTTTGTCCAGCAGACTTTGCTCCACCATATCCAACTCTTCCTCGCTTTTTTTGGAATTTGTAAATGAGACATCAAAAACATCCATGCTTTTCCAAGCTTCCACATCCCTTTTTTCGAATTCATTTTGGAGTTGTCCCTCAAAGGCGTTTCGTGCCTCTTGGTTTTGGGTCATTCCAACCAATAAGACCTTGTTCGCGTTAAATAGTACGGTCTCTGGATCTTTCCAGTTTTCAATTAGACTAGTGGAAGAACATCCCATTAGAAGAACGGTGAAAAGTGAAAGTATTTTTTTCATGACTTGTACATTTAAGCGTTAATCAAATATATGCCTTGACCCCAGCATTAAAAATGACAAAAGTCATACTCCGGTATGAAGCGGTTTGCATTCTTTCAACAAATAATTTCTATGGTTTCGTATTGCTTAGGGATTTGGCAATTCCAGCTTTTTGTGTCTTTAAGTTTTACACGTAAGGCATCCAGAGCACTGGGCTCCCCATGGATAAGGAATACCTTTTCCGGAACGTTTTCAATGGCATCGGTCCAATACAACAATTCGTTTTGGTCCGCATGGGCAGAAAGACTTTCCAGAAGGTGGACCTTTGCCTTTACCGGATAATATTTTCCGAATATTTTCAATTCATGTGCTCCATCCAAAAGTTGTCTGCCCCGGGTGCCTTCAGCTTGGAAGCCAACCAAAAGAATTTGGGTCGTTGTCCTATCAAGCATCTGTTGCAAGTAGGTAAGGACACGCCCACCGGTGACCATTCCACTGCCGGCAATGATAATTTTTGGTCTTTGGTCATCAATGGTTTTCCAAGTATCGGCATAGGAAGAAATAATATTAAAATGGTGCATCATGGCATGGTAATCGGCAATGGATACATTATGCCATGTAGGAAACCTTTCAAAAACGGAAAGTACATTGTTGCCCATAGGGCTATCCACAAAAATGGGAATATTGGGAATTTTGTTCTTCTTGAACAATAACCATAAGGTGTACATGAGGGATTGTAAGCGCTCCACGGCAAAGGAGGGAATGATAAGATTTCCCCGTTCCTGGATCGTCTGTTTTATCAAGGAGCTTAAAATTACGGGAACGTCTTCTTCCGGGTGCAATTTATTGCCATAAGTGCTTTCCAGAAATAGGTAATCTGCCCATTTGGGCCGTTCTGGAGGGGATAAAAGTAAATCTCTGCTTCTTCCTATATCCCCGGAAAAAACAAATACTTTTCCACTTATTTCCAGTTCAATAAAGGTAGCACCAATAATGTGGCCGTTGTATTGAAACCTGGCCCTTACATTTTGGGAAAGGGAAATCCATTGCTCTTTTTTACAGGATTGAAAATATGTAAAGGTTCTTTCTGCGTCTTTAACAGTATAAAAGGGTAGTGCCGGTGCATGCTTGCTGTAGCCCTCTTCATTGGCTGACTGGGCCTGTTCTTCTTGGATTTTTCCGCTATCCATCAAAATAATCCGTGTGATGTCCAAAGTAGGGGCGGTTCCAAGAATTTTTCCCTTAAATCCTTCTTTGAGCAACCTTGGCAAGTATCCGGTATGGTCCAAATGCCCATGGGTCAACAACACAAAATCTATTTTTGATGCGTCTATGGGCAAAGGTTTCCAATTGATCTCCCTGAGTTCCTTCAATCCTTGGAACATGCCGCAATCTACCATAATATTTACGTCTGGGGTTTCCAGATAAAATTTTGAACCTGTAACGGTACCACTGGCTCCAAGAAAGTGAATTTTGACTTTTTTCATGGTTTATGGGTTACAAAGCTGGCCTATTTCATCCAATATTTTCGCTTTTCGGTTTGTGGATATACCCAAATGATCAAGGAAGAATTTATCCTTTTTAAGTTGCCTGCAAAGTACTACATCCCTACTGAGCAGGAATTGTTTTTCTCGATTGCTTAAAAGCGTGGAAACCGTTATGGGGTATAGTCCCAAGCGATCAATACGGTCCTTGAGACCTTCGTTTTTAGGATAGTCCCAGCTTAGAAGGTGGAGGTTGGCACAGACCCCATATCTAATGGCATCTTGTGTAAAACGGGTATTGGTAACCACCCAACCTTTTTCCAGTGTACTCTTTGCTCTCTTTCCTTTTACCCAGTGCTCCTTTATATCATTATATCTGGAATGGATGTAGAGGGGGATTTTTACATTGCAATTGAGACCTTTATCGTTATGGAACTTACATTCAATAATGGTGGTATTTTCATTTTTTTCGGCCAGTACATCTATTTCATGGGTTACACAATGGCCTTCTAAAAAAACGCCAACTTCAACCTGGTACCCCGAGTATTTTAAAATGGCGGCCACGAACCGTTCAAAAGGAAATCCCGTAGGTCCCAACTCATAGATCGCTTTTTTGAGTTTGTACTTGGAAGCAAAAACCGACTTCCTCTTTTTCAAAAGGGCATAGGCACGATTGTAGATTTCATTGGTAGTGATTCCCGGATATATCTCATCTCGCACCTTCATCACAATATCCTCTACCAATTCATGGTCCGCTCCACTATGTTTAAGTGAGCTTCTAAGTTTATCCATGGAGAATTGTACTCTTTCCCCAGAGGATTTTTGTACCTCAATGTTAGATTCCTTCATATCCTTTTTTTAGTTGAATCTCAACCTCCGGTATTTTTAAAAGCTGAAGGGTGGTGGAGGCCAAGGTTACCTTACCTTCTGTTTCTTTTAGGGCCTTTTCAATACTTGAAAACAATCTGTTTTTGGTATCCCTTCTTAGTTTGTAATCCGTAATGTAGCGTAAGTTCAGGGCTATCCAATTATCGGTAAGTTGGACGGCTATCGTAGGTTTTATGGTCGCATTTTCAATATAATAGCGTTCTACCATCTCTTGCCATTGTACCATGGATTTTTCCGTGTAATCCGACAAAAATTCATTTGCCTTTTCCAATATAATGGATTTGGCAAGTTCCATATTGGAGCCGTAGGTAATCAGAACATTAAGTTCATCCCAAACGAAAGGAAAATCCATGGAATAATTCTTAATAGGCCCCTTAAAGACAAATGCATTGCTAATTTTTACTATTCTTCCGGAATAATTGTCGCTACTAACCCATTCTCCTATTTCCATTAAGGTAGTGTAGATGCTGTCTATATCGATTACATCACCTTTGATATTATTGATCTCTATTCTATCACCAGGTTTATAAACACGCACAAAAAAAATATAAAACGAACCTGCCAGGCTTAAAATAAGTTCTTGAAGGGTAAAAGTGATTCCGGCCGTAAATAATCCAATGATAAGGGTGTAGTCCTTAATGTCACCCACGGTAATAGCCATGAAGACCATAAGAAAAATTAGAAAATACCCAATGATTTCCACCCCTTTTTGAGCCTTATATCTAATAGAGGTATCCTCTATGCGCTTTTTGAGAATTTTTCTTAAAAAACCTATGATGATAATAATGAGCAAAATCCACAATCCAAGTTTTAGGAACTTTAGGACCGTAGGATTCTCAAAAAGCGCAAGAAAACGTTCCATAGGCGATTGGTTTATCTATTGTTGAAGAAGTCTCTAATGAGAGCCTTTATTTGATTTTCGGTCATGCTATCCGCTTTTTCTACGGCAACTATTTTTCTACCTATGGTTGGATAGTTTTCTTCTAGTTCCTTTTTAAATTTTTCATTGATATCCGCAGGGCCAAAAAGTGCCAGTGCATCACAGTCCGCTACCGCATGGGCCACCTCCTTAAAGTATGTTTTAAATTGCTGTTTTTCCTTTTCCAAATATTTCTGTTCATGTGTTATATCTTGGGTTCCACCCCATTTGACCCTTGACCCAGAGGTGCTGGTTCTATTGAAAAATTCAATACCGGATTCTATTTTGTTAAAAGAGTCTCCGTTTTCATTGAAACGAACGATCAAAGCGTTTTTGCTGTCCAACCAAATACCTATATTTTTCATATGTTTGCTTTTATTGTTTGTCATAGGACAGATGCAATTCGCCAATAACCATCTCATTGGGTATCAAGACTTGTTATGGCGCATTTCATATCCGTAATATTAATTTCTTATAAATTAGGGTAAAGAAGGTATTTAAAGTATGATAATTGTCATTCCCTATGCGGTAGAATGAGAAAGGGTACTGTTGAATACATACTTAAATCCAAAAGTACCGGTTTTTTAAGCAGCCGTTCAAAAAGACTCTCTTTGGTGTGTACCAAGGAGAAAATATCTACCTCCCTGTTTTTTACAAAAGTGTCAATAACCTGTGCTTTATCCGTAAACTCAATAATTGATGAGAAATTAGGGTTGAAATCCTTAAAGGAAATGTGCAATAACTTTTTGTTGGATGCTTGCAAGGGAGACAAAAACTCCTCTTCGATGATGTGAACAATATGTACCGATGCATCAAGGATTTTTAACAATTGCAAAAGAGGTTTTATGGTTTTTAGATTGCAGCCCTTTTTAAAGTCTGTAATGAAGGCTATTTTTTTTGGTAGTTTGAACTCTATTTCCTTCGGAACGGCCATGAGAGGACATTTTCTTAAATCCCTGATGGTTTGTACCGTATTACTTCCCATAAAAATTTCCTTGGCCCCGGTAGTTCCCTTGTTGCCCATGAACACCATATCTATATTAAAATCTCCTATTGTTTCATGAATGGCCTCACTTAGAAGTCCTTGCTTGGATAGCGTTTTAAATTCGTGTAATACATTCTTTTCGTCCAAGTGGATTTTATGGAAAGTCTTTTTCAAATTCTCCATGGACTCTTTTTTCAAGAGGTTGATTTTTTCATCGATCAAGTGATTTGGTTTTGGTAGAATGCCTGTCGGTTTTTTGAAAACATGTAGGATATAAAAAATGCAAGGCTTCTTAGCCAACAGCTTGGCAGCGTAGAAAAGGGCATTATATGCCTCATCTGAAAAATCAGTGGCCACAAGTATTTTAAGGGTCTTCATAATGTCAAGGTTGTGGAATGACCATAAAAGGAACCTTTACATGAAAACCAATTTTTTTGATAGTAGGTTCAATAAACAGTCGTTCCATGAACGTATGCTTGTTTTGTATCATGACCAACATATCAACTGTTGTATGCTCCTGAAATTTGTTGATAGCGGTTATGATCTCGTCATTTTCCACCTCATGAAATATACCGTTTTTGCCTAAAATTCCCTTTAGTGTATTCTGATTTGATATTTGAACGGAATCCAGCTCCAATTGGGTAAAAACATGCATAACATGTACTGTGGCATCCTGTTTCTTGGCAATTTGCAAGAGGGCGGAAACCTTTTTTTCCGAATAGGAAACCTCATAATCCGTAGGGAAGAGTATTGATTTTGGCGGTTTATAATCATATCCTTGGGGAATTGCCAAGACCGGACACTTACTTTTCCTAATGGTATGTACCGTATTGGTCCCAAACAATATTTCCTCGGCCCCTGTAGCACCTTGCGTACCCATAATGACCAAGTCAATTTTCTCTGCCTCCGTCATGTGGCTTACTTCCTCGGTGAGCATGTTAAATGCTGAGTGCGTAATGAAGGTGTGCAACGGATTTTTGAACTCCGCTTCCAGCTTTTCCTTTAACTCATTCAGGTTGTTCTTGGATTCTTCCCGTATCATATCCCCAAGACCAATTTGTCCCGGGCTTCCCAAAAGGTACTCTGTATGGTATACCGGGGGCATATAGGTGTTCAAGAGATAAAAGGTACAGGGTTCTTCCTTAAAGAGCGACAATCCATAAGAAATCGCCTTAAATGAATTATCTGAAAAATCCGTGGGTAAAAGAATACGTGTCATGGCCTTGAATTTATGTACAAAAGTTACACACTCTTATACCCAAAATCCATGATATTTATCATGTCTTCATTATTATGAATTTAGTAACTTGGATATTAAAACGATTAAAATTTAAGTATCCAGACCTAGATCTTTCTATGCAGATCTAGGATCTTCATGGTTGTTATAGGTGTCTTTACAAAACAAAAACTAGAAAAAACAGATGAAGAGCTCGTTTAAGAATATAGTAGATTCTGAAATTCCCGTCCTGGTTGATTTTTATGCAGATTGGTGTGGGCCGTGCAAAATGTTGGCTCCCATTCTTAAGCAGGTGAAGGATGCAATGGGAGACCGTCTAAAAATCGTAAAGATAGATGTGGACAAAAACCAAAAATTAGCCGCAAAATATAATGTTAGGGGCGTACCCACCATGATGCTCTTCAAAAATGGCAAGCAGGTATGGCGGCAATCCGGAGTACTTCAAAAGAACGATATCCTTAATGTAATCAAGCAATATATCTAACAATCGCCCCGGTGCTCCAATAGCTTATTTTTCAGGGAGGAATAGCAAGGGGATTTCAGAGTTAAATGCTAGTTTCTTCACTACCGGTTCCCCAATGATCTTTTCCCAAAAGGTATGTTGGTGCCTGATAATACCGAGTATATCCGAAGTCCTGTTGTTGGTATACTGTGCTATAGTGTATGCCGTACTGGAGTTGAAGGGAAGATCGGTAAATGTAAATTCCAAACCAGAAAGCCGTTCTTCCAAAATATTTTTGTTGGTTTTCTGTGTTTCGTTCAGGGTGAACTCTTCCGTTACATGTATAATTTCGATTTTCGCATTCCAAATGTTCACGAGTTCCAAGAGACTGTCCAATTCAAATTTGTCATACCCCTTCATATAATCCGTAGAGAAAAGGACAGTTTTCAACTTTTGAAAATTGAAGGAATCCGGAACGGCCAAAATGGGAATATTTGGTAGCTTTTTGAGCACTTTTACCGTATTGCTGCCCAAGAACACCTGTTTGGCTCCTGTAGCTCCCTGGGTACCCATGATGATAAGGTCAGCATCCTTTTCAGAAGCCAATATTTCCATGGCTTCCTCAAAGGTATTTTCCATGGAAACCGTCTCAAAACTGTGTTGTAGGTTGGTATGGTTTTTATCGAGATAGGTATGTATTTCTGCCAATTCCTTTTCTGAATGCTGTGAAAGGGAATCGTAAATCACATCCAATCTTTTGTGACCTTCAGTGCCCAAAGGTTTTAAAACACCTGGTTCATAGGCGTTCACGATATAAAAATGACACTTGACATCCGCATAGATCTTTAGGGCCGTAAAGATGGCGTTCCAGGCATTTTCAGAAAAATCTGTAGGTAGAATTATTTTTTTCATACGTTTAAATTTAGGTCAATAGCTTAATTCTTAAACATTTATTTTTGTAGAGGCATTCAACTTATCATAACAAATCCCTCGATGAGGGTTTCATGGCTCAAATGTTAAAGTTAACGAGGTAGGTTTTGTAAAACTAAAAATGGTATGACTGGGTTAAGGGCTATTTGGTCAACGGTGGAACGGTAGAGCATATCCTCCAAAAAAGAGTGCCTGGAATTTACCATGACCAACATGTCCATACCATGTTCTTGGGCGTAATCCATAATGGCAATTCCCCTGTTCTTAACTTCCGTTCTTATGAAGCTAAGTTTGGCCTTGGGCAGCGATCCCTTGAGGAACAACTGATTATCCGTTTGCCTATGGCTCAAATCCTCAAAATCCGAAATGTAGAGCGAATGGACTTCGGACTTAAATCGGCCAGCCAAAGTATCCAATAGTTTAAGTTCCCTTCGTTTGTAGGGAATCATATAATCTGATGGGAACAATATCTTTTTGGGCTGTGAAAATGTATAATCACTGGGAATGGCCAAGACTGGGCACTTTACATATTTAAAGACCTGAACGGTATGACTTCCAAAAGTGATGTTCTTGTTCGCTGTCTGACCTTTGGTTCCCATTAGTACCAAGTCAATATCCTTAAGGTTGACAAAATCGTTGACCCCGTCTACCAGGGATTCAAATACAGAAATGGATTCAAAGCGATGCTTTGGGTTGTGCTTATCCCGTTTAGCCCTTGAAATTATCTCAATAAGTTTTTCTTCTGAAGCCTGAGCCATTTTTTTCTTCTCCGCACTGAAATTGCCGTCTTCCGTACTATGGTTTTTCTGATAGAGTTCATCGGCATAGGCATGCATCAAATAAAAATTGGTGCGGTCACATTTAAAGAGATCCAATGCAAACGCGATGGCATTCTCGGCATTGGCAGAAAAATCGGTTGGAATAAGAATATTTTTCATAGCTCTTGATTTAACACTTTTAAAAGTAAAGGGTTTCCTTGTTACAAAGTATGACATTTATCATGCGACATATATTGGCATCTATAAAGTATATACTTTAAATATTTGATTTTTAATGATATAAATCATTTTTTTGATCTTTGTTTCAAGGTACATTACATGCAATAATTCAATGTTTAAAACAAATTAGCCATGAATGGAACAAAAGAGAATACAGCAAATATGGGAACCGTAGTTTGGGTGGTTCAAGAGACCTATAACAATCTGGTTAATTTAAGAAACCAAGAGAACCGTGAAGCTTTTAATAAGGAATTATTGCGTTTGATGCCACCGGTTCAAAACTATGTTGCCAAAAGGTTGAAGACAGCTATACGTACCGGTACATTGAATAAAGGAATGTTCAGCCCCAATGACTTTACGGATCAATTGTTTATTGAAGTGTACGACAATTGGGAATTAGTGAAAAATGAATATGACCTTCGCCCTTTTCTTTTTAAAAAAGTGGATGACCTGTTGGACGATCGTTTGACCGAAGAGGAATTCGATCACATGTTTTTCGAGAACATCGATACCTATTCCAAACAGGAATGGGATTCCATGGAAGAGGAGTATAGCACGGATGGCGATGGGGATTTGGTGCTTTTGGAAGAATTGGACGATCGTTCGCTAACCAAGGACGATTATATTTTAAAGCATGTCTTCATAACCGAAGAGGAAAAGGAGCTTGCTGAAAAACTGGATGAAAGTCTGGAGCAAGAACGTGTGGAAAGACACGTACATATGGTTTTGAACAAAATGTCCATGCCTATGAGGACTGTATTTCAACTATATGCGGATCAAGGTTTTACTACCGCTGAAATTGCACATATTAGGGAGGTTACCTTAGATGAAGTGGAAACACTTTTGTCGAGAGCAAGGAAATTATTAAAAGATAGTTTTGTTAAACGCTTTTTAATAGACAGCAATTAACTCAATTACATTTTTATGGTGCCTAGGCCACGTTTACCCCAAAAAAGTGACCTACCAAGGCCGTAAGCCCCATGGCCACGGTACCCCAAAAGGTAATCCGGCCTACCGCTTTTAGGATGCTAGACCCCCCTGCCTTGGCAGCCATGGCTCCTAGAATGACCAGAAAAAATATGGCAAATCCATATAAGTAATATTCCATTCCTTTCAGGGGCAAAAAAAGTGTCACCAAAAAGGGCAAAACTCCGCCTATGGTAAATGCGGCACCAGATGCCAAGGCCGCTTGTAGGGGATTTGCAGCACTTATTTCATTGATTCCCAATTCGTCCCGTACATGGGCACCCAAAGCATCATGGGCAGTTAGTTCCTTGGCTACGGTCAATGCGGTTTCTTTCTTTAAACCCCGATCTTCGTATATTTGGGCCAAGCGTTTTAACTCTAATTCCGGGGTTTCGATTAGTTCCTCCTGCTCCCTTTCTATATCGGCCTTTTCTACATCTGTTTGAGAACTTACGGAGACATATTCACCAGCTGCCATTGACAAGGACCCTGCGACAAGTCCGGCCAAAGTGGCCAAAATGACCGGTTCCCTAATATCACTGGCTGCCGCAACACCAATGGCGATACTCGCGGTGGAAAGTATGCCGTCATTGGCTCCCAAGACCGCTGCCCGCAACCAATTACTTCGGTGAATGTAATGGTTGTCCAAATAGTCGTCCAGTTCGTTGTTCTCTGCCATACATTTCAGTTTTGGATAATGGGTCTTTAAGTTAGCTCTTTCCTGTTAAATGTATGAAATTAATGGGTTTAATGGGCAGGTCATCATCCGTATAGGACTTTATTCGTCTCTCGTGAGACAGTGATCGGCCTTTTACTGTCTTACCAATGTATCGTATTCCATACAATGACTATGCTTTTTTGAAAAGGGGAAATTCCTGGTCATTTCAAAATTTAAAATTTCATGATATGAATGGGGAAATTACGACCATTTAGAAACGATTCAATAAGGATTTTGGTTGGATCACTTTATGAAGATACCCATATATTATTTAAAGGGATAATTCCTAAAGATTTGTTAATCCCAACATTTAGTCGTCCCGGGATACTTTTCTAGGCGTATATATAGCAGGAAATTACATTTTTCCGAATACGCTCTGGGCCAAAAAACGTTAAAGAAAAACCGTATTTCGTTATTGGCATTCCTGAATTGTAAATATTTTAGAGGTTTATAAAATTTGAATTGGAAAGGTGAAATTTGAGCTCACATATGAAGTGGATAAAGTGGTTAAGGAACTGGTAAAAAGGACCATGGATTCCTTGGAAATAAAGGTGGAGCGAATTCATGAGGATTTGGTTGTACTTTCAACCGAAATTGAGGAAAAGGATTTGAAGAAACTCTCGGATCACCTGGCCGCTTATGGAATAAAAATTCAAAGAGGCAATTCAATATCATTGTTGGAGCAGATAAAGTCTTTGATAAAGAGATATGTACATGGGGAATATGATGGAAATGTTTCCATTTCTAAAATGCTTTCTGATGAATTGGGTTACAGCTATTCCTACCTATCCAATCATTTTACTTCCAAAACCTTTACTACCATTGAGAACTTTTATGTTCTTATCAGAATCGAAAAAGTGAAGGAGCTATTGATGGATGAAGAAAAAACATTGTCTGATATCGCTTATAGCTTAAATTTTAGCAGTGTTCCTCATTTATCCGCCCAATTCAAAAAAGTTACAGGTTTGACCATTACACAATATTTAAAAATTAGGAATAATTCGATAAACACCTTTAATTAATGAATATCATATGACGAAAATGAAAATTTTGTTGGTAGACGACGATGAGGACGATAGGGAATTTTTTGCCGATGCCTTGGTGGGCGTAAATCTAAATACTCAATTGCATCAATTGGATAATGGTAAGAGCTGCTTGGATTATTTGATGCAGCAGGTTCAAAATTTGCCCAATCTGATTTTTTTGGACCTTAATATGCCCATAATGAATGGTTTCGAGTGTTTAGAGGAGATTAGGAAAAATCCATTGCTAAAGGATCTCCCCATTGCAATATATTCTACCTCTTCCTCAGACGACGATATTGAACGGACATTTTTGAGCGGTGCGAATATCTATATTAAGAAACCGTCTAGTTTTGAGGACCTCAAGAAATCCCTCACCCAAGTAATTAAAATGAATTGGGCCTATCAAATGGAAGACTTTAAAAAGGAAAATTTTTTATTAAGAATATAGCCATTGGACCTGAGCATTTAATTGGTCTTTTTATAATAGCACCTATAAATATTTCAATTTTTTAAAAAACTAGATAGACTATGCCCGATAGAATTGCGCTTAGAAATAGGATTTCTGAATTGGAGATTTCTAAGATGTTCAATGAAAAACTATTGGACAGTAGCAACAATGTTATTGCCTATTTAGAACCATTGTTCGGTGAGGAAGGTCTAATTGAAGATTTTGTTATTAAATATGTTAATAGCAGGATAGAGGAGATTACGGAATTGAAAGTAGAGGACATGATCGGGATGCGCTGGCTGGAATACGATCCTCAAAATTTTGAAAATGGAGCCTTTGAAAACGCTAAAAAGTGTTTTATCACCGGCGAAACCATCAATTATTTTCCTAAATACGTATTTGATGAGCAGGTGGTCTGGTTCAGCGTAAGGGTAGTAAAACTGGAGGATGGAGTCGTTCAATTTCTAAAGGATATCAGTAAAGAAAAACAGTACGAACGGCAGCTCGAAATACAGAATAATCTGCTATTGGAAGCGGAACATGTTGCAAGTACTGGTAGTTTTCGGTGGGACTTAAATAATGGCACCTTGAACCTGTCCGAGAATGTCTACAAACTGCTAGGTTATGAGGAACCGTTAGACGCGAATCCCACCCTTGATTTTATATTGAAATTTGTACATGAAAAAGACATTGCTTGGGTACGTGATGTGATAACCAGTAGCAAGGTCACCAAAGAAAGAATTGATATTAGCTTTAAGGTTGTTACCAGTACAGATGAGATTAAATATGTTAATACGATCGGAGAGTATTATCCTTCTGAGGATAACTGGTATGTTGTAGGTCTATTTAAGGACGTTACCAAACAAATAGAACATGAAGTCATATTACAATCCAAAAATGCCGAACTAAGAAAAATAAATTCTGACTTGGAAGCCTTTAACAGAATTGCAAGTCATGATTTGCAGGAGCCTCTTAGAAAGATTCAAATGTTTATCAGTAGATTGAATGAAGAAGAAAAGGACAGATTGGGCCCAAGGTCAAAGAATTATTTGGGTAAGATAATATCTTCTACGGAGAGAATGCGTAACCTGATCTCCAACTTACTGTCCTATTCCAAAATAGATGATTTGGAAGATAGGCCAACAAAAATCGATCTTAACGAAATACTGGCAGAGGTTTTGGATGATTTAGGCGAACGGATAAAAGAAACAAATGCGTCCGTAAAAGCCGATAAACTTCCAGAGATTAACGGGGTACAATTTCAAATGGAACAACTCTTCTCCAATCTAATTGGCAATTCCCTAAAATATATGGCCCAGGACACCATTCCAATTGTTTCCATAAAACATAGTATTATTAAGGTGGACGCCATAAATCGAATTTCCAAGCTTTCAGATGGAGCATATCATAAATTGGAATTTATTGACAATGGAATTGGTTTTGAGAATCAATACAGTGAAAGGATTTTTGAAATCTTTCAAAGGCTTCACGGTAAGAATGAATATTCCGGAACCGGTCTTGGGCTGGCCATCTGCAAAAAAATTGTGGAGGCCCACAACGGCCTCATAACCGCGACAAGTCAGAACAGCCAAGGGGCCGTATTCACCGTTTTTTTGCCATCATTGTCAATTTAACAACATCTTTTTGAGTGTAAGGTCAAAAGAGAAGTTATAACATATTCTAAAAATGTTATAACAAATTTGAACGGCCTATTAAGATCTTTGGAATTGAAAATGTGGGTGATTTAGTTTCACTTACTCAATAATTCTAAAAACGATCGACCATGAATGCAACACACGCAAAATTAAATCAGCTTAACAATAGTCTAGGAGGAAGTATTTCGATATACGATACGGAACGTATATTGATGTTCGATAACCATAAAGGAACTGGACGTGTCCAATCCGTAGAATTGGAATCGGGTATTGGATATAGTCAATTTGACTTATCGGTCAAGGAGGAGGTGAAATTGAATTTAAAAAATCCTTCTAATCGTAGTTTGTTCTTCATTTATTGTTTAGAGGGAAGTTTTACGTTAAAACTACCAACAAGTAAATCCACCATAGAAGTAGATTCATTGAGGACCGTTATCCTTGGAGGAAAGGAAGAAGATGTGGATATTGTGCTTGAACCGGGAAAAAAGGTCCATTTTTCAGTCATTCAAGTCACTGATGGACACGGTTCCGAAGCTTCGGTGGAAAAGACCGAAAAATTAAAAAGCCAGTTGTTTTCCCAATTTCTTAAAAATAAGAAATATGAATATGTGGGAACGGTCAACCTAAAAATTAAGGAGCACTTACTGCAGATTAAATCAATTGCCCAAACCGGGGTCGTACGTAAGTTATTGATAGAAGGAATTGTACACTTTACTTTGGCGCTTGAAATATTACACTATAATAGTGATAGCTCTAAAAAAACCTTGCATGAATCCTCATTGACAAAACGTGAGTTGTTACGTGTGGAAGATGCTATTGAAGAAATAAGAAAAAAACCAGAGTACCCATATTCCATCGATTATTTCGTTAGAAAATACGGTCTGTCTGCGGCCAAACTGCAGTCTGGCTTTAAAGTGTTTACAGGCTCAACGGTCGCCAGTTGTATAAAAAATCAACGTTTAGATTTAGCCGAAAAATTAATTCAGGAAACGGATTTGAATGTCTCTGAGATTGTATATACCATTGGATTTTCAAGTAGAAGTTATTTCTCTAAAATTTTCAACAGACGTTTTAAATGTTCTCCAAAAGATTATCTAACGAAGGCCCGTGGAACAAGGCTGTCAGCTTAATTTTTTTGCTTGGTAATTGTAAAAGTGCCCTAAGAAAGCTCGATTGTTAAGGACAATTCAACCAATCTTGGGGTTCATGGTTATTGAAATAGACGATTAATTTTAATTTAGAAAATTGGAATCAATGATTAAAGAAGCATTACAGGATGGAACTCCAGACCTCTATCTAGAAATAAAAAAGGATATCGAGTCCCGATTACAACTTTTGAATTATTGGAAAAAAAGAATTAACGAGGATTTTGAGCTCATTGTTTCTAAAAACCCTATTGATGAAATCAAAGATCTCATGGTACAAATAGAGGACAATCATGCTAGAAACAGGAAATTAAGAGTTGCAATTTTTCTAAAGGAAAATCCTGACTTTAAAGAACAAGGGAAAAATCAAGTAAATTCATTGATTTTAAGTTCTTTGGACTTTTTGAACGAAAATGCCGAAAAAGAAATTATTAACTTGAAAATAGCCATGGCTAATCTAGGGTTGAGTAAAAGCAAGCAAGGACAGCCTTATTTTAAAAAAGTGGGATAGTATTTGAATGATTGTTTAGGGCATTTTTGCTTCATTCAAGCATAAGTCTTTCACAATAGACCAAAATATTCGAACAGAAGCGGAATCTGCCTGATAGAAGGAAGATAAGGTAATTAGGTTTCTTTCAAAATCGATAAGCTCTTCAGATGGCTTATTGGAATTTTTTGGTGAGAAGAAAGCCATATGCCAGCCTTGAAAAACTTCTTTTTCTGCAGGGCCTTCCCAGACTAGATTCAAATTGGAGTGTCTATTGTCCGATTTAATTGATTTCAACAAATTAAAGATTACCTTTTTCTCGCCGTGCAGTGTCTGTACAAAAAGTCCATTATGATATACCAAACAACCCGTTATGGAGTGGGCTTTATTAAATTCATTGGCCTCATCCAATATATCGTTCAGGTCTTTAAGTCCAATATTTTTTTTTGCCAGGGAGGTATACGTCAGTTCATGCATGAAGCCAATGGATTTTGGCTTACAAAGTAATATAATTTTTAATGCAACATCACTTTTAGGATGGTTTTTAGTGACCCAAAATAGTTGTACGATGTGTTCGCATAACAAATTTTAAATGTGATTCCTACCTTTGGAAATTACTTTCTATAATCAGTACAGATTTCTGTTAAATTGAAATTAGAAATTGTGGGTCAGTAGTATTCTTGCCTGCAGACTTTTGTGCCAAATGTGAAAGACATTTATGTAAAAGCGTTTTTAATTGATTAAAGGAAGAAGGTTTTTTTAAATAAAGGGTCGCTCCCATTTTTTTTAGTCTTTCCACATCTTTTTCATGATAGGAGGTAGAATAAATGATAACTGGTACCTCTGAAAGCGCATCCAGGTCTCTAATATCAGTCAAACATTCAAAACCGTCCATCATAGGCATTTTCAAATCTAAGAAAATAGCATCGGGTTTTTTATGCTCTCCATTCAATAAAAAGGACATTAAATCGACTCCGTTACTGAACTCCTCTATAGTAGTGGTAATAGGTATTTCGCTCAACGCATCGGAGAAAAATGCACGGTCGTCGCTATCGTCATCCGCCAAATAGATTCTTTGTGTGGTCTGACTCATTTATTGTATTAACTATTTATGATTCTGTGCAAGGTAAAATTTTACTCCATTTCTCGCTATAGCAAAACGTACAATTACTGACTCAAAAAAATAAAGTTGTTTTCAAAATTTAGGAAATGCTACAAAATAAAATAATGTTCAAAAAATAGCGCGTAATAATCTAAATGTTAAACGCGGTTCATTATTTTTACTCAAGTACACATTTTCATATCAAACAAACTAAAGATTCAGCCATGTATCTAAAAAATGCCATCAAAACGCTTTTTATTTTGCTACTAGTAAATATTAGCCTGGTCCGTTCTCAAAATCCCAATTTTTCAAGTTTGTCAAATGACCTAAATGGCTTGGAGTTCAGAGCCATTGGACCAGCACTCATGGGAGGTAGAATTGCGGATATTGCCGTAAGCCCAGAAGATCCAAGCACTTGGTTTGTTGCCGTAGGTTCAGGTGGTGTGTGGAAAACAGAGAATAGCGGGATAACCTGGGACGCGGTCTTTGAGGAGCAGCCTTCCTACTCGATTGGCTGTGTGACCATTGACCCGAACAATCCTCAAACCGTTTGGGTTGGAACCGGCGAAAATGTTAGTGGTAGACATGTTGGCTGGGGTGATGGCATCTATAAATCCAATGATGGTGGAGCTACTTGGAAATCTATGGGATTGGAAAATTCTGAACACATAGGGAAAATTTTGGTTGACCCCAGAAACAGTAATGTGGTATTGGTGGCGGCCGAAGGTCCTTTATGGTCTTCCGGTGGTGATCGTGGTGTTTATAAAACAACGGATGGAGGCCAAACTTGGAACCACGTACTAAAAATTAACGAGCATACCGGCGTTACCGATATTGAGTTCGATCCAGAGAATCCAGATGTTGTATATGCCGCGGCCTACCAGCGTAGAAGGCATGTATGGTCATTGCTATCCGGAGGTCCCAAATCTGGGATCTTTAAATCTATGGACAATGGTGAAACGTGGACCCAAAAATTTACTGGTCTGCCCAAAGGGGATATGGGTAAAATAGGACTGGCCGTGACCAAGGCGAATCCTAATCTGGTCTATGCGACTATAGAGGCGGATGATAAAGAAAAGGGCTTTTACAGGTCCATGGACAAGGGCGAAAGCTGGACAAAACAGAATGATTATATATCCGGTGGAACAGGCCCTCACTACTATCAGGAAATAGAGGTTTCACCATCGAATCCAGACTTGGTTTATCAAATGGACGTATTCATTAGGGTAACCAGGGATGGCGGTAATAGTTTTAAGGTTTTGGGAACCGGTCGCGAGAAGCATAGCGACAACCATTCTCTTTGGATCGACCCTAACAATGGCAAGCACTTGCTCGCAGGAACGGACGGCGGTTTGTACGAAACCTTTGATGAAGGTACTACTTGGAGGCATTTCCCAAACCTGCCCATCTCCCAATTTTACAAGCTCTCCTTGGACAATGCCCAACCTTTTTACAATATTGTGGGAGGTGCCCAGGATTTGGGCACTTTAATAGGTCCTTCCAGAACCATGAATACAGAAGGGGTACGCAATCAGGATTGGTACGTGCCCTTGGGTGCTGATGGTTATGACAATGCCTTTGACCCAAAAGACCCTAACACTGTTTACATGGAAATACAGGAAGGGAATTTATATCGACATAACAGGGAAACCGAAGAGGGAATGGATATTCAACCCCAGTCAACCGATGGTATGGCCGACAGATGGAACTGGGACAGTCCCTTATTGATCAGCCCCCATGATAATCATAGGCTATATTATGGGTCGCAAAGACTCTGGCGAAGTGATGACCAAGGAAGTTCTTGGCAGCCTATCAGCAAGGATTTAACGACCAATAGAAACAGGTATGAATTGGACATGATGGGCAGGGTCTGGAGCGTGGATGCCCTGTATGACACGGGAGCTATGTCCAAATATGCCACTTTGACCTCCATTGCAGAATCCCCTAAACAAGAAGGTTTATTGTATACTGGTTCCGATGACGGTTTGATACATATAAGCGAGGACGGCGGTCAGACCTGGCGGAAAAGTGGGGCCTTGCCCAAAGTCCCCGAGCTTTCTTTTATAAACGATATAGAAGCCTCCGCTCATGACGCCAATGTTGTATTCGTTAGTGCCGATGCCCATAAAATTGGGAATTATATCCCGTATTTGTTCATGAGCACGGACCGTGGACGTTCGTGGACTTCCATTGTGGGAGACCTCCCAAAAGAGACTATTGTATGGGTCATAAAGCAGGACTTCGTTGATCCAAATCTATTGTTCATCGGGACTGAATATGGCATCTATTTTTCTCCCAACAAAGGGACTAATTGGATACCATTAAAGTCCGGGTTACCAACCATACCGTTTCGGGACATCGAATTGCACCCAAGGGACAACGATTTGGTGGGAGCATCCTTTGGAAGGGGGTTTTTTGTACTGGACGATTACACTCCGTTACGGGGATTGGGTGAAAGAGTATCGGATAAGAACAACCAACTATTCCCAGTGCGGGATGCCTGGTGGTACGTGCCAAATGTTCCCATGCAGGCCAAGGGGATGCCATCATTAGGATCTACAAGCTTTGCGACGGACAATCCTCCTTTTGGGGCCACCTTCTCTTACTGGATAAAGGATGTGCCAAAAACAGGTAAGACCTTACGAAATGAAAAGGAAAAGGAGCTGAGGTCTAAGAATATTTCGGTACCCTTTCCAGGTTGGGAAGCCTTGGAAGAAGAAAGAGGACAGGAGGAAGCTAAAGTGCTTTTTTTAGTGTCAGATCAAGACAAGCAGCCCGTACGATGGTTGCATGGAAAAACAGGTAAAGGCTTACAACGTACATCTTGGGATTTAAGGCGTTCCGCACCCAACCCAATTGATTTATCCGTCCCCGACTTTAGGCCGCCGTGGGCCGGAGAGGATCAAGGACCCTTGGTGTCTCCGGGCAACTATAGTGTTCAAATGTACGTGTTGTTTAATGGAAAATTGCAACCACAAGGTGCGCCCCAAAGTTTTAAGGTAATTCCCGTACACGACCAGAAGAAAAATGTAGATTACAGTGATATCCAAATTTTTATGAATCACACCGCGGAGCTTTCCAGGCAAATATCCAACGCCGGTGAAAAAATGGGAGAATACAATGAGCAAATCAAACACATGAAGGAGGCCTTGCTTAAAACACCTTTGGCAAACGAAAGCCATTTCAATAAATTAAATGAATTAAGGTTACTGCTAAGTTCCTTGCGGAAGACCTTATATGGCGACCCTATAAAACAATCATTGGACGAGTCCACGCCACCTTCCATTAGGTCCAGGGTAGGGCAGGTGGCCGGAGCACATTGGGAAACAACACAAGAACCGACAAAAACGCAGATGGAGAACATTGAAATCGCCGCAAAGGATTTCAATACCTTCGAAAAGGAGTTGAAAGCATTTAACAACGCAATGGAAACCTTTGAAAAAACCTTGGAGGAGTTAAAGGCTCCATATACACCAAATAGAAAATTATAAATATTGGCATCATGTGTTTTTCAACAGAAGAATTTGGTGATGTGAAATTGGTAGAGACCTATTACCGTTTGGATCACAACTATGTGTATGCCGAACCTGAAAATGAATACAAACGTTATTTTAATAATGGATTCGTACACAACCGCTCTTGGATTATTACCCAAGAAAACCCGAGCATATTAACTGATGCCTTGTGGGGAATCATACCCAACTATAAATCCAATGTAAACCCTAGGGAATATTATAAAGAAACCATTAAGTACGGGTCTGGATTGAATGCCAGATCGGAAAAGCTTTTCGACTCCTCCAATTACAATGGCTTCAAAAAATGTATCATTCCCGTAAAAGGCTTTTTTGAGCCTCATACTGCAAAAAACAATTTTAAGATTCCGTTTTATTTTAAAAGAAAGGATGACAATCCAATAAGTCTGGCAGGTATTTACACGGTCATTTCAGATGGAACCATTACTTTTTCCATTTTGACCAAACCAGCAAGCCCATTATTTATCAAAATTCATAATAAAAAGAACAGGAGGCCGGTTATTTTACAGGAAATGGATATTGAGGTTTGGCTTGATCCTACCTTAAGCAAGAATCAAATCCTTGATGTGATAGCAGATGACCTACCCGATGATAAATTGCAAACCTGGCCTATTAGTAAAGATCTGTACCGAGGCAATGCAGGGCAAAGAGCCGATATTACGGAGCCGGTAGAATATGAGGCATTGGAGATAGCCTATTGATCTGCCTCTTATGGTTTTTGAAAAATAATTAACAACTCGTTAAATACGAAAAAGCCAATTGAAAGGTCAAGTGGCTTTTTTTAGCTAGCGGGAACTCTCGACTTGCACCGGCTTCGCTCATGATAAACTTCTCGTTCAGTCTTGATTTCAAGACTTACCAAAAAAAAACATCACCTTGTTGGATTCAAGGTGAAACTTTTTCTTCAAAAGAAAAAGCCATCAATTATATTGATGGCTTTCTTAGTAGCGGGAACTGGACTCGAACCAGTGACCTTCGGGTTATGAGCCCGACGAGCTACCTACTGCTCTATCCCGCGATATGGACGACAAAGATACAATTGTTTTCATGTAAATTCCAAATATGATTCACTTTCATTTTGAATAGGGAATAAAAATCTTGACTTTCTTGTCCTTATAGGTTCCAAAACTATATTTTCAATTTTATTGGCTACTTTAGAACACATGAAACAACTGAATGATTTTTTAATACAGGCAATTTCCGGAACGGAATGGCCCATGTTTGTTCTATTGATTGGAGGAGGTCTTTTTTTAATGCTGTATTCCAGATTAATGCCCTACCGTTATTTTGGACATGCCCTAGCAATAACTCGGGGAAAGTATGACGATAAGAATGCAAAAGGGGATGTTAGTTCCCTTCAGGCATTATCGGCGGCTGTTGCGGCTACCGTTGGACTTGGAAATATTTCAGGGGTCGCCATTGCCATTCATGATGGTGGTCCAGGGGTGGTTTTTTGGATTTGGATGACCGCGCTTATAGGAATGTGTATTAAGTTCTACTCCTGTAGTCTTTCCATAATGTTCAGGGGAGAAGACTCGGAAGGTCATTTACAGGGAGGTCCCATGTTCTATATTGTAAATGGACTAGGTAAAAAATATAAACCTTTGGCCATATTCTTTGCCCTGGCCGGACTCTTTGGTTTTTTAGGTGTTTTTACGGCCAATCAATTTACGGAAACATTCATGAGTGTTATAAATCCATCCGAAACCATCATACAAATGAGTGAGTTTAACTGGAAATTGACCATTGGTTTTGTGCTAGCCATTGTGAGTTCTTTCGTTATTTTTGGGGGGTTGGAAAAAATAGCCAAGGTGGCTACAGCAATAGTCCCCTTTATGGTGATGGTATATTTGGTTGCTGTTTTATTTGTGATGTTCATGAACGCATCCCAGGTAATACCCTCGCTCAAGATGATTATTACAGAAGCTTGGAACTTTAAGTCCGTTGTTTCGGGAGGGTTTTGGGGACTTGTGATTATAGGAGTCCGCAGAGCAATGTTTTCCAATGAGGCCGGTCTGGGTAGTGCTCCCATGTATCACGGTCAGTCTAAAAACGATGAGCCCATACGGGAAGGATTGGTGGCCATGTTGGGCCCGTTTATAGATACAATACTGGTCTGTACTTTTACTGCCGTTGTTATTATTCTAAGTGGGGCTTATTTGGAGGATGGTAGCGGAATTGTAATGACCTTAAACGCTTTTCAAAAGACATTGTTCGGTTTTGGAGATCAACTTTTGATGGTAATTGTAACGGCCTTTGCCCTTTCTACCTTGTTTACGTATTCCTACTATGGAGTTAAGTGCCTTTCATTTTTGACGAATGCGAAAATTGGTAGATGGTACAATATCTATTTTGTGATTATGATTGTTTTTGCGGCTATTGCTTCTTTGGAACTAGTTAAAAATCTTATCGATCTCTCCTATGCCCTTATGGTAATTCCAAATATGATTGCCGTACTTTTGTTGGCTCCTAAGGTTAATGCTGCCACCAAGGTTTATTTTGAAAAATTAAAGAATGAAAGATCATAAAGCTGGTTTTGTAAATATTATTGGTAATCCCAACGTGGGCAAGTCCACCTTAATGAATGCCTTTGTGGGTGAAAAATTATCCATAATTACTTCGAAGGCACAAACTACAAGACACAGGATTTTAGGTATTGTAAACGGAGATGATTTTCAGGTTATTCTTTCGGATACTCCTGGTATTATCAAACCTGCCTATGATCTTCAATCCTCTATGATGGATTTTGTAAAGTCGGCTTTTGATGATGCCGATGTACTATTATATATGGTCGAAATAGGTGAGAAGGCTTTGAAAGATGAAAACTTCTTTATTAGGATTAAGAATTCTAAGATTCCTGTACTCTTGCTTTTGAACAAAATCGATAGTGCCAGCCAAGAACTTTTGGAAGAGCAGGTACAGTATTGGCAGGAACAACTTCCATCCGTGGAAATACATCCCATATCGGCCCTGCAAAACTTCAATGTTCGGGGTGTTTTTGAAAGAATTTTAGAGTTGTTGCCGATTTCCCCACCCTATTATCCCAAGGACCAATTAACGGATAAACCGGAACGTTTTTTTGTCAACGAAACCATACGGGAAAAAATACTCTTGTATTATAAAAAGGAAATTCCATATGCCGTGGAGGTGGAGACCGAGGAATTTCTTGAGGATGAAGAGATAATTAGAATTCGATCCGTAATCATGGTCGAGCGAGATTCCCAAAAAGGAATTATAATCGGCCATAAAGGTAGCGCACTGAAAAAAGTAGGGGTTGAAGCCCGAAAGGATTTGGAACAGTTTTTTGACAAGCAAGTACACATTGAACTATACGTAAAGGTGAACAAAAATTGGCGTAACGACACTAGACAATTAAAACGGTTTGGGTATAATAATTAATGTTAGCCTATAATTTTGTATTTGTTTTATAATCTTCTAATTAGTAATCGTTTGAGGGTAAAATGAGCTCTCCAAAACAAACGATTTCACTTTTATGCATTAAAACTTTTATCGAAAAAATTGCTTTAGGTCAGTTATGATGTAGAACTTTAACTATCTTTGAATATCGATGAAATGCAAAAAAAATACGATGAAATGCAGAATATAATCATTTTTGGTGCTTCAGGCCACGGTAGTGTTGTACTGGATTGTATAGAGAAGGAAGGGAAGTACAAGGTGATAGGATTCATCGATTCTTTCAAAAAGAAAGGTGCCATAATTAATGGTTACCCAATTTTAGGTACCGAATTTGACTTACCATTTCTAATAGATAAATATAATATTCGTGGGGGTATTGTTGCTATTGGAGACAATTGGATTCGTAGTTCTATGGTAGACCGTATCAATAAGATTTCACCTAATTTTTCTTACGTCTCCGTTGTTCATCCAAGTGCTGAGGTTGGCAAGGGAGCGCAATATGGTGTTGGGACAGTTATAATGCCTGGTGTTATTGTAAATGCAAATTCCGTAATAGGTAATTTTTGCCTTTTAAACACCAATAGTTCGTTAGGGCATGATGGGTTTATGCAAGATTTTTCCAGTTTAGCTCCAAAGACGTGCACTGGTGGTAATCTCATTTTGGGTAAGTATTCCGCCTTGTGTTTGGGAGCCAACGTTATTGATTCCATCACCATTGGCGAACATACCGTTGTAGGGGCAGGTTCTTTGGTAGTGGGTAATTTGGAAAGTAACATTCTCGCTTTTGGTTCTCCGGCCAAGAAAATTAAGGTAAGGAATATCGGCGAACCATATATGTCCGGTAGGAAAAACAAATTGGACGTCATTCCTCTTTACAAGTGGGAACAATAAACTGGTTATCATTTTTCTGAATACTTTAATTACTACCTTTGCGCCAAATTTAAGCTATGGGTGCTATTGTTGCTATTGTGGGAAGGCCAAATGTGGGTAAATCGACTTTTTTCAATCGGTTGATCCAACGAAGGGAGGCAATTGTAGACGCTTCGAGCGGGGTTACGCGTGACCGCCACTATGGGAAAAGCGATTGGAACGGAAAGGAATTCTCACTCATAGATACCGGAGGATATGTTTTGGGCAGTGATGATATCTTTGAACAGGAGATAGATAAGCAGGTAGAACTTGCCATAGAGGAAGCAGATGCCATTATTTTTATGGTGGATGTGGAAACTGGTGTAACAGGTATGGATGAAGATGTCGCCAAACTTCTTAGGCGTGTCAATAAACCGGTTTTTTTGGCGGTGAACAAGGTGGATAATGCCATGAGAGAAGAGGATGCGGTTGAATTCTACTCGCTTGGCCTGGGGGATTATTATACTTTATCAAGCATTAATGGTAGTGGTACCGGCGAACTGTTGGACGCATTGGTAGAGAAATTACCGGAAGGCGAAAAGGAGGAAAGTGAACTTCCCAGATTTGCCGTTGTCGGAAGGCCCAATGCCGGTAAATCCTCTTTCATAAATGCATTGATAGGTGAGGAGCGGTATATAGTTACCGATATTGCTGGCACTACACGGGATAGTATCGATACAACCTATAACCGATTCGGGTTCGAATTTAATTTGGTGGATACGGCAGGAATTCGAAGGAAATCCAAGGTTAAGGAAGATTTGGAGTTTTATTCTGTAATGCGCTCCGTAAGGGCCATAGAGAATTGTGATGTTTGCTTATTATTGTTGGATGCCACCCGTGGCTTTGACGGCCAGGTTGAAAATATTTTTTGGTTGGCGGCCAGGAACAATAAGGGTATTGTAATTCTGGTAAACAAATGGGATTTGGTAGCCGATAAAGAGACCAATACCATTAAGCAATACACCCAAAAAATAAAGAAGGCCATTGAACCTTTTACCGATGTGCCCATTCTTTTTATATCTGTACTAACAAAACAACGCATATTCAAAGCCATTGAAACGGCCGTGGAGGTGTATCAGAATAGAAGTAAAAAAATTAAGACCCGTGAGTTTAACGATGTCATGCTACCTTTAATTGAAAATTACCCGCCTCCTGCTTACAAAGGCAAATACGTGAAAATCAAGTTTTGTACCCAACTGCCTACACCATATCCTCAATTTGCCTTTTTCTGCAACCTGCCCCAGTATGTCAGGGATCCTTATAAAAGATATCTCGAAAATAAAATCAGGGAAGAATTTGATTTTACGGGCGTGCCTATTAAGGTTTTTATGCGAAAGAAATAAAATAAGGTAGGCACGATTTTTGGGGATTCAATGCCACTATGACCTTCTCTTGTATGCGTGGAATTTACTTTCTTATGGGATGTCTAATTGGTTCATTGGTCTTGGCTCAGCCACAGTCCAAAGATCAAGGACTTTATACAATGGAGAACATCCATCTTCATCTAAACAAAACTAAATATTTGATGGGAGAGCAGCTTTGGTTCAAAGCTTATGTTTGGGACCAAAAGCAAAAAGTGCCATCGATGGGGACGACCAATCTTCATGTTGGGATTTACAATAATCAGGGAAAAGAAATCAAACGAAAGCTCTTGTTGGTTGAATCCGGTATGGCTCAGGGTGAATTTGTTATCGATTCTGCTTTATCGGACACAGAATACACCATAATGGCTTGGACTAACTTCATGCAAAATTTTGAGCATTTGCCCCCTTTTCAACAACGTATTCAAATTTTGAAGGATGGGATAAAAAGTGAAGATTCCCTTGAGAAAAAAATGAAAATTTCAATCTATCCGGAAGGTGGACAACTGATCGAGGGAGCATATAACAACATAGGAATATTTATAGACAACGGTCTGGGCCAGGGAATTCAGATTAATGATATTGAACTCATTGATGACAGAGGTAAACGCATTCAACACAAAATTACCACAAACAGTTTTGGGATGGCCAAAACGGCCTTCTTGGTGGAAGCAGGAAAAAGTTACTACCTACAAAGTAAACAGCAAGAACTTCCTCTGATACGTCAACGTTTGCCCAACGCCATAAAAAATCGGGTAGGTCTCAGTATCAATAATCAAGGAAAGGAAAAGGTACTTTTTAGACTTGTTTCCTCCAAAGAAACCCTTTCAGCAAAGGATGGGGATACATATATGTTAGGTGTTTACCAGGATGATTTTCTAATGCTGGAAAATATTGAGATAGATAAACGGGAACCGGTGATTTCACTAGCTCGGGAAAAATTGCCTTTTGGTACTTTAACGGCAACCCTCTTTGATGAAGACTTAAGCCCAGTTGCCTATAGAATGTTTTTTAATCATAAAAATCAGAAGAGTGTCATTCGCCATGTGGAAATTGACCATGACTTTACCGAATTCGACGATTCTCTCAAGTTGAATCTTAGACTGCCCAAGGATATGCAGGAAGCAGAGGTAAGCCTATCTGCCCTTCCCAAGGAGAGTTTAGCCTATGATGCCTATAATTCGATTTCTTCCTCGTTCCTCTTAAGACCCTATACAAATAAAACGTTTCAAGACCGATACTTTTTTGACGTTATGGACAGAAGAAAACAATACGAACTGGATTTACGTTTAATGATAGAGGGTTGGGGAAAATACGACTGGTCTTCTAAAGAGCAAGGAGAGGTGGAATTGGCCTTTGAAATGGAAAGCGGCATTCCATTTTATGGAAAAGTATTGGACGCCAATCTGATGGAAGAAAACCAAATTGCACTGCTTGCCGAATTATCGCCGGACGTGGCTTTTGCTGAACTTGATAGGAATAAGTCTTTTAAAGGTAATATGGTTCTTTTTAATGGTGATTCCCTAGGAGTGAGTCTCTTAGATGGAAAAGGAAAGCTTAGAAAACCCAAAGCGGAGATTTCGTTTGGAAACCCTGAAGAAACAGATTTGTCGATATTAGAATGGTTAAACAATAATATGCGTAAAAAGCAAAATGATGAGGTTAAGGAAAAATTTAGGTATGAACCATTAAATATAGGGGAAAGGACCATTGCACTAGATGAAGTGATAGTCACTGAAAATGCTTACAAAAAGAAAAAAACAGAAATGTTTGTAACAGATAATGGAATAATTAGTGAGGGCAGAATCATCAGAGACGCGGATATTGAAAGATACAATAGTGTTTCGAGTTATTTGGCTACCTTAGGTTATAGATATTCAAAAGGTTTGGATGCTGACGGCTTTTATGTTGATGTTCTGCTGAACCCTAAAAACAATAGTCCGGTCAGCGTAGATTCAAGGCTTCTAAGCCTGCCTCTTTCTAGTGTAAAGGCCATTTACTTTGATATTGAAAAGGAAATATTTGTAAGTATAGTACTTAGGGATAGGGCTTATGAAAGTCCAGAACAACGTATGAAATTCGTCAAGTTTGCTATTGAAAATGGGTTTACCCTTCCTCAAGAGTATTTTCGGCCAAACTACTCGAATTATGGGAACCAGTTGTTCAAGGATTATGGTGCTTTGGATTGGAAAGCCAATATCTCGATAAACTCAGAAATACCTAAATCAGTAAAAATACCCCTTAAAAATCAGAATGGAATCCAATTGTATATTGAAGGTATGGATAGGGAGGGTTCTCTAATTTCCCAAAAAGAATTTATAGGCATTCAAACTTATTAGTGGAAAATAAGATTCGCAAAGAGTTTGATTTCTATAGAGTTCCGATAACTATCCTTATAAGGAAAGAAATAGGGTTGTAATACGAATTCTGGGTTTTTTTTTATAAGTTACCAATGCCTTATGGGGAGAACTGTATTTTTATTCTTTTTCATTGTCACGTTAGCTGTATTTGCTTTGGGCCAAGAAAATGGTCATGGCGAAACCATTGAAACATGGGAAAACATCCATCTACATATAAACAAAACCACGTTCTTACAAGGAGAGAGACTTTGGTTCAAAGCTTATGTAAGGGAACAGAAAACAGGACTCCCTTCATTGTTAACAACGAATTTACATGTCGCCTTGTTCAATAAAGAAGGTGAACAGGTGAAACGGAAATTAATTTTCATTCAAAATGGTTTAGGTCAAGGAAGCTTTGCTATAGACTCTGCAATGACCGACACTGAATATACCCTTCTGGCATGGACTAATTACATGCGAAACTTTAAAAATTTAAAATCTTTTAGCCAGAATTTAAAAATAGTTAAATATGATACTGTTAGCGAAATAAGCTCTGAACCCACAATTCAAATTTCGGTATATCCAGAAGGTGGGCAATTAATTGAAGGGGCATATAATAATATTGGCATATTGGCGAAAAATGGTTTCGGTCAAGGTATAGCAGCTAATGATTTAACATTAATTGACAATTTGGGAAATGTAATTCGCAAGAACATTGTTACCAACGAATTAGGAATAGGCAAAACCGGATTTATGGTTGAACCTGACAAGCGTTATTTTCTGCAATTCGAGAGAGCGGCTCTCCCAATGATAACTAAAGAGCTTCCTAAGGCCGTACAAAATCAAATCAGCATAAATATCGATAATAATGGCAAGGATGAGGTGCTCATTAAGTTGGTTGGCTCTAGAGATACATTTGAAGATAAATACAGGGAGAATTATACTATTGCAATTTATAAGGATGAGTTTCTTAGTTTAGAAGATTTGGTAACCAGTCGAGATGAATCCGTAATTTCATTTGATCGCGAGCAACTACCGTTTGGTGTTCTGACAGCCATACTTTTTGATAAAGATTTGAAACCAATTGCTTACCGTATGTTCTTTAATCACTATAGTACTGAAAATAGGATAGTGGAGTTGGAAATTGAGCATAACCTAATTTTAAATGATTCTATAGAGTTAGATTTATTATTACCGGAAGATATCGACATTGAAATTAATGCGAGTATTTCCATAATTCCAGACGGGAGTTCCGCTTATGATCCAGATAATTCAATCCTTACTTCTTTTTTGATTAGTCCATATTCAAAATTTCATTTTGAAGACTATTACTTTTTTGAAAATCAAGATAGAAGAAAACGTTTTGAATTGGACATGCGATTACTGATTGAAGGTTGGGGAAGATACAATTGGGATTCTAGAAAATTGACAGAGACTTACAGTGCTTTTAATAGGGAAAATGGTATTGCTTTTCAGGGAAAAATCATCGATGCTGATTTGGATTATGAGCAGCAGGTGTATTTAGTGGCCAAATTATCGACGGCTATGGAGTTTAATGAATTGCAGAAAGATAAGTCCTTTAAAGGAAACATGGTACTTTTTGAGGGTGACTCTTTACAAGTCAGTCTCATAGGTAAAGGAGGAAAGCTTAGAAAACCAAAGGCCGAAATCAGATTTACAAACACCCCTAGGGAGTTAATGAATAAGAATGAATGGTTGAATCATGAAACAGTAAGAAGAAACAAAGACGATAGCGGAAAATCAATATCAAATCAACCCTTAAGTATTGAGGAAAGGACTATTTCTTTAGACGAGGTAACTGTCACTGATAATTTGACGCGAGATAATAAATTTCAAATATCTGCAGAAGTTGAAGGTCGAGTAATAGGAGATTTGGACATTAAGCGTTCACCTTCCCTAAGTACCTATTTGGCAAGGCTTGGTTTTATTATTGGGGGTAATAATGGCAAACTAGGAGTATATCTTCCAGATAGATTGGGGGGGCTTATCAAAGTTCCAATTATAATTGATGGAATGGGAGCTTTACCGGGCGAGGTTATCGGCTTACCTCTATCCAGTGTTCAATTTCTAACTTTCAGTAAATCCAGAATGACTCCACCTTTTATCTCCATCTCAATGAACAAAAACTATGTAGATCCGGAGAATAGAAACAAATTTGTCAAATTCGCGATTGAAAATGGATATGCTCAACCAGAAGAATATTTTGCTCCAGATTACCCCGATTATACCAGCTCGATATATAAAAGCTACGGTGCCATTTATTGGAAGGCCAACGTATCAATTGATTCCAGGGGTCCAACCACCATTACCGTTCCTATTAAAAATCAGAGAAAAATATGGGTTAATGTAGAAGGAATGAGTTCTGATGGCTCATTGGTTTCTTTTAAAAAAAGAATAACACTTGGAAACGAGTAATGTGTTTTTAATTTTCAATAACTTAATATGGAAATTGTGTAATGTCCTTTAGCAGAATCAACATCACCAACCTCCAGAAGCACCGCCACCACCGAAGCCACCACCTCCGAAGCCTCCACTGAAGCCACCTCCTCCAAAACTGCCTCCTCCAAATCCACCGCCCGATGAGCCACTTCTACCCATATTGCTCAATATGATTACGTCCCAAGGACTAAGCCCACGCCTTCTACTTCCTCGTCCATTGTTTCCTCCTTTACGGTTCCATAAAATAAATAGAATCACAAGGAAAATTATAAAGGGTAAAAAAGCGGAGAAAGGTGGACCGTTGTTTTCGTTGAAACTCCTTTCTTCCTTGAATTCACCTGTAAGAACATCGAAAATAGCATCCGCTCCAAGATTAAGACCACTATAATAATCCCCTTTTTTAAACTCAGGAATGATGACATTTTGAATAATTCTTCGAGACATGGCATCCGTTAAGGAACTTTCCACACCATAACCCGTATTTATCGCAATTTTTCGATCGTCACGGGCTAGTATAACCAAAATTCCGTTGTCCTTTCCACTTTGTCCAATACCCCATTTTTGGCCCCATTGTGCACCTAAGTAATTAATGTTTTCGCCCTCTGTACTGGCAATTATGGCCATCACGATTTGTGTGGACGTACTGTCTGAATACCGTATCAGTTTCTGCTCCAATGCCTTTTTCCGGCCTTCGGGCAACAGGTTCACATAATCATAAACACTCGTTTGCAAGGAAGGTTTCGGCGGAATCTCAAATTGCCCCCAGCCTAAATGGGTAATAAGGAATATAAAAAGGACGGATAAAATTTTTCTCGAATCCGTAAGGATTAGGCGATTGAGGCCCTTCAATATTCTCCTCTCCTTTGGGGAGGCCGGGAGGGGATTATCCTTTTGAAACCTCATTGCTCAGTTCGTTTGTGTCATTGGCATGCCATGGAAAATGTACCTTGAGTTCTCTTCCGGCCTCCAGGATTCCGGCTACCAACCCTTCTTTAAAATGCCCTTTTTTAAAGTGTGTTTCAATGATGTGCTTGGTAGAGTCCCAAAAGCCTTTGGGAACAACATCGTTGATGCCTTTGTCCCCACAGATGACAAATTTCCTATCGTGTACGGCAACGTAAATTAAAACCCCGTTGCTTTCCCTGGTATTGTCCATCTTTAGTAAATGGAAAATTTCCCTGGCACGGTCATAATGGTTTTCCCGTGTATGTGCTTCTATGTGTACACGGATTTCCCCGGAAGTATTTCTTTCCGCTTCCAGAATGGCCTCAACAATTTCTTGTTCTTCGGCCTGGGTCAAAAAATCCTCTACTCTGGACATTGGGTTATCAATCAAATTCGAAATTTACATCGGGAGCTTGTTCCGAACCTGCTTCGGATTTAAAATAGGCCAGTTCATCAAAATTGAAGAACCCTGCTAAAATAGAGTTTGGAAATTTTTTGATATGAAGATTGTAAGGTTCTACGGTCGCATTGAAACGGTCTCTCGCTACGTTGATCCTATTTTCCGTTCCTTCCAATTGGGATTGTAGTTCCAAAAAGTTTTGGTTCGCTTTTAAATCTGGATACCGTTCTACGGTAACCAACAATCGGCTTAAGGCACTACTAAGGCCACTCTGTGCTTGGTTGAAATTCGCCAATTGTTCAGGAGTGATATTTGTTGGGTCGATATTTACCGAGGTTGCTTTCGCCCTTGCCTCAATAACATCAGTTAAGGTGCCGCGTTCAAAGTCTGCCGCGCCTTGTACGGTTTTCACCAAATTTCCTATGAGGTCGTTTCTTCTTTGGTAGGCGCTTTCTACATTCGCCCACGTTTTTGTGGAAGTTTCCTTTAGGGCAATGGCCGTGTTGTTAAAACCTACGGCCCATTGATAAATCCCAAGAGCGAGTACGCCCAGTACTATTAAAGCAATTATTCCTTTTTTCATTGTCAATAGTTTTAGTGTTTATTATGGTTATCCAGTTAGTATGCCAAAGAAGCCTTTTGTTACGTTTTTAGAGCTGTTCCTTTATTTTGATAAGCTCTGCCTTTACGCGCTCCAATTTTTGAATGATTTCAAAATTGGACAGGGTCTTTTGTTTTTCTTCCTTCAAGTGGATTTTGGCCCCATCCAATGTGAACCCCCGTTCTTTTACCAAATGGTAGATCAATTGCAGGTTTTTGATGTCCTGTGGAGTGAATTTCCTGTTTCCCTTGGCATTTTTTTTGGGCTGTAGCACGTCAAATTCCTTTTCCCAAAACCGAATAAGGGAGGTGTTGACCCCAAAGGCGCGGGCCACTTCGCCAATCCCATAATATCTTTTTTCAGGAAGTTCTACTTGCATTAATCCAGGGATTGGTTTTCTTGGTTGGCGTATTTCAACATGTTCTCAAATTCCTCTGGAGATAAACTTCCGTAGTAGAAATTAATAGGGTTGATACGGTCACCGTCCTTCCAAACCTCGTAATGAAGGTGAGGTGCTTCTGAACGGCCAGTACTACCAACGAAACCAATTAGGTCCCCTCTTTTTACCTTTTGTCCCACCTTAACATTATACTGACTTAAATGTCCATAAAGACTTATGTATCCATAGCCATGATCGATACGTATATGTTTTCCATATCCGGATGAATTATTGTCAGCCCTTGTAACTTCTCCGTTCCCGGATGCATAAATGGGCGTTCCCTTAGGTGCGGTAAAATCCATACCGTAATGCATTTTTCGGGCCTTGGTAAAGGGATCTGAGCGCCATCCGTAACCGGATGCCATACGGGTAAGATCCTCATTGTTAATGGGCTGTATGGCAGGTATGGACATCAATAATTTTTCCTTTTCTTCCGCCAATTTGGTAATCTCGTCCAAGGATTTGGACTGGATGGCCATTTGTTTTTTAATAATGTCCAATCGCTGCGTGGTAGCTATTACCATTTCGGAATTATTGAAGCCTTCCAAGGATTTATAGCGGTTAATACCTCCAAAACCTGCGCGTCGTTGCTCCTCTGGAATTGGATTGGCTTCAAAATACAAACGGTATATATTATTGTCTCTATCCTCAATATTGGCCAGAACATCCTCAATCTGTTCCATTTTTTTGTTCAGGAGCTCAAATTGAAGTTCGTAGTTTTTCACCTCCCTTTGTAAGGAAAGTTCACGGGGTGTATTGATGATATTCGTATTCAAAAGCAAAACCAATCCGAGCAGGCCAAAAAGTAAAGACCCCAAAAAGAAAAAGGCGATATTTCTGTATCGCTTGGATTTTTCGGGCTCGATTTTTCGATAGGAAAGCGTATCCGGATCGTAATAGTACTTTACTTTAGACATGAAGGGATTTTATCCTATTTTTGTGGTTTATTTTTAACATAACAAACAAATATAAAAATTGTTTTCCACAAACAGTTAAAATTTGTAAAAGCTTAGCATTTTAGATGAATTCCAAGGAAATACGAAAGCAGTTCTTAGCATTTTTTGAAGGTAAAAAACATAAAGTTGTACCCTCCGCCCCCATGGTCATAAAAGATGACCCCACCTTGCTTTTTACCAATGCGGGAATGAACCAATTTAAAGAGTTTTTCCTGGGTATCAACCAACCCAAAAATACCAGGGTGGTAGATACGCAAAAATGTCTTCGTGTGAGTGGAAAACACAATGATTTGGAAGAGGTGGGGAAAGATACTTATCACCATACCATGTTCGAGATGCTGGGTAATTGGAGCTTTGGGGATTACTTTAAGGAAGAGGCCATCACCTGGGCATGGGAATTATTGACCGAAGTATTCAAAATAGACAAGGACAGTCTATACGTTTCCGTTTTTGAGGGAAGCGATGATGCGGATACCTTGGAAAAGGATACCGAAGCTTATGCCATATGGAACAAAATAGTTCCTGCGGATCGAATTATCATGGGCAACAAAAAGGACAATTTCTGGGAAATGGGCGATCAAGGACCCTGCGGACCTTGTTCCGAAATCCATGTGGATTTGCGTTCCGATGCCGATAAAAAGAAAGTTTCAGGGGCAAGTCTGGTGAATAAGGATCATCCGTTGGTGGTTGAAATCTGGAATTTGGTATTTATGCAGTATAACCGAAAGGCAGACGGTTCCTTGGAACCCCTACCGGCCAAGCATGTGGACACGGGAATGGGTTTTGAGCGTCTTTGTATGGCCTTGCAAGGTGTAAAATCCAATTACGATACGGATGTATTTACACCATTGATCAGGGAAATAGAAATAATTACGGATGCAAAATATGGGAAAACCGAACAAACGGATATTGCCATACGTGTCATCGCGGACCACATACGTGCGGTCGCTTTTTCCATTGCAGACGGTCAATTGCCTAGCAATACGGGGGCCGGCTATGTCATCAGAAGAATATTACGCCGTGCGGTTCGGTATGGGTTTACCTTTTTAGAAACCAAAGAGCCTTTTATGTACCGCTTGGTAAATGTGCTTACCCAAAATATGGGAGAGGCCTTTCCGGAGCTAAGGGAGCAAAAGCAACTCATTGAAAATGTCATCAAGGAGGAGGAACACAGCTTTTTAAAAACCTTGGACCAAGGATTGGTCCTGCTGGATTCCATCATTGAAAGAACAAAAGGGAATATGGTGGATGGAAGAAAGGCCTTTGAACTCTATGATACCTACGGATTTCCTATAGATCTCACCGCATTGATATTAAGCGAGAAAGGACTTTCCTTGGACGAGAATGGTTTTAATGTTGCCATGCAGGAACAAAAAAATCGTTCCAAAATGGCTTCGGAAACTTCCAAGGGAGATTGGGAAATTTTGTATTCCGATTTAGAACAGGAGTTTGTGGGATATGACCGATTGGAGGCCGATGTAAAAATAGTAAAGTATAGAAGCGTCGAGTCCAAAAAGCAAGGGTTGCAATATCAACTGGTTTTTAACCTGACGCCATTCTATGCAGAAGGTGGTGGACAAGTAGGTGACAAGGGTTATTTGGAATCCCCCGATGGTGATGTGGTCTACATCATCGACACCAAAAGGGAAAATAACGAGATCATTCATTTTTCGAAAAACCTGCCTAAAAAATTGGAAGGTACCTTTAAGGCTGTTGTGGATAGTGAACAACGCCGAAGAACCGAGGCAAACCACTCGGCTACCCATTTACTGCATCAGGCGCTGAGAGAGGTTTTGGGAACCCATGTGGAGCAAAAGGGATCTGCGGTGCATTCCAAATATCTACGTTTCGATTTTTCCCATTTTTCAAAAATGACAAAAGAGGAACTGGAAGCCGTGGAATCCTTTGTGAATTCCCGTATTTCAGGACAATTACCCTTGGAGGAGCATCGCAATGTACCTGTGAAGGAAGCTTTGGATAATGGGGCAATGGCCCTTTTTGGTGAAAAATATGGGGATGCTGTAAGGACTATCCGGTTTGGAAAATCCATTGAATTATGCGGCGGGACCCACGTAAAGAACACCTCGGATATTTGGCATTTTAAAATCAGGTCGGAGGGAGCCGTGGCGGCCGGGATTCGTAGAATAGAGGCAATTACCAGTGATGCCGTAAAAGACTTTTATGCCGAGAGCAATAAATCATTGACCGATATTACCGAAGCGCTGGGAAATCCGCAAGATGCCGTGAAAGCTGTAAAGAGTCTGCAAGATGAAAATTCAGATTTAAGAAAACAGATTGCCGCGCTTTTAAAGGACAAGGCAAAAAACCTAAAAGGTGATTTGCAGAACGAATTACAGGAGAAAAACGGGGTACGATATCTAATCAAGAAACTCGATTTGGATGCCGCTGGCATCAAGGACCTCAGTTTTGAAATGGGACAAAACCAATCCGACCTCTTTTTACTTTTTGCCACCGAACAGGATGGAAAGGCACTGCTTTCCTGTTATATTTCCAAAGAATTGGTATCGAACAGAAATCTGAATGCAGGTACTATTGTTCGGGAATTGGGCAAGTTCATCCAGGGAGGCGGTGGCGGTCAACCTTTCTTTGCCACGGCTGGAGGGAAAAATCCCGCTGGAATACCGGAGGCTTTGGAGAAGGCTGTGGAGTATTTATAAATAGGCAGGGTGTTGAAAATTAAAGAACCCTAAAGGTTTTTTAAAGCCTTTGGGGTCTCGATTACCGATTAAAATACTGGAAATCAAACTATAAAAAATGAAACTCCAGACCCAAATACCTTTATCAAAAGCAAATAATCCCATTGATTATTACAGCAAGATCTTGATGTTAGGGTCCTGTTTTTCCCATAATATGGGAGATAAATTGGCGTATTTCAAGTTTCAGATTTTGCAAAATCCCTTTGGGATTCTATTTCATCCCTTGGCCATTGAAAATTTGGTCCAAAAGGCGGTCGACCAATTTGAATACACGGAAAGGGATATCTTTCAGCTTTATGGACGCTGGCATTGCTACGATGCACATTCTGAATTAAGTTCTGGAAAGAAGGAAGAACTTTTGATACGTTTGAATTCGGCCGTGTATGAGACCAACAAACTTATAAGGGAAGCGACCCACATTGCGATTACCTTGGGTACCGCTTGGGTCTATCGGCATATAAAAAGGGATATGTTCGTGGCCAATTGTCATAAAGTACCTCAAGGCGAATTTCAAAAAATTCTGCTCACAGAAAAGGACATAACAACCTCGCTTATCTCAACAGTCAATAATATCAAAGCCTTAAATCCGGAAGCACAGATTGTTTTCACCATTTCCCCCGTACGCCATTTAAAGGATGGTTTTGTTGAAAACCAACGAAGTAAATCGGTACTCATATCAGCCATTCACGCAACGCTTCAAGTTCCCCCTTTGGGGGCTAGGGGACTTTATTTTCCAAGCTACGAAATCATGATGGACGAACTTAGGGACTATCGATTTTATACTGCGGATATGATACACCCCAATGAAATTGCGATCGATTATATCTGGGAAAAATTTCGGAACGCTTGGATTTCCGATGAGGTTGAGGAAACGATGAACAAAGTGGAGGAAATTCAACGAAGTTTGTCCCATAGGCCTTTTGATGCCGAGTCGCCAGCACATCAAAAATTCCTGAAAACCCTCGGTCAAAAAATTGCGTATATTAAGGAGAGATATCCCTTTATGAATTTTGAAAGCACCTCTTCATGAAACGTTTTTTTGCAGGTATTCTGATTACTTTGGCCGTTGTTTTCATCTTTAGGTCCTGCAGGGACGAAAAGAGCTCCAAAGCTATTTTGGAAGAGAATTCCATGCTTATACAAAAACAAATTGAAAATGTTTCCAAGCTCATTGTTACAGAAGGTCACTTTGCGGAAGTGTACAACTATAGGGATTCAAAAGAGCTTTTTGGCCCTTTGCTTACCGCTGAAAAGAAAGCATTGGTCGTAGTAAATGCAGATGTGAGTATTTCCTATGACTTGAGTAAGGTTTCATTTGAAATGGACGAACCCAATAAAACCCTCAAAATAACAAGCATCCCGGAACCCGAAATTAAACTAAACCCCGATTTTGAATATTACGATGTTACCGCCGATTATTTAAATCAGTTCGATGCCGGGGATTACAACACCATAAAACGAAATGTGAGGAACTCCTTGCTCAAAAAAGTGGAAGCTTCCACGTTGCGGACCAATGCCAAGAACAGGTTGTTGAGCGAGCTTGAAAAATTTTATGTGCTAACGAATAGTTTGGGTTGGACCTTGGAGTATCAGGATACGAAAATTGAATTCGCAAACGATATCCCTATTTTACCCTAGCAAATTCCTTTTCCGTCAGCCCAATGCCGTCATCGATCAGATGGCCAAACTTCGGATTTTCCAATTTAACCGAATTCAAATGGGCCTTTATATCACTGGCAAAATCCAAATCCTGGTTTCCTACTGCCAGTTCATATAATTCCACAGAAAGCAGCCAATCCAAAGGATATTTCTCAGTAAGTACCTTAAAAACCTTATTCCTTGAAATGGTCGTGTTTTTGCCGTTTCTATAATCCCTAATTTGTTGGTAAAGATTTTCCAGTTCCCCATCTTTGGAACTTGTCGCTTTTGGATTGGAACTGCTTAGTTCATGGTCCAGCAGATCAAAGCTCTTTAAATCTGCAGGGCCATGAAAAGCGGAAACGATTCGCTCCCCAATGGCCATGTTGTAAAGGGAATCATTGGACTCGAATAAAACCTTTTCATTATACGTTACTTGACAGTTTTCAAAGGTAATCAGGATAATTTGTCCTTGCAGGTTTCGGGTACCGGTTACGATTTTACCGCTGATATTGATACCGCCTTCAAAGTCTAGAGAGACCTCATTTCCCTCATAAATATTATATGCCTTTAAATCCCTTGGGCTCATATCCTCTATGGCTAGATTGATTCCTTTTAACCTGCCAACAGGTGAACCAAAACCAGTAACGTGTTGATGAATGTCCTGACCTACCAATTCTTTTTCCCTGAATGCCAAGGCCGATTTTCCTTTGGTCTGAAAATAAATAGGTTCTCCATTGTGTGAAATGACACTTTCAAAATTACCTGATACCTGCAATCCTGTACTAAGTTCAATCGTACCTAAATCTTTTGAATCAATAAGTTTTTGTAGTCCGCTCAGGCCCCCGGTCCTAAGTGCCATCGTGTTGGCAAAATCCTCCAAAACCTGACTTAGAAAGGCAAAATCTGGTGTTACATATAGTTGGGGTTGAGGTTTTGTAATATCAAATGAGGTATGTGCCGCTTCGATGGAGTAAGGTACCTTTTTAACCTTGTCCGTCATACACCAGGCACTCTCCCCTATACTGGATAAAAGCCCTGCGCCATATATCTTTGGATTTTCCAAGCTGCCGATAAGCCCGTATTCCACGGTCCACCAATGCAGGTTCCGTATTAAGGCCATTTCACTGGGTTCACCCATATTTTGTTGGAGTTCGTCCACCCGTTTTTCCGCTTTCTCGATTTCTTTGCTCGTTGTTCCTTTTGCCTCCTTTATAATGGACAAATGCCTAACGGCCTGATAAAGTTCAAAATCCTTGGCGTTCGAGATGGCCTTGCTACCAATTTCCCCAAATCTTCTGAGGTAGGCCGCATATTCCGGATTGGCAATAATGGGAGCGTGTCCAGCGCCTTCATGGATGATATCCGGGGCAGGGGTGTATTCAATGTTTTCCAGTTGCCTGATGTCCGAGGCAATGACCAAAACATTATACGCCTGAAATTCCATAAAGGCTGCAGGAGGAATGAAGCCATCTACGGCCACTGCGGCCCATCCCAAATCCTTTAGAATCCTGTTCATTCCGTACATGTTGGGTATGCTATCTATGGAAATCCCGGTTTTTTTCAATCCCTGAGTATAGGAATCATGGGCTACCTTACTTAGGTAGTCCACATTCTTTCGCATTACATACCGCCAGACAGCTTGATTGATGGCCGTGTAGTGTTCATAATTTTGTGGCTTTATGTACTGCTTTAAATGTTTGGGCAGTTTGTCCAGTATGGGATTGCTTTCGTAGCTCATTTCTATATCCTTTAGGTAATTGTTTCGTAAACTAAGGTGTCTTATAAATTTAAGGATAATAGTCTATATTTCTATTAAAATTTAATTATAGGTAAATAATTCCTTCAAATTGTATATTTGATAGGAATTAGTGTTTTTATAGTAGTCTATTTAGGACAATAAAAGGAAAAAATAAAATGGAAAATTTGGACGAGGTTGACAGAAAGATTTTAAGAATATTGGAAAGGGATGCCAAAACTGTGGCCAAATCCATTGCCGATCAATTGGGAATGACCAAAACGCCTGTGTATGAGCGTATAAAACGGTTGGAATCAGACGGATTCATCAAAAATTACAAAGCGGTGCTGGATACGTCTAAAATTGAACCCAGCATTACGGTTTTCAGTTTTGTGTCCCTGGATGCCCAGAAGGGTAGTTTAATGGATGATTTTCTGGATAACATTGCGCTTTTCAATGAGGTTACGGAATGCTACGTTGTAGGCGGCGAGTTCGATTTTCTTCTAAAAGTAACCGTAAAGAATTTGGATGCCTATTATGATTTTGCAAAAATGAGGATTGCGACTTTGCCAAATATTGGTGCTGTAAAAAGTGCCTTTGTTTTAAATGAGGCAAAGAACAGTCAGCATTTTCCCCTGTTATGAAAAAACCCTTTCAAATACTTTTATTTGAAAGGGCCTTGGTTTTAAAAATGAAATAATTCCTATCTAACTGCCACCGAATTAGGTGGATATTGTTCCAAAATCTGTGAAACAAACTCTTTAATTCGCTGTTCTTTCTTTTCGATGTTTTTGGTATTAGACAATGTTCCTTCGCCTTTGCCCTGCCATACCAATTCCCTGTTTTTGGTATCTATAAGATCTATGTATAAGGAGCCTTGGGTTCTTGTACTTACATTTGGGCCCCAGCCTCCCCAGCCCCAGCCCCATCCTGGACCCCAGGCCCATGCAGGTCCCCAGCCCCAGGCACCGCCCCAACCCCAACCAAAGTTGTTGTTGTAGACATCAACGCGTTCCTCTTCCTTGGTGAAGATGCTTATCAGTAAATCGGGATTTTCGGATTTTACGAAGCCTCGTGAGGCCATTTCATCCTCAATGGCATATAGAATTCTTTTTTTATCCAAGTCCGATATTTGGGCCTTATCTATCCCGGTCTTATAGAAAGCATAGGATTTATATTGGTTGAAATTGGCTTCCTGGTTATAGTCCGAGAGTACCCTAACCGAAGAGCATGAGGTCAAGACCACCGAAGCTAGCGCTATCAGCGATAATATTTTAAAATTTTTCATAGCTGTCAATTTATATATTTTAGGAATTATTCATCAATTTTAAATTCTCAAAAATCATGCCGAAGAGCCTGTTATTGACTGTTCGTTTTTACATCATATCCGTAGGGACAGTGCCTGCAACCACTTTCGCAGCAATAGCCCCTCTTTAAATGGTACTGGCGCGTAAAAACCCTATAGCCTTCGTCCGTCCAATAATAATCACCATCTTCAATAGGAATAATTTTTTTCATTCAATGGGTAAAAATTAGCTTATCAATGTCTGATTAGTAATAAACTATCTATCATAAAATTAGAATATTTCTGTTGATAACCGGAGTCATTAGAATTTATATGTCCTAGTTTAACGGGGATTTGGCTTAAACCCATTGAATCGTATGGTTGTTGGCAACAAAATTCCGTATACTTTATAATTTAAAATTTTAACGGCTATCTTTGAGTATAGAAGATTTGAATTGCCTATGATATTGGTTTTTAAGCATTTGTTTTATAGAAATTATGTGGGTCTCTCCCTTTGGCCCTTCATTATCCTCAAAACGCATACGCTTAAAAAGGACAAGGAGTTGATTAATCATGAAAAAATACACTTGAGACAGCAACAGGAACTTTTAATTCTACCTTTTTACGTATTGTATGTTTTGGAATGGGTTGTAAGGTCGCTTCTTTATTTGGACACCTATAAGGCCTATCAAAATCTTAGTTTTGAAAGGGAGGCGTACAGGAATGAGGGAACATCGGATTACTTGAAAAACCGAAGGCCCTTTAGTTTTATGAAATACCTTTTTCATAACAAATAGCCACTTTGCATAGTGAAAACCAATATCTGGAACTTCCGCTTCTAAAAGAAAAGGATGTTCGTATTGCCCTAAAGCGCGAGGATTTGCTTCACCCAATGGTTTCCGGGAACAAGTATAGAAAATTAAAGTACAATTTAAAGGAGGCCCAACAATCAGGATACCGCAATGTATTGACTTTTGGTGGCGCCTACTCCAACCATATTGCCGCTACAGCCTCCGCCTGTAAAATGCATAAACTAGGTTCAATTGGAATCATTAGGGGTGATGAACTATCTGGTCGTTGGCAAGAAAATCCCACTTTAAAAATGGCTCATGAAAACGGCATGCGTTTCAAGTTTGTAGACCGGGAAACCTATAGAAAAAGAGAGGAATTGGATTTTTTGGTTTCCCTGCGTGAAGAGTTTGGTGAATTTTTCTTAGTTCCGGAAGGTGGCACCAATGCTTTGGCCATTAAGGGCTGTGGGGAAATTCTTGAAGAGGAGGATAAAGTATTCGATATAATCTGTGTTTGTGTGGGTACCGGCGGTACCATTGCAGGATTAATCAACACCGCGAACAATAATCAACAGGTTTTGGGGTTCCCTGTTTTAAAGGGGGATTTTTTGGAAAACGATATAAAGGAACTTACCGAAAAACGAAATTGGAGTCTTGATTTGAACTACCATTTTGGGGGTTATGGTAAGATTAATGAAGAACTTGTTGCGTTTATAAATCAATTTAAGCAGCAAACCGCTATCCCCCTAGATCCAGTCTATACCGGAAAAATGATGTACGGGTTGTTAGATAGGGTCAAGAATGATAATTTTGTACCCGGAACACAAATACTGGCCATACATACTGGAGGAATTCAGGGAGTACACGGCATGAATAAGGTGTTGTTAAAGAAAAAATTACCTTTGTTGGATATATGAAATTGGCCATAAAATTAGAGGTTTCCTGCCGAGATGTCCCGATAGCTATCGGGATGGCGAATTGCATCTAACCTGTTTAAAAGAAATGATTTTGAGTAGATGAAAAAGAAAATTTTAGTGCTTTTGTTGTTGGCCATTGGTGTCGTTGGATGTAAATCCAAAAAAGCATATTCCGATAGACTCCGCACCGAAAATGTAAGGGCAGAGAGCAGAAAATCCAATGGGGAAACCAAATCCTCCATAACGAAAGGAGATACTTCCATGCCCGAAGATTCCGGGAAATTTATAAAGTTTAGGATAGAGACTATTGAGGAATATATAGATACGTTTTCGGAAATTGCGCAGCTTGAAATGAAGGCCTATGGTATCCCCGCCAGTATTACCTTGGCCCAAGGACTACTTGAAAGCGGTTATGGTAAAGGGGAATTGGCACTTAAGACCAATAACCACTTCGGGATCAAATGCCATACGGGATGGGAAGGAGATTATGATTTTCATGATGATGATGCCAAAGGAGAGTGTTTTAGAAAGTATAACCACCCAATGTATTCCTTTAGGGACCACAGTATTTTTTTAACGACTCGAAGTCGGTATGCCTTTCTTTTTGACTACAAGCCCACGGATTATAAAAGTTGGGCACATGGACTTAAAAAGGCAGGATATGCTACCGATAAAAGATACCCCCATAAATTGATCTATTTGATAGAAAAACACCAACTTTATACCTATGACGGTGGCAAATTGGATACAGGTTATGTTGATGATAGGGTCGTTGTAACCGATTCCGATGCAGTCCACATCGTTAAAAAGGGCGATACCCTCTATTCCCTTTCTAGAAGGTATTACGTATCCGTGGACGAATTGATGCGGATGAACAATCTAAGGGATGCTGGACTATCCATTGGTCAAAAGCTATTGGTAAAATCCACTTCCATAAACAAATAACAGATGATTTACAAAAGAAGTAGTGCACTCTTTGCGGAGGCAAAACAATATATACCAGGTGGAGTAAACTCACCGGTTAGGGCCTTTAAGGCGGTAGGGGGCGAACCTATTTTTGTAAAGGAAGCCAAAGGTGCCTATTTGTACGATGAGGACGGAAATAGATTGATAGATTATATCGCTTCTTGGGGACCCCTAATTTTGGGACATGCCTATGAGCCGGTTTTAAATGCCATTATCGATAAGGCCAAGAAGGGAACTTCCTTTGGTATGCCTACGGAAATTGAGACCGAACTGGCAAAGTTGGCCGTTTCCATGGTACCCAATATCGATAAAATCCGATTTGTGAACAGTGGAACGGAAGCCTGTATGAGTGCCGTACGATTGGCAAGGGGGTACACAGGTAAGGATAAAATTATAAAATTTGCCGGATGTTACCATGGGCATTCAGACTCCTTTTTGATTCAGGCAGGTAGTGGGGCGGTAACCTTCGGTAGCCCAAACAGTCCTGGGGTTACCCAAGGCACTGCAAAGGATACCTTGTTGGCCGTTTACAATGATTTGGAAAGTGTTTCACAACTTATAAAAGCCAATAAAGGCGAAATTGCTGCGGTTATCATAGAGCCGGTTGCCGGAAACATGGGCTGTATTATTCCTACTGATGGATTTATCCACGGCCTTAGGGCACTTTGTGATGAAAACGATATCCTTTTGATTTTCGATGAGGTCATGACCGGATTCCGATTAGGAAGGGGAGGGGCTCAGGAGGTCCTGGGCATAAAAGCGGATATTTTATGTTTTGGAAAGGTTATTGGTGGCGGACTTCCCGTAGGCGCGTTTGCCGCTAATAATGAGATAATGGGATATTTGGCACCCGATGGACCAGTATATCAGGCCGGAACTTTAAGTGGTAACCCATTAGCCATGAGTGCCGGGTTGGCCATGTTGACCGAACTCAATAACAATCCGGAGATATTTACCAGCCTTCAGGAAAAAACGGCCCATTTGCACATTGGCCTTTCCAAAGCTCTTGATAAAAAAGGAATTCCGTATCAAATTAACCGATTTGGAAGTATGATTTCAGTTCACTTTACAGATGAACCTGTTATGGACTTTGCTACTTCGGCAAAAGGGAATAACGATACATTTAAGAAGTATTTCCACGGTATGTTAGATCAGGGAATCTATTTGCCTCCATCCGCTTTTGAAAGCTATTTCCTCAATGACGCTTTATCCTATGAAGATTTGGACGCAACTATTGAGGTGGTGGACAATTTGGACCTAAGTTAGTATTATTCCTCAGGAAGTGCGTTAAATTCCTCTCGTTTACTTTTAAACCAGTTTTGCATAGCTTCGGGAGATTGCATCATGGACTTCATATTCTCCATGGCCTTCAGGTGTGGTTCATCACCCTTCAGAAACATTTCTGTTCCATGTTTTTTGCTCAGTTCAGCCATTTCCTCAAAATTTTCAGCTTGGAATTTTTGCTCACAAGCGCCTCCCAATTGTCTGCATGTCATAGTTTTCATAGCAATAGATTTACGTATTAAAAAAGGTCTAACTTCCTGCGAAAGGTGTACCAAAAACACCCACGGCCAACTCTGCCCAAACCATAAGAAAAAGTACGAGTAGGGCTATTATAAAAGCAACACGAAATTTTGGTCCTATTTTCAGAAGAATAAAATTGATTCCTAGTCCTACGGCGAATAAAAGTAGGCCACCTATTACAAAATCACTCAGGCTCCAAGTAACTTCGTTGGAAAATTGCATACCAACAAAAGGAACTAAGAGTAAAGTCAATGGGGCTAGCATGTTTAGGAGTTGTTTTTTTGGAAGCGTCATCTTAGATTACTTTATATCTAAAGTATAAATTTTTTCTTTTGGTCAGTTTGTCTGGTGCACAAAACTATTTAATAAAATTATTGAAAATCAATTAGATACAATAATATTCTCTAGTCCAATTCCTTTGAAATAGTATCCAAAATAGAATCCAAGTACTGCAGTAGGGGTTGATAGTGGATATCCCCAGTGGCACGACTTGTAACTATAAACATTAAGAGTTTATTTTCAAATTCCCTGGAGGACAGTAAACCTAGATTGGACTTAGGTTCGTCTCCTAGGGCCAAACCCATTTCAGCATAAATACCGACGTCCTTAAAAACGGTCTCCAGACTATATTGGTTGGTCCTGAACATATCCAGCAAATTTTCCCGCTGTAGCAATAAGTCCTTTTCTTGCCTAGAAATATCCTCAAGGGTAGCAAACCAATTGGTAAGCATAATTCTTAGGTCGGTATTCTTGATATTTTTTAGATTCCCAGAGTTGATAATTTCGTTTAGCAGTGAGTTGTTAGGGTTAAAGGCAATATCAGAAACAAATGTTTGAAACAGAAGTTTGGAAAATTCCTGTTCTGAAGGAAGCGAGTCCTTCAAATTCGTTAGGGCCAATAGTTTTTTAGCGCCTTCAATATTCTGTTCGTTAATGGTCAGGAGTTCCGTTAACTTGGACTTACTGGTCAAAAATTCTTCTTTTAAGCCTTGAAGGTAAGTCTGTTCCGTTTTTTTCTCTAGGTTTTTTTGGTTTTTATTATTGATGGCCAGAGCAATAAGTATCCCAATGACCACAAGTACAATTTCCCCCAAAGCATAGGCCAGATATCGACCTACCTTCTTTTCTGTCAATAGTTTTTGTCTGGTTTTTCTAAAGAATTTTATCATAAGTAATTACTTCGGATTAATTTTTTGGACCTTGACCAAGGTTAAGGATTCATTCTTTCCTTTTAAGGAAACTTCCCCAATTTCCGAAAAAACAAAGCCTTTATCAAAATCAAGAAGTTTCGCCAATTCCTGGGAAAGCAATAAATCTGAATTATAGGTATTGCAGGCATCTTGTATTCTTGCCGTTGTATTCAAAACATCCCCTGAAAAAACGATTTCCTTTTTTAAAGCCCCTATTTCCCCTGTGGTTACTTCCCCATAGTGCATACCTCCCTTAAAACTAGGGATATAACCATAGTTTTCAAGAAAGAATTCGGTATTTGCCTGAAGAGCCTTTTTCATTTCAAAAAAGGTACGAAGGCAGTTATTTTCCTTAATTCCTGTTTTATACGCCCAGGTTATTACGATTTCATCACCAATATACTGATACACATCCCCGCCAAATTTTATAATGGGGTCTTCCAGGCAATCATAATAGTCCCTTAAAAAGGAAAAGTACTTCTTAGTCCCCAGTTTTTCTGCTATGGCAGTGGAGTCCTTCATATCCGTAAACAAAAATATGCGATGCTCTTCCTTTGGCCTATGGTATTTTCCTATTATGAAGTTTTGCAATACTCCATGGCCTAAGTTGTCACTTATCTCGGCATAAATTAGCGAAATAAATAAGGAGGCCGATAGTTGGACCAAAGTACTTAAATGCACCGTGCTGAATAGGAAATCCATATAGCGTTGCCAAATCGTAGCTGAAAATAAATGCACACCAAGCTCTATACTCGACGCAATGGGGTATAATACCAACATGATCAGTGAGAATAATATCAGGTAAAAAAATAATTTGAACAAGACCTTTTTGTAGAAGGGTTTTCTAATAAATAGTTTGTTCAAAAAGGTCAGTTCCAGATACCCAACGACCATCCCGACCAAGAAAACGGCCAAACTAGCAAATAAAAAAATTTTCGGGGTTACCTCAATAGCCTCTTGTTGCGAAGCCTTGGCATCAATGAGTGCCGTTTGTTCAATAAATAGAAATAGCCACCCCAATAGTGTCCAGATAATACCAAAGGATAGAATTTTTCTAGATTTTCGTTTGGTTTTATAGGAAAGCAAATCTGGTAATTTAGGATGATGTTGGTAAAACTGAAATCCCTTTCAATTTAATGATTCTTTTGGAATAGGATATATGGAGCCTTAGGGTATGAGTAGGAAGTTTTACTATTTCACCCTATTAACAGCACAACATTTCCCTTTTTGCGACCTTGTTCCACATAACGGTGAGCTTCTATAACTTGGTCCATGGGAAATACTTTATCTATTGTGGCATCGTACTGTTCCATTTCAAATAGCTCTTTCAGTTTTTCCAATTGGCTTCTAGCCTCTGAAGCAACTTCCATACCTTCAACGGTCTTGAAAACCCCATCCTTCTCCAACAAGGACCTACACTTTTTCTTTGAGGCCTTTCCAACTGCATCAAAAACAATATCGTATTTGGATGTATGTTCCTCGAACTCCCCTTGGTCGTAGAAAAGCACTTTGTTCACGCCCAATTTTTCTATGAATGCTATACCCCGGGTGCTGCACACCGCGGTAATATCGGCATTGTGAGATTGTGCAATTTGAACGGCCGCTGTTCCAACAGAGCCGGTCGCCCCATAAATTAGGACTTTTATGTTAGACTTTTTTGCTATTCCCGCTTTCTCCAAAAAATAAATGGCAGATTGCCCGCCAAAAATAATGGCAGCGGACTCTTCATGCGTCGCATTCATGGGGGCCAGGGTTATATTGGCTTTTTCATTTATGACGATATACTCCGCATTGGTGCCAAACTTTAATCCAGTCATTCCAAAGACATTTTCGCCAATCTTAAAGTGGGTGACCTTACTACCAACCGCTTCAACCCTACCCGAAAAAACGGTTCCTAAAATAGGTTTTCTGGGTTTGGTGAAACCAATGACCATTCGCATGACCAGTTTCATGATCCCTTTTACTTTGAGCCCTCGTATCCTAACATCTGCCGAATTGATTGCAGTTGCCATTATTTTGACCAGAACTTCATCGTCCTTGGGAACAGGTTTGGGTAAGGTAACTGTTTTTAATACCTCCGGCGGTCCATATTTTTGACAGATTATCGCTTTCATCCTGTTGTCATTTTTTATATAGGTATTTTTTGGCTCTCCATTTTTCAGAACAAGAGTTTTAAGATTCGCACGAATTTGTAAATCAAAAAACATAGAAGCATTAAAACCAAACCGACAATAATAGGCAGTATACCTCCAAACGTAAAAAGCATTCCAATTACAAAACCCAACAGGTATTCCGGTAAATGGAGCCGTTTAAAAAGAGCAATGGGAAGGGGCAAAAGAATATAGTATTGGAGGAATTCATCCAACTTGAATTCCCATAACAAGGAAGCTAGAGCCCCAAAAAGGAAGGCTGCCAGAAAACGACGTATTACCGTATTTTCGATTCCTTGGTTCTTGTTCTGTCTTTCTAATATTACGGAAAGGGAAATCCATGCTAAGGTAGGCAGGGTCAATAAACCCCACCAATTGGAAATACCTGGCAAATCCTTCCTTGCCAGCAAATGGTGCGTAATCACTCCGCCATTGTACTTTTCCCAAAGTATACAAAGTAATGCGAGAAGACCTGTGCCCAATACTACTTTGAACTTGTTTTTTCGTAAAAGAATCATGTTTGTTTGATTGTTTGATTGTTTGATTGATTGATTGATGAATTTCTTATAGGACGTAAACAGGGCCTTTTTGTTACGTTTTTGTATTAAATCCTTGGCTTATATTTAAGCGCACCTTTACGGCCAGGTTCTTTTGAACAATGATTTGAAAAAGAGTTTCAAAATATCATAAACTTTTGTTTTTGTATATCCACAAAAAAAGACCCTGCTATTAAAACAAGGTCTTTTCCTAACAATCAACTAACTAAACAACCTATTTTTTCTCCGCCCTATATTTGCGGTCCTTTCCTTTTGCATGTTTTCCCCTTTTGGCACGTATTTTTTCCCATTTGGCATATTGTGCGTCATCAAGGATCGCTTTCATTTCCTCCTTATGGGCGATCTGATTATCCAGACGTTCGTTTTGTAGGGCGAACTTCTCATCATCTGATAAAGATTCCCCGCTTTCCCTTCGGGCTTTGTGGGCCTCCATCTTGGCCTTCCTCTCGGCCGCATTTTTGGCGAACATTTCCTGTAATTTGGATTGCTGGTCTTCGGTAAGGTCCAAGGCCAAAGTCATTCTTTTGGTCTGAAGTGTTGCCATTTGCTGAGGAGTTAAATCCGCCATATGTCTCCTACCTTCTTTTCTGTTCTGTTCTTGCGCCATGGCAGTAATGCCTACCAATAAAAGGGCCGCTAATACAACTTTTCTCATCACGTTATTTTTTATGGATTTTGTAGATAGGACAAATTGCAACTCGAAAGGTTTAAAATGTGGTCACCATTTAAGAGGAATTTAACTACACTTGTACGATTGGGGCAAAAAAAAAGCGCGACAAATAAAGTCGCGCTTTTATATATTTTAGTTGATGTTCTTATTGGACAGCTTCGTTGCTGATATTTTCAGAAAAAGGTTCTACAACGATATCAGCTTTGGCCATTTCTTCATTTTGAGGTACCAATTGACCGGATTCACCATTAATTTGAAAATGATAGAACACGGCAGCGATGATAAAACAACTTAGGTAGATTAGGCTTTTGATTTTATTATTCATGATTTGGGGGTTTTGATAATTTTGATTCTAAACTATAAAATAAGAACGTACAAAAAAGCCCATTGTTGTGAAACGGGCTTTTTTTGATGGCAAATACAATTCTAATGTGGTAAAACGAATATTTTCGTCGGATTTTTTGGTATTTGGTCGATGATGGCAAAAAACACCATTTTTTATTCCGGGTCTAAAATGTGGTCAATTCGCTCGGTAACATCCTCTAAATGATACCTGCTCATTCTATCGGAAGTTTTGCCAATGGCATTTCTAATATTTCTTTTTAACAGGTTCAATTCTGCCCTTGCAACGGAACGTATATCGGACTGACTGGTATTCACTTCGGTAGATTTTCTATAGCCGCCAAAGTCCGATAACTTTTTCTGGTTCTCGGCCGTCATCAAATAGGCCAAACGGTCCACATGGGCCTTTTGTAGGTTTCTTCGATACGTATCTATGGATCTTCCCGAAGATAATTCAGACCAAATTCCCTTTCTTATATCGTCCATCATTTCCACCAAGGTATACGCATCGTCCCCATTGGCCAACTCGTTTTCGACCAAGCGCGCCATTTTACCAAGACTCATAATGTTGTTCAAGGTACGTTCCTGTAAGGAGCGGATACGTTCCACGAATCCGGAATACTGTATCCTTCCAAAAATATCCTGATCTAATAACCATTCAGGGGTTTGGAACAATTCCTCCTGTAGGAACTCCATACAGTTTTCCTGATGCTCCGCAGCTACATGGGTATACACCACGCCCTCTTGGTCGTAGGTTTTATGATATTCATAGACCCCACCAATGTTGTTCGAAACATGGCCCATGTACCTGTTGTATTGAGCGATGACCTGTCCGTAGAGTATTTCTAGGTCGTCATAGTTCTTACCGTCTTCTTGGGTCCACTCGATCAATTTTGGAACGATTCTTTGCAAATTGGCTATGCCATATTGGCTCGCCTTGATGGCATTATCGCCCAAATCCTCCGTTTGGGAACTGGGATCTACGATATCGCCCACCTGCTGATGGCCAAACCTGTACAGAGGGTCACCTGCATGCTCCAAAATCCATTTGTCCAAGATGGGTTTTTCCTCGGTCGCTGATTTATCCATAATAGGCCTATAACCCCATTTAATGGCATATTTGTCATAGACACCAATGCCCGGCATTAGTGCAACGCCCTCATCACCGGGTTGGGCCACATAATTAAAACGGGCATAATCCATTATGGATGGTGCCGTTCCAAATTTTTTAGTAAAACTTGCTGAACGTAATGAATCCACCGGATAGGCAACACTACTACCCATATTATGGGGCAAACCTAATGTATGACCGACTTCATGCGAAGAGACAAAACGGATCAACCTGCCCATCACTTCCTCATCGAACTGCACTCCTTGTGCGGACGGATTTATCGCCGCTGTCTGTACAAAGAACCAGTTGCGTAAAAGGCTCATAACGTTGTGATACCAGTTGATGTCAGATTCCAAGATTTCACCACTACGCGGATCGCTAACATGCGGGCCATTTGCATTGGGAATGGGAGAAGCTAAATACCGAACCACGGAATAACGCACATCCTCCGGGGACCAATCCGGGTCCTCTTCGGGTGTTGGAGGGTCCTTTGCTATGATGGCATTTTTAAAGCCTGCTTCTTCAAAGGCCACTTGCCAGTCTTCTATACCCTTTTTTATAAAAGGTACCCATTGCTTGGGTGTTGCCCTATCCACATAATACACAATCTGTTTTTTAGGTTCTACTAGCTCCCCTCTCTTGAATTTTTCCATGTCCTCGTCTTTCACTTCCAAACGCCATCGGTCCAAAAAGGTGATGGTTTTGCTCTCTTGGGCATTCAGTCCATAATCCACCTGTCCCCTTGCGAACCAACCAACCCTTCGGTCAAAATATCGCCTTTTCATAGGTTCCTTTGGCAGTAGTATCATGGAATTGTTTATTTCTATGGATATGGAACCCAGACTTCCATTGCTGGGAGGTTCTCCTGCCAAGTATGTTTTTACATGTCTGGCCTCCACGTTCAAGGGATAACTTTTTATGCTTTCGATAAAACTTCGACTATCATCCAAGCGAGAAACTTTATAGCGTTTTCTATAGGATTCCGGCATTCCAAAGGCCTTGGTATCTTTGGTAAAGATGTCATTCACTTCGATTACGGTTGCAGGGTTAAGGGAATCTTTCTTGAAGGCCTTGATATCAAAAGCATACAAAACAGGTTCAAAGTTTGAATTTACGACGGCTTCATGTACGGGTAGGGAATCGGCCGCAACTACGTCGTGGGATACGACACGTAGGAGCACTTTTTTGTCCTTTTTCTCCCATCTCAGTACTTGGGTATTTATCTTTCCACCGCCAAAACCTATTTCAGAAGCGGTTTTTGCAATACGGCTAACCATCAACATTTCCCTATTGAACAGGGAATCTGGGATTTCATAGTAATGCTTGTCGTCAACTATATGGACATCGAAGAGCCCTGTATCCGTTTTCGCCTCCTTTGTAATGACTTTATCATAGGGTTGTATTTTGTCCTTGCTGGGCTTCTCTGCCGGTGTATCAGTATTCTTGTTTTTCTTTTTGAAAATTTGTGCCTCGGAAGTTTGAAAACTAAGCAAACAGAACGCTGCGAGCAGTGGAAACAGTAATTTTTTATGCATTTATTTTTGGAATTTGGTCAACTTTTCAAAGAACCGAAAAATTAATTTAAGGTCTTGTTAACAAAATCATAAGCCTATTTTGTAACAATCTTGATTTTTCAGCGTCTGTTATATAGGCAATATCATTTTTAACCCGATAGCCATCGGGACTGAATTAGTTAGGTATAAAGCCTTTGCGCCAGCAAGGGCTTTATCTTTTTGGAGTATTTTCAAAAGTTTCAGGTTCTTTTAGGTCAAGTTCCTAAAAAAGCATGGGAAGGATAAATTGAAACAAACCAACTAATAGTAGCACTGCGATTAGGTTTAGAACGATGCCTGCTTTGGCCATTTCATGGACCTTAATATATCCACTGGCAAAAACAATGGCATTGGGTGGCGTAGCCATGGGTAGCATAAAGGCGCAACTACTTGCCATCGTAATAGGTATCAACAAATAAACAATGGGTAGTCCCAGACCTATGGCGATTCCAGCAACTACCGGAGCCAATACGGCCACCAGTGCTACGTTGCTCATTAGTTCCGTCATGAATAACATCAAAAATATCAAAAGGGCGGCGGTAAATAGCACACTTACCTCACTTTCTGCGATGGTTCCCGCGACAAGGTCAACAATCCCCGTAACGGACATGGCCTCCGCCAGGGCCAATCCCCCACCAAAAAGTATGAGTATGCCCCAAGCCAGTTTCTGGGTATCCTTCCATTCCAAGATGAAATCGCCTTTTCTTAGATTAAAAGGAAGTGCAAAAAGCGCGATTGCGGCGAAGATACTGATCATGGCATCGGACAAGCCCAGAAACGGAAAAATGGAGTTGATGACGGTCCTGAAAACCCAAAGGAAAACGGTAATCCCAAAAATGACCAATACCATTTTTTCCTTTGCCGATGTAGGTCCCAGCTTTTTCAATTCACTGTCTATAATACTTTTGGAAGCATTGAATTTCAGGGCACCGTTGGGGAACATGAATTTTACCAAAACGAAATAGCAAAGGGCTATCATAATCACCGAAAAGGGTAGCCCGATGACCATCCATTTCAAAAAGGATATTTCAATATCGTATTCATTTTCCAACAACCCGATGAGTACCGAATTGGGTGGGGTTCCAATGACCGTTGCGATGCCGCCTGCATTTGCGGAGAATGCAATGCCCAACATCACGCTTAGGGCAAAATTGCGGTCGCTCTTGGTGAATCCATCGGCATCATCTATCAATAATTGTATGACGGACATGGCAATGGGCAGCATGACCACCGTACTCGCCGTATTACTGATCCACATGCTCAACGTGGCAGTGGCGATCATAAATCCCAAAATGACCTTGTTGGGTGTAGTACCCGTAATGCGAATGATAGAGAGTGCTATACGTTTGTGGAGGTTTACTTTTTCCAGAGCCAGAGCCATGACAAATCCCCCAAAAAACAGGAAAACGATCGGACTTCCATAATTGGCCCCAACATCCTCCATGGGCATGATTTTTAGGATAGGAAACAGTAACAACGGGAGTAAGGCCGTAACGGATATGGAAACAGCTTCCGTAATCCACCAAACAATCATCCAGAGGGCAACGGCGATTACCGCATCCGCTTGTTCCGAAATTAAAACAACGGGTAGGTTAATCACAAGTAAAAATAGAATGGGGCCCAGAATAAGCCCCCATTTTTTGCCTAGTCCCATGGGTTTTTTCAAATTGGGTCTAAACTATGATTTTTTTATGTGAATTTTTAAGAATAATTGTTCCGAAGAATTTACATGATAAAATAAAAACACTTATTCCATTAATAACACCAATAACTCATCATTTTCCTTTTGGACCTTCGCCAATTTTTGACTTGTCAAACCCTTGATTCCCTTATCCCAAGCTTTGTTGCTTAACCCGGATTGGGTTTTTAGGCTATCCAGGGACATGCTTTTTTCTTTTTTGAGAATGTCGAAAATGGCCTTCTCATTATCCGAAAGTTGAATGGGTTTTTTCTCCGGCCGCATCTGCGGAAAGAACAATACCTCTTGGATGGATGAGTTGTTGGTCATCAACATCACCAAACGGTCTATGCCAATTCCTATACCCGAAGTAGGTGGCATTCCATATTCCAAGGCCCTTAGAAAATCCTGGTCAATGAACATAGCCTCATCGTCCCCTTTTTCTGAGAGTCGCAATTGATCTTCAAAACGTTCTCGTTGATCAATAGGGTCGTTCAGCTCAGAATAGGCATTGGCCAATTCCTTACCGTTTACCATCAGCTCAAAACGCTCCGTAAGTCTAGGATTTGTTCTATGTTCCTTGGTCAACGGGCTCATTTCCTTGGGATAATCCGTAATAAAAGTGGGTTGTATATAGTGGTGCTCACATTTTTCGCCAAAAATCTCATCGATCAATTTACCAACACCCATGGTGTCATCCACTTCAATGCCCATTTTTTTGGCCGTTTCCCTCAATTCGTTCTCCTCCATTTGGGAAACATCGACTCCTGTGTGGATTTTTATCGCTTCCAAAATAGGCACTCTGGGATACGGCGCCTTAAATTCGATTTCGTGATTACCCACTGTAACTTTTGTGGACCCGTTGGCATCCATGGCTACTTTTTCCAGCAATTGCTCCGTGGTAGCCATCATCCAATTGTAATCCTTGTAGGCCACATACAATTCCATTACCGTAAATTCCGGGTTGTGGGTACGGTCCATACCCTCGTTCCTGAAATCCTTGGAAAACTCATATACCCCGTCAAAACCACCAACGATCAATCTTTTTAAATACAATTCGTTCGCGATTCTTAAATATAGAGGGATGTTCAATGCATTGTGATGGGTCAAAAAAGGCCTGGCGGCTGCACCGCCCGGAATGGGCTGTAAAATGGGCGTTTCAACCTCCAAATACCCTCGGCTGTTATAAAACTCCCGAATGCTGTTGGTAATCTTGGTCCGTTTAATAAAGGTTTCCTTTACTTTTGGATTTACTACCAAATCAACATATCGCTGGCGGTAGCGCAATTCGGGATCATTGAATTCGTCGTACACCTTTCCTTCGGAATCCTGTTTTGGAAGGGGAAGGGGTCTAAGGGCCTTGCTCAACATTTTAAAGTTCTTGACCATGACCGTTTTTTCTCCCACTTGGGTGGTAAACAGTTCCCCTTCTATACCAATGATATCACCTATGTCCAACAGTTTCTTGTAAACCTCGTTGTATAGGGTCTTGTCCTCACCGGTACAAATCTCATCCCGATTGAAATAAACCTGTACACGGCCCTCACTGTCCTGAATTTCCGCAAAGGATGCTTTTCCCTGTATCCGCCGCGACATCAGCCTTCCTGCAATGGTAACCTTTTTGCCTTCTTTAAAGCCATTTTTGATTCCTTTTGATGTGGTATCAACAGGATACAATTCGGCGGGATAGGGATTGATGCCCAATTCCCTTAATTTCCCCAGCTTTTCTCTTCGTATTACCTCTTGTTCGGATAATTGCATGTTGTTTTATTTAAAGGCGCAAATATAGGTAAGAATGCGCTAATCTTTAAAATGTTCCAATAGCAAAGGAAGGATGCGGTCCACAAATTTACCGTATGCTTCCCCCGATGGATGTAGACCGTCACTGGCTACAAGTTGGGGCTGCTCCAAGCCCATTCTGGTAATATCCGTAATTTCAACAAAGCGAACCTCATTTTCAACTGCAATGGACCTGGCAAACTCGTTATACCTATCTATTTCCCTTGATATTTTGTCCACATCCCTAGATTGGCCAAATGGGGTAAACGCATAATCCGGGATGGAGATGACCAACACCTTTTCAGCATTACCTTCCACAAAGTCAAGGGCAATGCCCAGTAGTTCTGGAAACTCCTTTTCATATTGTTCAAAAGGTTTGTCTTGGTATTGATTGTTGACGCCAATCAAGAGGGTGACCAAATCTTGAGGTTTGTCTATTCTTGTATTCGAAATACCGTTTTGAAGGTCATCTGTTCTCCAACCGGTTCTTGCAATTATCTTTGTTTCGACACTTGTATTTAATTCACTTTCAATTCTTTCAGATAGTTGCATAGGAAAGTTTTGATTTGAAGAAACGCTTTCTCCAACCGTATAACTATCGCCCAATGCCAGATAATTGAATACTTTCTGCTCTTTTGAACCTATCTCTCCAGAGCCCACTAAAAATTCGTTCTCATTTGCCGTGCAATTAAGAAATAATAAAATGAGGGCTATAATCTTAAAAGTGTTCATTTTCCAAACTTCTATTTTCATATACTAGTTACGAAATATATGGATTATGGTTTCATTTTTATTGGTATATAATAAATAAAAGGTGTCATTTTTTGGTTTAAGAAAAGACTTGGTTGTAACAAATCATATACTTTAGCAACTAATAGGTACATCAATCAAAATCAAAAATCAAAATGAGTTTAATACGGGTCTTATTGGCTATCTTGTTTCCTCCCTTGGCTGTAATCGGCAAAGGGTGTGGATCCTTTCTAATTGTATTGCTTTTAACTTTTTGTGGTTGGGTGCCCGGGGTTATCGCTGCATTGGTTATCTTGAACAATCCAAACTAAACAAGATTAATATGGGATATAAAAGTGTATTATGGGCCATTTTGCTTACGGTGTTTTTGGTGTCGTGCAATTTTACCGAGGAAATTTATTTTAATGGGGACGGCTCAGGGAAATTGAGTATTGGTTTTGACGGCAGTGAAATGATGTCAATGATACCGGAATCCGATAGCCTTGAAACAGAAAAGGTTATTGATTCCACGTTGGTTTTTAGGGAACTTTTACGTGAGAAAAAAGATAGTATTGCCCAATTACCCTTGGAGGAACAGGAAAAGCTCAAAAAATTGGAGCCTTTTAGCTTGCACATGGTGGTAGATGCTCCCAATGGAATCATGAATTTTGAAATGTTCTCTGATTTCAAGAATGTTTCCGATGTTAATGATGCTTTCAACGCATTTCAAAATGCCAGTACCATGGGTCCTTCGGCAGGTAATCAACCTGTTCCAAGCAACACAGGAAATGATGCTACCGAGGTTTCCTATTCCTTTAGCGGTAGCCGCTTCTTTAGAAATACAAAAATCAGGGATAAGGAAATGTTTCAAAAAAGTTTGGATAGCCTGCAAAGCGCAGAAATGTTTTTGGGAGGTTCCACCTACACTTTTAAATATCATTTTCCGCGAAGGGTAAAATCCACCAATGTGGAGGATGCCACTTTTTCCATGGACGGGAAGACCATGATCTATGAGGTGAATTTTTTGGATATGCTAAAAGACCCGGAATCCATCAATATTGAAGTGGAGCTGGAAAAATAGGATCGAACCTATTCCTATTCGTATCTTTGCACCATGAACAAAACTGTATTTTTGGAGGACTTGGGCGTCAAGGATTACAAGGAGACTTGGGACTACCAAGAACATTTGTTTCAGCAAATATTGGATTTGAAAATCAAGAACAGGAGGGAGGAAGCCGCATTGGAAACCCCCAACCATTTCATTTTTGTGGAGCATCCCCATGTATATACGCTGGGGAAAAGTGGAGATATCCAAAACCTTTTGGTAAACGAGGAGGACCTCAATGAAAAAGGTGCAAAATTCTATAAAATAAATAGGGGCGGGGATATTACCTATCATGGCCCGGGACAGATTGTGGGCTATCCTATTCTTGATTTGGACAATTTCTTTACCGATATACACAAATATCTAAGACTTCTTGAGGAGATGGTCATTCTCACTTTGGCGGAGTATGGTTTGAAGGCCGAACGTTCCAAAGGTGAAACAGGGGTATGGTTGGATGTTGGAACGCCCTTCGCCCGAAAAATCTGTGCCATGGGCGTTCGTGCCAGTAGGTGGGTGACCATGCACGGATTTGCATTGAATATAAATGCGGACCTAGGCTATTTTGATTTGATGATTCCCTGCGGCATTAAAGATAAAGCCGTAACTTCCTTAAACGTAGAGTTGGGAAAGGTAGAAGTCGATATGGATGAGGTTAAGGGGAAATTGCTAAAACATTTTGCTGCACTTTTTGAAGCTGAGATAACAAAAAAAACCGAGGTTTAAGCCTCGGTTTTTAGCAAATTCAGATTTGAATCTTAGTATTCTAATCCAAAATAGTCCATGACGGCACGGTAGTCATTGATATCGACTCCGTTTGTCTTTAGTTCTTCCCTAAGACTTTGTCTTTTTGATTTCCCGGCAATTGTACTATTTGATTCGGCCACGACAACTTTTAGGTCGCCCAGTTCAACGGAAGAAATGGGGTTAAAAGTTTGGGTGCCTACTTGGTAAAAATGAACCCAAAATTTTCCTACGGCAATGTCAACGGCAACATCATAGTATCCGCCTGTTCCATTGGGCCAAACACTTGCCGGTATTGCATAGTATGTATTGCTCTGTGAGTTTCGCAAATACCCGATGATCAAATCGTTGTCAACGACATCTTGCGTTAATGCTGAAATATTTATTGGTATTGAATTACCAGATTTGGATGACATGTCAAAGGTATAGGTCGTAACATTGGCATTTCCGTCGGCGCCGTCAGCACCGTTCGCTCCAGTTGGTCCTTGAGGCCCTGCGGGTCCCTGCTCTCCCTGTGGTCCTGGCACGCCCAAAGCTTCTCCGTCTTCACCAGCGGGCCCCTGTGGTCCAACAGGCCCTTGAATACCTTGCTCGCCTTGCGGTCCTTGTGGTCCGATCGGGCCTTCGATACTATCCTTGTCACAAGAGACAAATAATATGGCTAGGGTCATCAATGAAATTGTCAAAAAATTAGTCTTGGTTTTCATAATTTTAATTTTTAATAATTGTTTTTCAATTGATGTAATCAGTTAAAAAAGGTTAACACCGTCATATAAAAAAACCTCGGTGAAGCCGAGGTTTTTTTATATGTAATGATTTTTAAATCTCTTTCAATAGTTCAGTCCTAGATATTCCATGGCTTCCCTGTATTCCATTTTCGTAATATCTTGCATAATCGCTTTGCCGGAAAGGGTGCCCTGTGGTACTATTACATATCTTATTTCGACAAAAGTATTGAAGACAAGGTTATTACCGCTGCCCGAGGTGCCTTGACATACAAAATCGTAAGACCCGTCCCCTTCTTCATCTTCTGCATAAAACTGATAGGTCCGTTCGCCTATGGTTACCGGTAGTAAATAGATTCTTTCTGTTGAACCTCCATTGACCAAGCGTTTGCCATAGGCCATGATTAATGCACTGTTCGCCATTTCATCAGTCAGTTCGGTCATCGGAACACTGAAACTGGTTAGAGTTGTGGGGGAGGAACTGAATTGGGTAGGGAACCAATCAGAGGCGATTACATTGGCATTGCCATCCTCACCATCTTGTCCCGAAGTCCCTTGAATTCCTTGTTCTCCTTGAGGTCCTTGTGGGCCAATGGCTCCGTCTTCGCCATCTTCAGCGGAACAAGAAATTACCAATGCCGCACTAAGTGTCATTATCAAAAGTTTAAAATTTAAAAATATTGTTTGCATAATATTATTTTTTAAGGATTATTTTCATTTTATGTAATCAGTTAAAAGAGGTTAACACCTTTTCAAAAAAAAGTGGTGAAATAATTTTTTAATCTACCTGCATATTATCTCATACTCCATATAGAACTACTGAGGACTGACGAACGGTCAGATTGTTGATGGTACCCGCCCAAAATCCAAAGTTCATCCCCATATAGTAAACTAGCATGAGAGCTTAGTGTAGCTGATTTAGGTAGATTCCGATGTTTTTTCCAATATTTCATATTGCTGGTGGACCATATCTCGTTTGAAAAATTGTTTCCCTCCTCCTTACCGCCAATAATCCAGACCCTGCCATTGTATTCAGTCATGGTATGTTCAATTCTAGGTGAAAAAATACGTTCTTGAGAGGGGTCGGGACTTGGTCCAGGAAGGTTTTTTCGCCAAAATATGCCATCATGACTAGCCCAAACATCATTGGAATACGAACCACTATCGCGATCCAATCCCCCAACAACGTATAAATAGTCTTTAAAAGCAATGGCTCTTGTATAATTGCGAACCGGGAATGCATTTGATGTTTCTAACCTCCAAATAGAACCGTCACTCGACGACCAAACCTTGGTTGTGACTTCACCCGAACCAATAAAAATATAAATCCTATCCTTAAAGATAACGGAGCTGTTGTTGGCAATGGAACCTATGGAGGTCCATCTTGAAATTCTTCTCCAGTTGATTCCATCGTTAGAGTTCCAAATATCGTTCAATTCATTACCTAGGTCATCTACACCTCCAATGACCCATACTTTGTTCTTGTAGACAAGGACCGAATGGTTTTGACGCGCTGGAAACGCATTATTTCGGACAAAATCCCAGTTGATACCATCTGAACTTGACCAAATATCGGAACCAGGGGTATAGGGTGGGGTACCAGAATTATCGCCTCCTATGGACCATATTTTACCTTTGAACAATACCACTTCGTGATTGGCAAAGCCACCCATTTCTGTATTCCTGCTCTCCAGGATAAAACCAGGTTCTCCATTTTTTATGATTTTTTGACTGATTAATGAAGTCGATTCAATTTGAACATCTTCTTCATATGAAAATGGTTCTTCCTTTTCACACGAATAGCAAGTGCAAAGAAGTATAAAACTAATGGCTATCAATTTTAAATTTTTCATCGTCTTAAGTTTTAATTGTTGTTAATCATTGCCTTTTGCATCTTTTTGTGAAGTGCTAGTGACAAGGAATCTTTTTGTTTTTGGGTAAGCTCCTTGGACTGCAGATAATAATAGTTCCTCCATTCCTTTTTTTGCTCTTCAGGCAAGTCCGATTGTTCCAGCAATTCTAAGAAGTTAAGTTGCTTACCATCTGGCGTTCCCGAGAGATCAGACCCAAAGAGGTCGGTCAAGGTATTCGTCTGGAGATCCATAAAATTTTCGGATTTAGGTGCCTCCTTTTTGGTTTCGTCCTTCTTGTTTTGCGACATTGCTGTGTATGCGATTAAAAAAGCAGAAATAGCAAACAGTGTATTGAGTGTTTTCATTATTCAATAATTTTTTGGATTATAGTAATTGATGTTACAAAACCATGAAGGTTAACAGGAACTAAAAAAAATTTCAGATAAAAAATGGGTAACGGGAACGCACTTGTAAGGCAAGTATTACATGGGTTTTTAAGGATATTGTTTTACCATAAAAGGCAAACTATTCTTTCATAAAAAGGTTAAATTAGCCATTGAAGGTGTTAACCTTTTTACTCATAGGTTATTAAAGTGCAGGAAACAGAGGGAAACAAAATACTCGTTCATTTACGTAGCGGTTCAGAGAAACTGTTACGTGAGATATATACGGACAATCGGGAGAAGTTCTTGAATTTTGCACGTAAATATCAATTGTCCGAAGATGATAACATAGACATTTATCAAGATGCTTATGTGATTTTTTACGACAACGTTATGCAGGGCAAGCTTACGGAATTGAATAGTAGTGTTTCCACCTATTTGTTCAGTATTGGTAAATACTTAATTTTTGACCGAATGAGAAAAAATAAGAAAACAGTCGGTTCGCATTTTCCAATGGAGGTTGTTGGGAAAGCTGATGTATCATTGGAGGAGCTGAGTTTGGGTGCAGAAGAACTTTCTGCCGAACAAAAACTACTTCAAAAATATTTTGCGACGTTGGGAACTCAATGTAAGGAACTACTGAACCTGTTTTATTATCGTGGGTTTACCATCCAGGAGATTGTAGAATCTGGAGGTTATAACAACGAGAATGTTGTAAAAGCGGCCAAGTCCCGCTGTATGAAAACTTTAAAGGAACGTATCAAAGCTGATGCAGATTGATTATGGAAAAAGAACTATTAATACAGCGCTATTTTTCAAATTCCTTGACCCAAGAAGAGAAGGCATTCTTCGATGACCTTATACAAAACGACAAGGAATTTAAAAATCAATTTGATTTTGAACTGGATCTTCAAAAAGTCATTGGTGAATCGCATCGAACTGAATTGAAATCCAAACTAAAGGGTTTTGAGAAAGAAGTTACCACTAGTTCCAAAAGTACCAAGAGTATTAAAACTTATAGAAAATGGTTGGTTGCCGCATCTATACTTATTTTAATTGGCTTTGGATATTTGCAGTTTTCCAATCCCAATTTGAATACCTTGTATGATGAAAATTTCCAAGTCTACCCCAATGCCGAAGTTTCCATAACCAGGGGCGAAGAAGCCGAGTCCTTGGAGCGCAAGGCTTTTATCGCTTATGAAACAGAGGATTATGAGCAGGCACTACAACTTTTTTCTGAAATGCCCGAGCAATTGTACATTGATTTTTACAAAGCGCAGTGCCATTTAAAATTGGAACAATATAGCAAGGCAATCGAACTTTTGAATTTGAACATCTCTAATAAGGCAAAATACATACCGGAGTCTTACTGGTACATGTCAATGGCCTACTTAAAAATGGGCGATAGGGAAAATGCCAAAAACTCACTCATGTATCTAGTGGCACATTTTGATTATCGTAAAGAAAGGGCCAAGGAACTTATCTCTCGTTTGGATTAGTCTAACCTTAGGTCTTAAACTTCATTTTCAATTACTAAATTTCCATATTCTCCTTGTTAACCTTTATTCGGGTTTTTCATTAAATGAAAAACCTGAGAATGAGAACACTTATTTATAGCCTCTTATTTATTGTTCAGGGAACAATAGCCCAAGAAATCACAAAAGCTGTCCTGGGCGCTAGTGGCCAACCAGTATCCGGCGCTTCAATTCAGATTAATTATACCATGGGCGAACCTATAGTAGGCACTATTGGTAAATCCCAGGAATGGCAACAGGGTTTTTGGTCGGGTTCACTGCAAGTAATCCCGATCAATGAAACACAAAGTTTGAACGGGCTCATGGTTTATCCGAATCCTGTACAAAGTGAGATTAATATTTCCACAGGCGGTTTACCTGTATTTGGAGCTGCCATATTCGCCATGGACCATAGAAAAATTATGGATACCGCCTTGCCCAAAAATCAATCATTGCATCAAATGAATCTGGAAACCTTGAGTAAAGGGTTTTATGTACTTCAAGTTTATGTTGAGGGTACGGAACCCCATTTGTTTAAAGTCATCAAAAAATAAGAGAAAAAGAAGAAAAACACTTTTCATAACAATAGTCAAATAAAACATTTTTAAAACCACAAAGTCATGAACACAATCACCGAAGTTTTTAAAATGTTCCCCATTCAAATAAGTCGTGTTTCCAAATCGGAAAGGCGGATAAAACAAAAATCGAAAACCATTACCTCGTGCTTTTCGGAAGGAATCGAAGAGGGTTGCATGGCCTTTACCAAAGAAATGGGCCATGATAGATAAGATGAAGAGAAAAAGGTAATGGCCCCCGCACGGGATCGGCCTATTGTGAGGGCCTATAAGTGCCCCATAATAAGGGTTGCGTACTTAGAATACACCTGAAAATACAGAAACCAAAATAGTTTCAACGCATAAAAAAAATAAATAGAAAATAGCACGATTATGAAAAATTACTACACACTTTTTATGCACGCCTTGCTTATGGCATTCCTTTTTATGGGCACTGTGGTCAAGGCGCAAGAAATGCCCCAACAGGGTTTTAACTACCAAGGGGTTGCCCGAGATGCCGATGGAGAGTTGCTGGTCAACACGTCAATGTCGGTAACCATTGCTTTGCGTTTTGGAGGAATGGGCGCACCGATTGCCTATTCAGAAGTTCATGATCTTACCACCGACCCGCAGGGCGTTTTTAGCATGGCGATTGGTCAAGGGGCTACCTTACAGGGTGGTTTTGACAACCTGCCCTGGGGCAGCACTTCGGCGTATTTGGAGACTTCCTTAAATGGTGAGTCCATGGGTATTACCCCGATCAGAGGGGTGCCTTTTGCCATGGCCGCAGGTAATGTACATTGGCAACGAAACGGAAACGAATTAATACATTCCCCCGTGGAAAAAGTACATGTAAATGGGTCGATACAAATCAATGATGGAGCCATTGTTGAAGATATATCTACTGATGGTACTTTCGCCTTAAACAGTGATGCAATTTTACCCACCCAAAAGGCCGTAAAAACCTATGTGGATGCCCATGCCGGTGTTGGGGGCGGAACGGACGACCAAAATCTGGTCCTTACGGGCGACCAATTGAGTATTGAAAATGGCTTGGGTACGGTAGATTTGGCGGCCTATATTAATGACGCAGATGCCGATCCCACCAACGAATTTCAGACCTTGAGTTTTGATGCGGCTACGAACGAATTGAGTCTTTCCGACGGCAATACTGTGACGATCCCCAGTGGGGGTACCGATGCCGATGCCGACCCGACTAATGAAATTGACGTGACCAATGAAACGGGCATCTTGTTGGGCGATGGCAGCGTGGTCACAGGTCTTGTGGGCACCGCCGACGGGCAGGTACCCAAATGGAATGCGACTATGAGTTTGTGGGAGCCGGGTACTGACGAATCAGGAATTGGGGGAGGAGTCTCTCTTTGGAGCCAAACAGGAAGTGATGTTTATTATAGCTCCGGAAAGGTAGGAATAGGAATTGAACCGTCGTCAATTTTTCATGTGCACGGACCAGCTTCGGCAAGCACACAGTATACTACCTTCAACTCGGGATCCGATTTATTTGATGGTGTTAAAGTTGGCATTACAAACGATTTGGACGGCTCGCCCATTGCATTTTTTGAAAACTTAGGGGATGGTCCTTTATTTTTAGGAACAAATGATATCACCAGAATGATGATATCCAGGACGGGTAATGTTGGTGTTGGAGTATTTCAGGCCGAAGAAAAACTACACGTTGACGGTACCATCCGCTCCAACAGTCTTTCTGGTGCCGGGGAACGTAATGTGGTAGCCGATGCCGATGGTAATCTGGTGATTGGAGCGGGAGGAGTTGGCAGTTCATTGTGGAGTGAAAACGGTGAAAATGTTTATTACGATTCAGGCAATGTTGGCATTGGTACCACAGCACCAAACAATACATTACATATTTCAAGTGATAACGTCAGCCCGGTAAGAATAGAGTCCACAACCACTGATAATTTTACATCATTTTATACAAGTAGTGGATATAAAGGTTACCTAGGTATTTTTTCTGGAGACGATGATATGGAGATAGGAACGGGTTTTGGAAATAGTACGGGCAAGACGCACTTGACCACCTTTGCTTTACCTAGATTAACTGTAGCCGCAAATGGTGATATAGGAATTGGTACAACAAGTCCAACTGAAAAATTGGAAGTGCACGGAAACATAAAAACAATTGGCGAAGTTCATTCCGCAAATACCGGAGCCGCCAATATGATACCCATTGCTTACGGAATTGTCGCAGATGATGGTACTATACTATCGGGCACTGGCAATTTCACCGCTTCTAGAGTAGATATTGGCAATTTTACCATTAGAATTCTTGGTGAAACGGAGAATGACGATTTTATAATAACGGCAAATTCATATACAACAGGGGGGGTGATGTGTACCATAGGTAGATATCCCAATGGTCAAGGTAGATTCGCAGTCAATCTGTGGAATTTCTCAGGAAGCCGTGTAGATTCTAGATTCTCTTTCGTTGCTTATCGCAATTAGGCTAACCCCGTTTGACCTTTTTTTTTGCCAAAAGTAAAAACAGCTACAGCCAAAAGAATAATAATGGGTAATACTAAAAACCACCATGCGCCCCCAGAAGCAATTTTAACCGGGTTGCCATGTAAAATAAAACCTGACCAATAATAAGGGTGGGCCAAGGCGTTTTCACGATTTAGGTTAAGAAAATCCTTTTGCGCCATCTGAAGGGCAACGGCCTTGTTCTCGCCCCGGGCCAGATATTGGTAATAATCGCCCATCATTTTGGTGGTCGATGCGTCGTTTACGTTCCAAAGAGAACTGGTAATACTTTTGGCACCGCTATAGAAAAAACCACGTGTCAAGCCAATGAGTCCTTCACCCTTTTTTAAATCGCCCAAAGCGGTTTCACAGGCACTCAAAGTGACCAAATTCGCATTGATCTGTAAATTGTACAAGTCCTTGACGTATAGCAGAAAACTATCGGTATTTGGGCTAAAGGCCAAATAAGAAAAATCTGGCTGGTCGTTATTATAGACGGCGTGGGTGGCCAAATGTAAAATTTCATAGCTCTCGGCTTGATCTAGAAAATTTTGAAGACTGGCCTCATTCTGTACAAATATGGAACCGTCAAATAATTGGCTCAAGGCCATTACCTCGTCCTTATTGTGGGGCAAGGGTGAAAGACTGTTTCGAGTGATTCCGGGCTCTATGGTCTGCCCTTGAAAACTGGGGGCAAAGGCCAACAGTTTGCCATTGTTTACATTTCGTTTCAACAATTGCATGAATAAAGTGGCACTATTGATATGCGAAACAGCTTTGGACAGAACTAAAAAAGAATCCGGTTTTTCAGGATCAATAAGCGCACTAAAGGGAATATAGTTCAAGGGTCCATCTGGGGCAATGATCAATTTTTTACTTCTTTTTGGAAGTACCGGTGCCAAAAGACTTGCATATAGTCCTGTCGCAACTTTTTTAAGGGCATCAATATCCGACTTGGGGTCCGCAACCATCTTTCTGAATTCTTCAATGGATTTTTCTAGTGTTTGATCCAATTCAATTTTAGCCAATTGGGCCTGGTTTTTACTAATGGATATTCCATAAATAGCCCGTTCCCCATAGAAGTAGGAAATAAATGCTTGATCAAGATCAAGTACCTTTTGCAGAACATCAATAGAAGTGGTTTGAGTATTATATTTTAACTGATGGTATTTGGGATACTCTTTTTCCACTCTTGCAATCAATTGCTGGTATTCTTCTTTGCGCTGGAAAAGTTCTTGAGTGCTTTCAGAGGAAGAATCCGTATTTCTTTGTACGGCTTTTTCTAAAATTAGAATTTGTCCTTTCAATAATTCCTCCTGTTCGATCAACTGTTCCGGGATTTGTCCAAATCGGGTTGCATTGGTCGCCATCAATGATTCTAAAGAAACCACGGATTTGCTTTTTTCCATCAGGTGGAACATGTTACTTGCTAAAGAATCACTTGGTGCCAAAACGGTCAATTGGTAATAAGCCTCCAATCCAGATTCAAATAAGGGAAAGGCATTTTCAATGAGCTGAAATTTATCTTCGCTTCCCGTAAAACTGGGCCTCAAGGAATCAATTAGATTTGCTCCCCTCCAAGCGGTCTCTATACTTTTTTGATAGCCGTCAGCAGATTTCTGTTCGTTATATATTTCTGCTATTCTCTTGTAGATAGCCAAAGCATTAATGGCCTCGGCTCCTGATGTTTTAAGCGTTTTTAGGGAAAGTTTATAATTTTCAAGGGCACTTTCTTTCTTGCCAATTTGTCGATTTAGATCACCAATTTTTAGATAAATTTCATGTTCCCTAGTGAAGGTTTGGTCATTTAAATTGGTGAAAGACGTGAGTGTGCCTTCCAATAAGGAGAGTGCCTCATCATATTTATTCTCTGCTTCCAAAACATCTGCTTTACGAAGTTGGTACAAAGAATTGAAAACAGGATTTTTTTGTACTGTGGATTCAATCTTGTTTAAAAAAACAAGGGCACTATCTGGTTGAGATAGGTTTAAATAACTCTCCGCTAGGTAAAACCCTCCATAGACCAAAGAGTTTTGGTTATCGTTCTCGAGATTGTACCTAAAATTCCGTAGGAGATAGTTATTAGCTTCGTGGTACTTTTTTTCTTTTAGTAATACTTGTGCCAAAAGATTATAGTGGTCATAGAGAGATTCTTCATTGCCTTCCATATTCTCTGAAAGTTCGCGGATATTTCGCTCATAAATTTCCTTGGATCTTGCATATTGCCCTTCAAGCATATACATTTTTCCTAAAAACCCATAGGCAGCGGTCATTAAACCGTTCATTGTAGGAGTCCGTTCAGATATGGGGACATTTTCTATATCATCAATCAGATTTCTAAAAATTTCAATGGACTTGTTATTCTGGTTTAACTTATATAAATAATCTCCTTTAAAGTATTTTAGATAATTTCTGTTTTCAATAGAGCTTATCGTATTTTTTTGGTGTGAATTGAATAATAACGAATCCAATTTTCCCAAAACAAATACCGTTTGATGAAGATCCGCATGATAACTGGCCACTCCTGCTAGATTAAAATAGGTTTCCAACATGCCATCCAGATCTTTCTTTTCTTTTTGAATCTCTAGGATTTGGAAATAATAAAAATTGGCAGAATCTTTCTCGGAATAATAATAGGATTCGGCTTGGGTATTTAGAGAGGCGATTTTGCCCAATGGGGACTGTTGTGCCTGTAGGTAGACAACTAAAAGAAAGTTTAAAAATATCAGAAAAAAAAAGGCCTTCATATCTGAAGGCCAATATAATAAAATTGATCTTTCCTATTCACCAAGTTTTTGGAAATAAACTGTTTCCATTCCTTTGGAATCGATTTTTACAATACTAAAGTAGAGAACCCCGGATTCTTCTGGCACTGAAATTTCAGTATACTTATAGCCATCCAAATCGGGCATCGGACTCAATTCATTTGTCTCTGCGACAAGCTCTTGGTTAGCATTGAAAACTTGAACAGATATTTCTTCCGTCCCTAAATCCGTCAAAATATATCGTAGATTCTTTGGTACGCATTTGTTATTGGGCATATCGCAGGGAATTGGAGGGACAATGCCGAACAATACTTTTTCCAAACCTTCTAAAATACTTATTCTTTCGCTGGTTTGCTCTTTTTCCAGGAGTAAAGCATCAACCTCGTCAGGATGCAATTCGTCTTTTTGATTTAAGTGGTCATCGATTTCCATAATGCGATTTTCGAGGCTGTATTTTTCAATACTTCCCTCATAAAGATAATTTTCCGAGGTTAACTCAATTTCTTCATTGCCGCCACCACCTCCATAATAATCTTTGATACAGGAGGTGAGGAAAAGAAGGAACAATCCTGCTATGGTTAATTTTGCTTTCATATTTATTGTATTAATGGTTGTTATTTACTAAATTTTGTCAATTCCATGCGGCTCATCAACTTTCCATTTTTACCATAGGTTTCCTGTTTTATCATGCCTACACCTTCTGAAATCCAAACCTTATTGCTCATTTCCATATTGGCCATCATCACCTTGGATTTACTATTCTCTGTAATTAAATAGCAATCAAAGGTACCCGCTGGAGTGGTAACCGTTTCCATTTTCTCTACTTTGCGGTCAAAGGTATCCACGTTGATCTTCATCTTCATCGCACCCATATCCATGGTAACGCTTATATTCGCATCGTCCAAGGTCTGCCCAGCGGAGAGATCATTTGGGATTTCGATATCTGTACCGGTAATCTGCATGTCCATTCCCATGTCCTCATATTGCTTTTTCATTTCAGAGGGAAACAAGCTCTCATAGTCGATTTTCACACCGTTTCCGGTACAGGTTATATTATAATCTGACTCAATAACATTTTTCCCTTTGTCATCGGTATAGGTCAGTTTCATGGTTGCTTTGGTATTGCCCCCATCATTTTCTACGTTGGAAACAACATAGTCCGTGACACCTTCTACTTTGTCCTTTTTGTCGTACATGGTGTATTGAAAAGTACTGCCCTCTTCCATGGGGTAGTATTTACTACAGGCATTTTGGCCGAACATAAGTGAAGTGCCATAAAGGAAGATAAAGAAAAAAAGGAACTTGATTTTCATTTTTTATAGTTGTTTTAAAGTTTGATAAATTCTACTCTTCTGTTTTGCGACTTGCCATCGCTTGTTTTGTTGTCCCCTACAGGTTCTGATTCTCCCTTTCCATCTGTGGAAAGCCTACCGGCATCCACTCCATACACGGAAACAAGGGCTTTTTTTACGGCATCTGCGCGACTTTTGGAAAGTTTTATGTTCGCATCTTCGGCACCATCGCTGTCCGTATGACCCACTATTTTAAGGTTGATGCTGGAGTCTTGCTCCAAAACCTGGAATATTTGCCGAATGACACCCATGGACTCCGGCTTTAATTGATCAGACCCAGAATTAAAAAGGATGGCGTTGGTGGATATTTTTCCTTCGGACAAAAGCTTTCTCCTTAAGTCCTCACCGCCTTTGGCAACTTTTAGATTGGTAATAAATACTTGTTCCGTGCCGTCATTAAAATTATTGGCATGAAACTTTAGAGTGCGTAATTTTTCCAGCGGAACGGCCTTTGGAACATCTATATATTTGGTTTCATTGACCCAAAGACGAAAACGTTCATCGTTCACCGCAATAGAGATATGGGCACCTTCCGTAACAGCCTTGCGCAAATCCGCCTCGACCGTACTGTAAATTTCTCGTTTATTGTTCCTTCTGTTTTCTACGGTTACCCCAACCGGTGTATATTGACAGAAAGGTATGCTCGCCTGAACGAAGTTTTCTCCTTCATCAAATTTGCCGTCCTCACTGAGGTCTATTCTTAAACGGGCCGTTGAGGATGATTTTTCCATCCCAAGCCCTCTAACATCAAATTCTATCGTATAGTCATTTGGTAGATTGGGCACATTGGGTATAAAAAAGATATTATAACCAGACTTTAACTTAAACCATTTTTCAGAGTCTTCCCCTAGAATAACCACTTCGCCTCCAGCATTGGTGTTCCACCTTGCCGGAAAGTCGCCTACAAAGTCATTGGCAAAATCATCAAAGAACAATTGTTCGTCTCCCGGAACAAAATCAAACTTGCTGTAGACCTCCAAACTTTTAGGACCTTCTGAACTAACTTCAGGTGGGTTTTCAGAAGTACGTTTGTTTTCTTTGGAGTTTACTTCGGGTTCTTTGTTATTGGGTACTTGAAGGTTACCTCCCTTTTTTGAACCAGGTTCTAAAATACTGTCCAAAACCTGATCGGTTTTTTCCGTGGCCTCTTTGTCCACCCTTCTTTCTACAGCCCTTTCCGCAGCTTTTTCGGCTCTTTTTCCCAGCTTTTTTAGGAGTTGTGCGTTAGCTGTTGATGAGAAGGCTAGAAAAACCATAAAGGGCAACACAAATCTTCTTGCCGTGTTATCAATTTTCATCATTTAAATTTTAATGTCTTCGTAGCTTAATATAGTCAATATAAAAAGGTTAACACATTTGTTGATATAAAATCTTATTGATAGTATAAAAACCTGTATGCCAGGAGTGCCAAGATGTATAAATTGCAATGTCTATTGTATTTTATAAACAGTAATGGAGTTGTCCTGTTCTTTCAACAAAAGTTCTGGTTTGTTGTCATTGTCCATATCTGCCATATCTATGCTTGAGGCTCCAAACACAGGAAATCCAACTATGGGTTCTGCCTGGCTATCGAAAAGGTAGGTCTTTAGATTTTGTATATCTGTTACCGATACATAAATCTTATCGTTCAAATAGAAAATGGCGGGTTTTGTATAGACACCAAGCTCCAATTCCACTTTTTTTCCTCTAATTGACAGAACGTTGTCGTCCATGATTACCAAAGTTCTTGATGTGGCATCAAATCCATGATCTGCATTGAGCTGCAAACTGGATTTTCCAATTTTTCCCGTGGGTTCTATTTCGTGAAGCAAACCGTCTTTGGAGGTTACTATGAATTTATTCTGATGAACCTTAACCTCGTTCTCCGAAAAGGAAATTTTTTCCTTAACCTTTATCCTGTCATTTCCAACTCGGTCTAGAATTTTTAAAAGTCCATTGGCCAATTTGAAAACCAAATAATCCTTGGTTCCAATTACAAAATGCTGGGGAGCCCCGGTAATGGTATCTTCCGCGTTGGTATACTTAAAGCCGCTAACAATTTTCCCTTCGTTATTATACATATAAACCTTCGTACCTTGTGTGACCACAAATCGATAGTTCTTGTTGTTTGAATAGTCAAAGACCGCCAAGGGATTCAGGTTTCCTCCATCATATTTAAAGGTAAATGGTGCCACTTCCTTACCATTCCTGTCAATGATGTAAAACCGGTTATTGGTCGTGAAAGCCAATTGATATTTCCCGTTCCTATAAATGTCCACTTCGTGGATTTTGCCCTGAACGGCACTTTCGAGTTCCTTTTTCCAGATAACCTTTCCTTTGTTTGTAATCAAATAAAGCACATTGTCTTGGTCTTGCACAACGATGTCCTTTCCATGGGTTCTGTGATTCGTGAAAAATTGCGGATTTAGGTAGATATCGGAGTCCAACTGGACCCTGAACATCTCCAAAGTACCAGATTTATTCCCGGTAGCGTTTATCTTTTTTATTAAATAGTTGGTGTGCAGAAAACCGGCATCTGACACTATCTGTGAGCTAAATAGAAAATCGGTCAAGTCGGTATTTTTAAAAAGATGGGATAAGCTTCCCAGTCCTGTTCGGTTTAAATTGTCCTCAATACCTTTGCTATTGGCTACCGATAATAGCGTGGACTCTTCAGTGATTAAATCTTTGATGTTTTCAAATAAGAGAGATTTGTCAAAGGTCTGCCCAGATTTGTTCATATCAATAAACCTTTCCAATCCTTCCCGTGACCCTGAAAATACGAAGGTGTTTTCCAGAACGCATGCAAAATTGGGATCAAATTCTTGGACTAACGGATAGAAACTTTGACGAAGCAGGCTATCCTTTCCTAATTCTATAATCTCGCTACCCTGATATTCCATCGAGTTGGTCTGGATACTCTGTATATAATCCGAAATATTGGCTGTTCCATACGCTTTTAGTAGCAATACCCTATTAGTGTCCATTTGGCCAATCCCAATTTCCTCCACGGCCGTGAATAGGGAATCCCTTTTTCCCGTATCATCAAAAAAACGTTTTTGGTTCTTGATGAAATCTTTAAAGTCGGTAAACGTATAGGAAATAAAAGAATCCAAACCATTTGGTGCAAGGGTGTTCGTTTTATTGGACAAAGGGCCGGTATTCGAGAATAGACCCAAAAAGGAAGGTAGTGAATCATTTACTATAGCTAAGCCATTTAGAAGGAGCGCATCCTTGTCCAGCGACACATCAAGCGAAAGCCAGTCAGAATACTTCTCTTTCCCGGTTTCGCTTTCCACTCCAAAGACCCTATTCAAAAGATTCCGACCATTGTTTAGGTCCAACCAGATTTGTGCCGATTTTGCAGGGTTTCCAATCTTGTCGAATTTAAGGAACTGCCCTTTAACAGGTGTCTCATTTTCCACGTGCTTCCAGACCGACTCGATGGCGGCTTCCGATGACCCCACTACTTCCTTGTTTTGGATGACCGAAGTATAGAAAGTACTACCATCTACCTCGTATCTAATGAAATTTAAATCCCCTTTTGATATGCTTTCAACACTTTTGTTCAGAGTACTATCCAAAGCGACCTGCGGAATACTATCCACGGGAATATATACAAAACTAAAACTGTTATTTCCTTCTTCCATGAGTCCTAGATACCCTCCCAATGGAGATTTTATATATCCCAAAGGTTTGAGCCTGTCGATCAATTGGGAAATATCCTTGGAATTCCGAAGCTTCTGTAGTATCTCATTCCCATCTATTTCAGATAGGAAGGTATCCATGTCATTTATTTTAACGATTAAAGGAACGTTCCCAGGTACAAGGACCAAAGAGGAAGCATTGGTATCCTTTTCAGTAGAACAATTGATAAATAAGATGGAACCTAGAATTGTAAGCAGTAGCTTTACCTTCATGAAATGCCTTTTCGCAAATTTATGATTTTTAAAGATCTAGCGTAAGTTGTTCAGGCAATAGCCTAAAACTTTTTCTATGGTACTTGGTTATTCCATACTCCCTAATGGCGGCCCTATGTTCTTTGGTGGGATAACCCTTGTTTTGTTTCCAATTGTACATTGGGAACTCCTTATGGATTCCTTCCATATAGGCATCCCTAGCCGTTTTGGCCAATATGGAGGCCGCAGCAATATTCATGTATTTTGAATCCCCTTTTATGATACAAGTATGTTGAATATTTTTGTATGGTTTAAACCTGTTGCCATCAACAATAATATATGGTGGAATTTCTTTCAGCTGGTCGATTGCCTTGTGCATGGCGAGAATGGAGGCGTTGAGAATATTGATTTCATCAATCTTTTTTGGGTGAATATGAGCGACACCATAGGCCAGGCTTTGTGTTTCAATAATAGGTTTTAACAAATCCCTATTCTTACTGGATAAAAGCTTGGAGTCGTTCAACGTTGTATTGACAAAACCCTCTGGCAATATCACCGCAGCTGCCGTAACCGGTCCGGCCAAGCAACCCCTTCCAGCCTCGTCTGTTCCACATTCGTTAAAAAAAAGATAAAAATTTTCCAAATATTAGTATTTTGTTAACAAAAGTATCGATTTTCTATAGATAATTTAAAAGTTAAATATTTGAAATTTTTCTGTTAAAAAATGCAAAAATTATAAAAAGTTGATAATTGCGCACTTAGATTTTAACAGTTTTAGTTTATGGGTTAAGAATCACTTTGGAATAGTTCCTTTTTTTGGAGAGTTTTGCTGCTTGCTAATTCAAAAACTAAATCTATGAAACAGAAGTTTAAATGGATGCTTTTGCCTTTATTGGTGTTAAGCATAACATTTTCCTACGCGCAGGAAAAAAATGTCACGGGAACCGTGACGGATCAAACCGGTCTTCCTTTACCAGGAGTCTCAATTGTTGAAGTGGGGACCACAAACGGTACTCAAACAGATTTTGATGGTAATTTTTCGATTAATGTAGAGGAGGGAAAGCAGCTTAGGTTTTCCTACATCGGACAAAAGACCGTGACAATGCCAGTTGGATCGGGAAATGTAATTAATGTCCAAATGCAGGAAGATGCACAGGCCTTGGAAGAAGTGGTGGTTACTGGTCAAGGATCTGGTATAGCACGTAGAAAGCTTTCAACTACAGTGGATGCTTTGGATTCTGAGGATATTGATAAATTGCCAGCCAATCAGATTGACCAAATTTTGCAGTCTACAACTCCGAGTGCACAGATTAGGCTCAGTTCAGGACAGCCTGGTACGGCTGCCATCATTAGAACGAGAGGTCCAATTTCCGCAGCAACGTCTGCAACACCGGTAATAATTGTTGACGGTGTACGCGTTGATAATTTGAACTCAAATCCTCAACTAGGTATTGCCACTGGTGGCGCCAATGTGTCTGCACTGGCGGATATCCCAGTTGAATCTATAGAAAGGATTGAATATATTAAAGGTGGTGCGGCAACCACATTATATGGTGCCGATGCAGCAAATGGTATAATTCAAATTATAACCAAGAAAGGAAAGGATGGTAAAAGCTCTGCTTTTTTTGAAAGTAACGTGGGTGTTATCAAAGCAACGACTGATTACTTAAGATATGATAGAACGGCCGAGGCAATTTTTGAACCTGGTTGGTCCCAGGAATACAGAGTGGGCCTTAACGGAGGTTCAGAAAAGTTCTCATATAATTTTGGGGGTAGTTTGTACAAAGATGACAGTTTCAATGACATCAATGAACAAATTAGAAGGTCTTTTACTTTTGGTCTTACCGCTAAGGTGACGGATAAATTACAATATCAAGGTTCCTTTTCTTATGTAAATTTCGAATCCAATTTGGATTACAATGCAAATACAAGTTTTTCTAGATTCTCTAACTTAGAAGGTTCTGCAAGAGGTGCGACTGATGAATTTACGGATGAGGAATGGCAAAGTGAGTTGGCCAGATATAGGAATATAGGTCAGTTAGTGGATATTACGAGTAGTACCAACAGGATTACTGCATCCAATAAATTTATCTATGACATAAACGATGCACTTCAGGTTAACGCTACAATAGGTATTGATAATAGAAATACGGTTCAAGAGGAACTTCTAAGTAATACCTTGCAGGTAGCGCTAGGGTCAATTGCAGAAGGAACTACAGACCAAGGTTCATTGACCAGGGTGTTAAGGTCCGCCTTTACTTTGACAACTGACTTAAACTTAACGCATAGAGCAAATACAGAAAACTTTTCTTTTGTGTCTATCCTGGGAGCTCAATTTTTTAGGACTTCAGATAGACAGAATAGATTGAATGGTTCTGGAGGTGTGGACGGAACACGTTCTTTGAACAACTTCTCAGAGCAAACTTTCTCTGATTTTGTCCTTGAAAATGCCAACTATGGTCTTTACTTTTTAGAGAATATTGGAATTTATGATGTGGCTTTCTTGGAATTTGGTGGTCGACTAGATCAAAACACAGCATCTGGTGCCAACACAGATCCATTATTACTTCCTAAAATTGGTTTGACCTATAATTTTAGTGACCATGATTTTTATATAAATTCTGGTTTTAAGGATATTCTTTCTACCATTAAGTTGAGGGCAAATTATGGTGAGGCAACAAATTTTGCACAACCTTTCTCGCAGGATAGAACATTTGCTCAAAACCCATTCTTAGGTGGTCCTTCATTTACATTTGATAACCAAGGAAACGATGAATTGGTTTCAGAGCGAGTTAAGACAACTGAATTTGGCGTAGAACTTGGGTTTTTCAGCAACAGGTTGTTCTTGAGCGGTACGAGGTACATCGGAATAACCGAGGATGCCTTGTTCACGCCACAAGATCCACCATCATCTGGACAGGCGAACCAAATCCAGAATATTGGTGAAGTTGAGAACAAAGGTTATGAGTTTGCTTTAACGGCTACGCCAATTCAAACAGAAAAACATAATCTTAGTATAAATCTTTCATATAATACGAACGAGAACATAGTTACAGATGCTGGTGGCGCACCTGCATTTGTAGTTGGTGGATTTACAGTATTGGGCTCCGTAGTTGAGGAAGGACAAAGTTTGGGTTACCTTAGGGGTACGGTCGCAGTTCTACAAGATGATGGAACATATACATTTGAACCAAATACAGCTTTGGGAGATACGTTTGCCCCTAATTTCGGTTCTATGGGATTCAACTATACATGGGGTAATTTTAATCTTTTTGCTACCGCAGATTATCAATTTGGAGGACAAATAACAGATTTAAGTTTCTTATTGAGACATTTGAGAGGTACGGACGATACTGGTATTCCAGAAGATTTGATAGGTACGACATCACCTTTCAATTATGTTAATTTCTTTGTCTTTGATAATGATTTCTTAAAAGTTAGGAACATTGGGGCATCTTATAACCTAGGAGATATTGCAAAACCTTTATTCAGTAATATTAGATTGGGTCTTAACGTAACAAACCCATTTAACTGGACAGCGGGTACATTTGATCCAGAGACCACAGGTTCTGGTATTTCAGCTCAAAATGGTTTTGCTAGTGGCGGATTTGCCTATGGTACAGAATCTGCACCAAGAACGTATATTGCCTCGATGAGGTTTGAATTTTAATAAAAAATTGAAAAGATGAAAAAACTAATAATATCATTTACGGCTATTTTAGTATTTAGCTGTACCGGTGATTTTGGGGATGTAGTAGACTTTAAGGAAGTTGAAAACCCTAATCTATCAGAAGCCTCAGTTGTTGGGCAACCTAACTCTGCCTCCATTTGGCTTACAGGTCTGGAAAGGCAGCTAGCTTTGGTTTTTCAGGAAACACTAACATTAGCTGAATTAGGTTCTGATAATTACGTGAATACACAAACATTTTTTAATCAATTTATGGATGGATTGGAAATTCAGATTACCGATCCGGATATGAGAGATACGCAACGCGATATTCAAAGGTTAAGGGAGCTTGCCATTTTTGGCATAAACGAGGTTGGTCCAGGAGATCCTAACTATGATGCGGCAACCGAGGCCGAATTCAATTATTTCGAAGGGCTTGCCTATTTGTTTTCAGGCATGTACTTTTCCGCATTGCCTGCGGAACCGGTGGGTGTTCCAATATCGTCAGAGCAACATTATTTAAATGCCATTGCAGCATTTGATGTAGCTATTTCTATTAGCGCTAAACCGGAGTATCATTTGGCAAAAGCTAGGGCCAATTACTATTTGGGTAATAAAGCTGAGGCTGTATCAGCTGCACAAGCGGCTTTGGCCTTGAATCCATCTTTTGATAGAACTGTAAGGTTCGATGAATCCAATGGACCAAGTAATACCTTTGAGGACGCACTCTATGAGAGGGCAACTTTCGATGATTTACAACCGCTTCCAACACTTGATTTTCTGGATCCAAAATATTCGTTCTTAGATCCAAATGAGGATGCGCCAGTTCATTATATGAAAGCAGAAGAGGCTTATCTTATATTGGCGGAGGCAGCCTTGGCCGATAACGATATTGTTACTGCGAGAACTAATCTATCTTCTTTGTTGGACCTTATCGGTACTAGGGAGGTCCGTACTATTGATGATTCCATAGAACAAAGATCTCAGGTTGATGAAGGTTCAAGGCCAGATGACTCCTCCATTGTTGTTAATGGTAGAGAGGGATTGGTTTTAGATCGTCAATCTGGAGATGTAGATGTACCGTCAGTTTCTGGTACTTCATTAACAGAAGATGATATAGTTTCAATGCAAGATGATGATGCTGGCTTAGAGCTTTTATATAGAACTAGACAAGAAGTGTTTATTTCTGAGGGCATAAGATTGGTTGACATGGGAGTCAAACTTGTTATTGATGAAAATGAAATACTATTGAATGAAAACATTAATGAGGGCGACCCGGGAACAGTTGCTGTTATTCCTTCTTTTATAGAGGCTGTGGTTGATGATTTGGACGCTATTACTTATGAGCCCGGTTCTGGGGTTGCGACAACAATTATTGATTTGAACCAAATTTTAGTTGCGAACAAAAGTTCTGATTTGGTAGTTCCGTTCGAATAGAGAAAAGGATATTTTAAATATAAGGCCCCAATTTTGGGGCTTTTTTTTGTCTTAAACTTTCACATTTACTTAGGAACAAAAAAATTAACTTTGCGCTTGATAAAAGTATGCATGAAGTATTTCCTCTTAGTTTTCTTAAGCAGTCTTACTTTTTCCCTAAGTGCCCAGCAGGAGGAAGTCGATGGTAAAGTCAAAGATTCGATTTCCAAAACGGATTCCCTTTACACAAAAAGGAAGGGAAAGCCACTTCCAAAACCTAAATTGGCTAGGGACAGTATCAATGAGATAACCATAAAGGACTATAAGATCATATCATTTTCAAGGGATACTACCTATTTGGACACCACATTAACAATTAAAAAAGAGTATAAGTACAATTATTTAAGAAGGGATGATTTTGAATTGATGCCGTTTTCCAATATTGGACAAACGTATAATAACCTTGGTTTGGATTTTGAAAGGGCCACTTTGTATCCAAACCTGGGCGCAAAGGCCAAACATTTCGACTATTGGGAAGTGGAGGACATTCATTATTATAACGTACCTACTCCCATGACCGATATACTTTTCAAAACGACCTTGGAGCAAGGTCAATTATTGGATGCTATGCTTACATTCAATACTTCTAGAAGGTTGAATTTCTCAATTGGCTATAAAGGCCATAGGTCCTTGGGAAAATATAATTCCAACCAGATTCAATCCGGGAATTTTACAACGACTACAAATTATCAATCCAAGAATGGAAGATATATTCTAAGGGCCCATATTGCCGCCCAGGATATCAAATCCCAAGAGAATGGTGGACTCATAGAAAAGGAACTTCAGTTTGAAGCAGGCGACCCGGAATTTAGGGATAGGCCCAAAGTGGATGTTCGCTTCGATGATGCAGATAATATTGTACTGGGTAAACGCTATTATTTGGAACACGCCTATAAATTGATTCGTAGGAACAGGGATTCTAGCTATGTGGAAAGAACCTCTTTGTCCTTGGGCCATACATTTGGGTATGAAACCAAATATTACCAATTTTTACAAACGTCTGGGGATGCCTATTTTGGAGATCTTATCCTATCGCCCGTAAACGACAAGGCAAATCTTAAGACAACGTATAATCAAGTACGCCTTGAGTTTTATAATAAGACCTTGGGAAGGTTGCAGGGCAATGTAAACATGTTCCACTACAATTATTTTTTTAATAGTGTGTTTTTTACCGAAGGCGGACAGGAAATCGGCAACCAACTTAATGGAACGGAATTGGCCCTAGGTGCCGATTATGAAAAGACAATTGGCGGTTTTGAACTCCAAGGTGCTTTTAGGTATAATCTATCAGGTGATTTATCGGGCAATATATTGAATGCTTCGGCGGGCTACAGATTAAACGAGAAGAATCGGTTTAAAGTTCATTTACATTCATCTTCCAGGATGCCCAATTTTAATTTTCTCTTGTATCAAAGCGAATACCTAAATTATAACTGGCAGAATACGGCAATTTTTAAGAAGGAAAGGGTCAATAGTTTGGAAGTTGCCCTTGACTCGGAATTATTCGGTAATATATCCGCCAAATACACAAACTTGGACAATTACGCATATTTCGCGGCAGACCCCGTGATAGAAGTTACGGAAGGAGCGGAACAAGCTGCCATAAGGCCTTTTCAGGAAGATACGGGCATTTCCTATTTAAAGCTAAAGTATGCCAAAGAATTCAGGCTTGGCAAGTTCGCGTTGAACAATACGGTCATGTATCAAACGGTATCGCAGGAAGCCAATGTTTTGAACGTTCCCCAACTGATCACAAGGAACAGTCTCTATTTTTCCTCGGATGTTTTTAAAAAGGCCATGTATTTGCAAACTGGGGTGACATTTAAGTACTTTACAAAATACAATATGAACGGCTATAATCCTGTTTTGGGTGAATTCTTTGTTCAGGATACGGAAGAATTGGGAGGTTTTCCCTTATTGGATTTCTTCATAAATGCCAGGATTCAGCAAACTCGGATTTTTTTAAAGGCAGAACATTTCAATTCATCCTTTAGTGGATATAATTTTTATTCAGCTCCAAATTATCCATATCGAGACTTTGTGATTAGATTCGGCCTTGTTTGGAATTTCTTTTCCTAGAAAACACGCATTTTAACTAGCTGTAATATAAGCTCTTGTGCTTGTGCCGAATTAACGATTTTCAATAGATAATTGATATACAAGGCTTTATCGGTTTATGATAATCATAGTCATTTTTTCAAAATTTAAAAAATTGAAAATCAGATATTTATAAAAATAATTAAAATAATTTTATTTTTTTTTGATTTAGTTATTGTAGAATTAAAAAACGGTCATACATTTGCAGCCCGTTAGCCGTTGGAGCTTTTTTTTGGCGGCGTTCGGGAGCACATGGTGCGAACGTTCATTGATGTTTTTTGTCTTGCCGTTGGGCCTGAAAAAAAGTTTTTTTTTCTTCCCAAAAAGTTGCCGGGTAACAAAACAGTCGTATATTTGCACCCGCTTAGCGAAACGCTGGGC